>JASHPT010000007.1 GCA_030037955.1 Thermoplasmata archaeon
GCCATCCGACCGAACATCGAGGCCTGGGCGCTGGACCTTACCCTCGAGCAGGGCAAGCCGATCAAGGAGTCCCGGCTCGAGGTCTCGGAGGTCATTCCGAACCTCCTCTGGAACACCGAGGACCTGAAGCGGGTCGAAACGCCGGTGCTCGAGGGCTACTCCAAGCCCGAGATGATGTACCTGCTCCGCCGCGAGCCACTGGGTACGGTCGGCGTCATCACGCCATGGAACTACCCGTGGCTGCTCCCCGGCGAGTTCGTGGTCCAGGCGCTGATCTGCGGCAACGCCGTGCTCTTCAAGCCGGCCTCCACGACTCCGATCAGCGCCGTGCACTTCCTCGAGGCGATGGAACATGCCGACATTCCGCGGGGCGCGATGAACCTCATCACGGGCCCGGGCCCAACCGCCGGCATGGAGCTGGTGGAGAATCCGAAGGTTGACGGGATCTGCTTCACCGGCGAGACGCTGACCGGGGAGGAGATCTCCCATCGGGCCGGCCTCAAGAAGGTGGGTCTCGAGCTCGGCGGCTCGGGTCCGCTCATCGTCCTCGACGACGCGGACCTCTCCAAGGCTGCCCGCGACATCGCCCTCGGCTGCTACAACAACGCGGGGCAGGTCTGCTGTGCCAACGGCCGCATCCTGGTGCAGGATACGGTGCACGACACGCTCGTCCGGAAAGTGGTCGAGGAGACGGGCCGGTGGAAGCTCGGCGACCCCCGCCGGGACGAGACGGACATCGGGTCGATGAACAACGAACCGACCGTCGCGAAGGTGGAGCGTCATATCCAGGAGGGTGTCGGCAAGGGCGCCCACGTGCTCGCGGGCGGAGGGAGGGCGGCCGGCCTCCCCACGCAGCTCTACTACCCACCGACCGTCGTCGACGGGGTGACGACCGAGATGCTGCTCGGCAACTCCGAGACCTTCGGGCCGGTCGCTCCGATCCTTGAGTTCCATACCCTGGAGGAGGCGGCCGCGGCGGCCAACCTGCCCCGGTACGGGCTCAGCATGGCGATCCACACGGCGAACATCCGTCGTGCCTTCACGCTCGCCCGGGACCTGAAGACCGGGCAGGTCGTCATCAACGACCCCGTCCTGTACTGGGACTACAACCATCCCTGGGGCGGATTCCGGCGTAGCGGCTTCGGCCGCGTCGCGGGCAAGTGGACCATCGAGGCGTTCACCGAGCTCAAGACCGTCATCCTGAACGTGGGAGAGAGCCCCCTCCCGGGCCCGTAGCGGCCGCAAGCCGGGTCGTGGGGTATTAGTAGTCCTCCCCGGTCCCGGGGTGTGGCCCTCTACGGCGCCACCCACCCGGCGCGGCGGACCGGAGGCTGACCGCGGTGGGACGCAACCCCAGTGACCTGGTCCTGTTCATCGGAAAGCGTCTCGGTCAGCTGGCCCTGGTCCTCGTCGGCGCCATCGTCATCACGTTCATCATCACGCATCTGTCCGTCAGCGACCCCTGCGTCGTCTGGCTGGGCCCGCACTCGGACGAGCGGTCGATCGAGGCCTGCAAGTCGTACTTCGACCTCAATCAACCGGTGGACGTCCAGCTCCTGCACTACTTCCAGACCCTGCTGACCGGCAACTGGGGGGTCGACTCGATCAGCCAGCAGCCGGTCCTGACGCTGATCGGGACCTACTTCCCGGAGACCCTGGAACTCGTCCTGGCCTCCCTCTTCCTGATGATCGTCATCGGGATTCCCCTGGGCGTCATCGCGGCGAACAGCAACGGCCGCTGGGGCGACCACATCGTTCGGATCTTCTACTTGAGTGGATGGGCGACCCCCACCTACCTCGGCGGCGTCATCCTCGCCATCGCGGTCGCACCGGCCTTAGGGCTGCCGTCCACCGGCGACTTCAGCTCCACGCCGCCGTTCCACCAGTGGACCCACATGTCGGTCGTCGATGCCCTCCTCGCCGGCAATCTCCCCTGGACCTGGGACGCCCTCCAGCATCTCGCCCTGCCCGCGATCGCCCTGGCATTCCTCAACATGGGGATCGCGACCCGGATGACCCGGTCGTCGATGCTCGAGGTCCTTCCGCTCGAGTATGTCCGGACCGCCCGAATGAAGGGGCTCAAGGAGTTCTGGGTCCTCTACAAACACGCCCTCAGGAACGCCCTGATCACCACCGTCACGGTGCTCGGCCTGACCGCCGGCTACCTCCTCTCGGGCACCGTCGTCATCGAGGAGATCTTCGAGTGGCCGGGCATCGGCTACTACGCCTACAACTCCATCATCAACTACGACTTCTCCGGGGTCGTCGGAACGGTCATCGTCTTCTCGGTCGGGGTCGTCCTGGCGAATCTCATCGCCGATGTCGCCTACGGGATCCTCGACCCGCGGGTGGAGTGGCGCTGAATGGACGGCGACGAACAGTCCCTCCGGGGATCCCGCCGGGTGAGCCGCGGCGCCCGGATCCGGGCGAGCCTGCTGACGCTCTGGAGGATCTTCGAGGCCAACCCGCTCACGCTGGTCGGGTTCATTCTGGTCGTGCTCATCACCGGCACGACCCTGGTCGTCTGGATCGTCCCCACCGTCACGCCGTTCCTGGTCGGCCACGCCGTATCGGTCCTGCCGTATCCGCCCAACGCCGACGTCGCCGGTTCGTACCTGCCCCCCTCGGCCGCCCATCCGTTCGGCACGGACGACTTCGGCCGGGACGTGTTCACCCGCGTCCTGGCGGCGCTGCCGATCGACATCAGCATCGGGCTCAGCATCACGCTCTTCTCGCTCCTGCTCGGCGGCGGCTTGGGCCTCGTGTCCGGCTACTGGGACACGCCGCGGACCCTCGGCGGCGCGGTCTCGGTGACGATCCTGCGGGTCACCGATGTCTTCCTCGCCTTCCCCAGCCTCGTCCTGGCGCTCGCCATCGCCGCGTCCCTGGGACGCAGCTTCGGCGACGCGGTCTTCGCGATCGCTGCGACCTGGTGGCCGTTCTACGTTCGGCTGGTGCGGGGCGAGGTCCTGGCGGTCAAGTCCGCGCCCTACGTCACGGCGGCGAAGGCGGCCGGGCTCTCGAGCGGAAAGATCCTCACCCGGCACATCGTGCGGAACATCCTGGAGCCGATCGTCGTCTACTACACGCTCGACGTCGGCAGTGTGCTCATCGCCTTCTCGACGATCACGTTCATCGGTCTCGGCGTTCCGCCGAACATCCCCGAGTGGGGCAACATGATCTCCGACTACTCGAGCTTCCTCACCTCGGACCCCTGGCCGACGATCTTCGTCGGCGGGGCGGTCTTCATCACGGTCCTGGCCTTCAGCCTCCTCGGGGACGGGCTCCGGGACGTCCTGGATCCCCGGAGCCGCCGGGCCCTGGCCGTCACCGCCGTGAGCGCCGGCGCGGCGCCCGGCTCCGCGCCGATCTCCTGACCGGGGACCGGACGGCTACGCCGTGTAGGCGGAGATCGGCACCGTCTCGACCTTGAGGTCGATGCCGAGGGACCGCAACGCCGGCAGGAACGGGGCCGGGTCGAGGTTCTCGGGAGAGTAGAGACCGGGCGGCGCGTCGACCGCCTTGGTCGCCAGCAGCAGCGCCCCGACGGCGCCGCCCGACCCGGTGAAGTACGAGGTGGCGGTGGCGCCGTGGAGCCGGGCCGCGTCCGGGTGGCTCATCGCTGCCGACAGCGTCACGCGCTGACGCTTCCCGGCCTTCTCGCCCTCGACCGCGACGATGAGGGCCGCCGAGCCCTCGACCTTGCCGACCAGCTGGGCCGGCTTCGGGATGATCGAGAGGATCGCTTTCCGGGCCGCCGCGGTATCGGCGCGGTCCGTGCCAAAGATCCCGAGGTCCCCGAGCGTCTGGAGGACGCGGACGCTCCGGTCGTCCAGGGCGAGCTTGAAGTCGCAGTACTGGATCCCCTTGCCGATGAACCGCGGGAGCGTATCGGTCTCCTCGTGGTCGACCGAGTAGACGGGCTGGGGCCCGACCGGCTCCGGGAACGGGTAGACCTCCTTCTCGCCGAACGGCGGGATGGTCTCGTACCGGCCGTGACGCCAGAGGCGCGACGAGTGCAGGGTCTCGCCGATGAACGTCTCGGGGCTGAAGAGGCAGATGAACGGGAACTCGGCGCTGGAGGCGGTGTCGCCGTCCCGGATCCGGATCGATTCCACGTGGTCGAACTGGTCGGCGCCGTACCGGGCCATCACGTTGCTGATGCCCGGGTCCTCGCCGAAGCCGATGACCCCGGTGACGCCGGCGTCCCGCCACTTGGGACCGTCGACGTACGGGTCCGAACTGTCGGCGGCGAGGTCGATGTAGTTCACGCCGGCCTCCCGGGCCGCCGCCTGGATGGCGGCGTTGAAGCGCGGGACGGCGGCGTTGATCACCACGTCCGAGCCCTGGATCGCGCGGGTGACCGCGGCGACGTCCCCGGCGTCCAGGCCGACCGCGCGCGCCTTTCCGCCCGGGAGGGCGGCGGCCGTGCGGGCCGCCAGGGGGGCGTCCACGTCGGCGAGGACCACTTCGGCGACCCGCGGGTCCGCCGCGAGGTGGCGGGCGATGACAGTCCCAACGGCTCCGGTCCCGATCTGGGCGATCTTCACTCGAGGAGAAATGCTACCAGTCCTCGGGCGGCGGCGTACCCGGACCCTTCATAACGTGCCGGAGGGGGGCAGGCCCCTCGGCGAGGGGGTATACCCCCCGCCCCTGTCACCCCCGCCCCCGTCCCGGGGCGCCCGTCAGGTGCCGTACTCGGTATTGCACTCGAGGTTCCACGCGGGCAGGCAGCTGCCGATCGGGTTCGGCACCAGCCCGTGGACGTTCACGTTGTAGACGGCGAAGAGGTTCGGGATGACCAGCCAGACGTCCGTGTAGTTCTGGGCGAGCGTCGTCTCCATGAGCGCGTAGTCCTGGGCCGCCTTCGTGATGTTGTGCTCGCCGGCGGCCTCGAGCGACAGGGTGTCCATCGCCGGGTTGTCGTAGCCGCCCATGCACTGGTTCGCGGAGCCCCAGCTCAGGACGTTGTTGAGCGTCCAGTCGTCCGGCGAGATCCAGTCGGAGGTGTAGAACTCCCATCCGAACGGATACGGTCCGCCGTTCGCCGTGCTCTGGGCCTCGCAGACGTTCGTCGTTCCGTCGTAGCTCTCGAGGGTGTAGTACGTGTTGAGCGGCAGCGCCTCGGGGTTGATCGTGATACCGATCTTGGCGAGGTCCTGCTCGATCAGGTAGGAGGCGAAGTCGAAGTCCGGGCTCGGACCCACATACACGAAGTTGATCGTGAGCGGA
Source organism: Thermoplasmata archaeon (assembly GCA_030037955.1). Lineage (GTDB taxonomy): Archaea > Thermoplasmatota > Thermoplasmata > Lutacidiplasmatales > UBA184 > JAKIWV01. The sequence continues at coordinate 5,233 of JASHPT010000007.1, forward strand.
TAGGGGTGGCCGATCGGCCACGGAGAGTCGTTCATCTCCTGCATCGCGAGTGACAGGTTGTAGGTGTAGTTCGAATTCGGCAGATTCGCCGTATTGTAATCCGGATATCCCGGAGGCACGGGGCCGACCCACGGATAGGCGTAGCCGCCGAACGCCTCGGTGATGATCTGCGTGACATTGATGGCGTGCGTGATCGCGGCCCGCACGGAGAGGTTGTTGAACGGCTGGTAGGACTGGTTCATGTAGAGCCACCAGCCGCCGTTCGTGGTCGAGTAGGCGAGGGGCAGCGGGTCGACAACGACGCACGGCACGTTCGCGAGGTCGTGGACCGTGTCGGGGCCGAGGTAGGCGAAGGAGGCGCCGGCGACGGCGCCGGTCTTCAAGTTCTGGACGTTGATCGCCGGGTCCTCCTGGAAGCTGACCTCGATGGAGGTCTTGGCCGGCTGGATGTTGTTGTTCCAGGGCTCGGCGGCGGCGAGGCTGGTGGCCCAGTAGTTCGTGCTCGGCGCGAACGAGATGCTGCTCCCCGGCGTCCAGAGCTCGAGGACGTAGGGGCCGGTGCCCATCATGTGGTTCTGCAGGTAGCCGTTCGTCTCGCCGTACTGCACCCCGCCGTTCGCCTGCACGACCTTGGGGTCGACCGCGGTGGCCCCGACGCTGGAGATCTCGGCGAGAAGGTAGGTGTAGGCCACGGTCGTGTTGAGGTCGATGTAGCCAAAGCCCAGGTTGAGTTCGATCGTCGAGGGATTGATGACCTGGAACGACTGGTTCGAGGCCATCATGATGCTCGTCTCGTTGCCGGTGGGACTGAAGAAATTGAAGTTGTTGAGATCCCACAGCAGGGAGTTCTCCGCGGCGGTCGTCGCGTTCGCGGGAGAGTAGTAGCTCACGTTCGGGAGCCAGAAGTTCTCCGCGAGGAGATACTGGTCCGAGCCGAACATCGCGATCGTGCGGTACAGCGAGTACCACATCACGTAGGCATTGACCGGGTCCCCGTTCGAGAAGTAGATGTCCGGCTGCAGGGTGAAGTTCCAGTGGAGCCCGTCCGCCGACTCGGTCCAGTTCTTGGCGAGCATCCCCGTGAAGTTCGTGGTGCTCGACCCGTTGTACATCACGAGGGCCTGGTAGACCTGCTGGACGGCGCCCCAGTCTGGGGTGGAGTAGGCCCAGTCGGGGTCGAGGGTGTGGACCTGCTCCGCCTGGTCGAAGATGAGCGGGTCCGTCGACTGCAGGGCACAGCTGCTGGCCGAGGAGGAGTAGTAGTGGTACGTGCCGGCCGCGGCGCCCACGGTAATCACGGCGACGATGATGGCCGTTACCCGCAGGTATCGGGGTTCCATTCTATCGCAGTCCCACGGCCGGACCGGGAACGGGGTCCGAGCGGCGCGCTTAGCCCGTACCCCTTGATATAGACTCGCACGGGCGAAGGGGCGCGCACGCTCCGTCCTCGCCGAGGACTCACCCGGGCTCAGGCCGCGGAGGGGCTGTCGGATGCGCTCCGCGGTTGGCCCGTGGCCATGTCCGCAAGGATCACTTGGGCGGCGTTGTGGCCCGGTGCCCCGAGCACTCCGCCCCCGGGATGTGTGGCGCAGCCGCAGAGGTACAGACCGGGGATCGGCGTGCGGTACGAGGTCCAGCCCGGGATCGGCCGGAACGAGAACAACTGGTCCGGCGTGATGTCGCCCTGGTCGATGTTGCCCCCGGTCATGCCCAGCTCCCGTTCGATGTCCTGCGGCGTGACGACCTGCCACGCCCGGACGACGGACCGGATGTCGGGGGCATACTCCTCGAGCGTGGAGAGGACAGTCTCGGCGACCTCGGCCCGCACCTCGTCCCACGCGCGGTTCCGCAGGTGCGTCGGAGCATACTCGACGAAGCAGGTCATCGTGTGCTTGCCCGGAGGCGCGACCGACGGGTCGAGCAGGCTCTGGTGGTAGATGTCGATGTACGGCCGGCTCGAGAAGCGACCATACTTGGCCTCGTCAAAGGCATGCTCGAGGTAGTCGACCGAGGGCGCGATATCGAGGGCACCGGCGAGACGGGACGGCTCCGGCGCGGCAGTGTACCGGGGCAGCCGGTCCAGCGCGGCGTTGAACTTGAGGCAGGCCCCCTCGCTGCGGATCTTCTGGACCCGGGAACGGAAGCCGCCGTCGACGGCCGCCTCGGGGAGCAACCGGAGGAACGTCTGCTGGAGGTCCAGCGACGAGACTACGATCGGGGCCCGGTGGACCGCACCGGACTCGGTCGACACGCCGACGGCCCGTCCGCCCTCGACGAGGATCTCTCGGACCCCGTCTCCGGTGACGACCTCGGCTCCGTGCTGGGTCGCCGACCGCGCCATCGCCTGCGTGATGCCACCCATCCCGCCCTGGGCGAGGCCCCAGATGCGCCGGTGGCCGTCCAGGATCCCGACGTTGTTGTGCGCGAGGATGTACGCCGTCCCGGGGGTCCGGGGACCTGCGAAGGTGCCGATGATCGAGGAGGAGGCGAGGACGCCCTTGAGCTCCTCCGACTCGAACCAGCCGTCGAGCAGGTCGGCGGCGCTCTGCAGGAACAGCTCCTTCAGAAGCACCTGGGGGTCGCCCCCGGTCCACGTGCTCAGCATCTCGCCGAGGGGCACGGGCGGCGCCAGCAGGATCGGCTCGATCTGGTCGAGAACGCTGTCCCACCATGCGAGGTACTTCGGATAGGCTGCCGCGTCCCGGGCCGAGAACCGGGCGATCTCCTGCTGGGTCTTTTCCTCGTCCAGCCAGAACGTGAGGGACCGGCCGTCGGGGAACGGGGAGAATCCCTGCGGGTCGCAGAGGATCGGGCGGTACCCGTACTGCTTCAGCTCGAGCTCGTCGACGATCTTCGGCCGCAGGAGCCCTGCCGCGTAGCCGAAGGTGCTGATCCGGAAGCCGGGCCACGGCTCTTCCGTAACGCTCGCCCCGCCGACGATGCCGCGCTTCTCCTGCACGAGGACGCGGGCGCCGGCCCGGGCCAGGTAGCCGGCCGTTACGAGGCCGTTGTGGCCGGCACCGATGATGATCGCGTCGAACTCCGCCATCGCCCGTTCCTACCGTCGGCGGGTTCGCCCGTACGACCCCCCGCCGTCAGTCGCGCGCCGGTCCGAGGAGTCCCATCTCGCGGAGATAGTACTGGTCGATCGCGTGGACGGTGTCCTCTTCCGTGGAGTACCGCCCCTGGTCGTAGGCAACGGTCCGGGAGCCCAGGTGGGCCATCTCGCAGATGTGCCAGTCCTGCCGATTCGTGGTCTCCCAGAAGTCCATCGCATCGGCCGCCGGGTCCGGCTCGTCCCGGTCGACGTAGAGGTCGAACATGAGCCGCGTGCGGTCCGGCCCGATCGGCTGGAACCAGTCGAGCGTGATGTAGTCCGTCGAGAGCGCGAGAAAGTTCGCCGGGAACAGGACGTAGTAGTAGACCCGGCGCCGGTCCTCCGCCGAGAGACCGGGGAACGGAGTCCGGGCGCTGCGGCCGGTCGCCGTGAGGGTCTCGGCCCCGGGGACCATGTCCATCCAGCCGCCGAAGATCGGGCCCCGGTGGATGTCCTCCTCGCCGGACGTGTACGGCGTAATCTTGACGAGCTGCGGGTGGACGCCCGGGCAGTGGTAGCATTCGTTGGCGTTCTGGAGCACGAGCTTCCAGTTGGCGGCGATCTCGTAGGTCACGCGATGGGCCCGACGGAGGCGCTCGAGGGGGAACGGCCGGGCCCGGTCGACGAGGGCGCCGAGGTGCTGGGACAGCGGCGGAGCCGCTGGGTCGAGATTGACCCAGAGGAAACCGCGCCAGGTCTCGAGGGCGACCGGGTGGAGCGAGTAGTCCCGCTTGTCGAAGTTCTCGACACCGTTCATGTGCGGGGCGCCACGCAGCTGCCCCGAGAGGTCGTACGTCCATGCGTGGTACGGGCACTGGAGGTTCGCGCGGCCGGTGCCCTGAGCCTCCTCCACGAGGCGGGTGCCCCGGTGACGGCAGACGTTGTGGAATGCGCGGAGGCTTCCCTCCTTGTCTCGGACGATCACGACCCCCGAACCGCCGACCTCGACCGTGAGAAAGCCGCCGGGTCCGACGACCTCGTCTTCCCGGCCGACGCAGGTCCACGTCCGGTGGAACAGCCGACGGAGCTCTTCCGCGTAGAGCGACGGGTCGGAGAACATCCAGCCCGGCAGCGTCGCGGCCTCGCGCAGCGGCCGGTCCACCGCCTGGAACGCCGAGGAGGCCCGAGGCTCCCGCACCGGGGTCGGCGGGGCCGACGGACGCGCCGAGCTACTCATCCGACCACCTCAGGGCGCCGGGCGCCGCATCTGCTCCGTGTAGTAGGCGTCGAAGTCCCAGACCAGCGTCTCCTGCTCGGAGTACCGGCCGCCGTGCCAGTTCCGGGATTGTGTGCCCTTCTGGGCCAGCTCACAGACGTGCCAGTCCTGCTTGTTGATGATGTCCCAGACGCCGACGGCGTCGGACGGGTCGAAGTCTGGCCGGGCCATGACCTCGGGGTCGAAGTAGAAGCTGTTCTCGATCCGCGAGCGGCCGGGCGAGACCGGCCAGGCCGTGTGGACCATCAGGTAATCCGGATGGAGGCTGAAGAACGTGTTCGGCCAGAGGACGTAGTAGTAGATCCGCTTCCGGTCCTCCTCGGTCATGCCGGGAAGCGGCGGCCGCTTCGTGTAGCCGGTCATGGTCATCGACGTGTAATCGCCGGCAAAGGTCTGGTAGCCGCCGTTGAACTGGGCCTTTCCCTCGGTGAAGTACGCGTCGTTGTCGCCGGTGAAGTACGGGGTGATCCGATTCAGCTCCGGGTGGATCGGGGCACAGTGGTAGCACTCGGAGTAGTTCTCCACGATGAGTTTCCAGTTCGCCTCGATGGTGTACGTATGGCCGGGGCCGGCACGCAGGGTCGCGATCGGGAACCGGGCCATACGCTGCAGGAACGGGCCCAGCTGCGCCGCGAGCGGCTTCGCCGCCGGGTCCAGGTTGAGCCAGAGGAAGCCGGCCGCGCTCTCGACCCGGACCGGAAACAGGCCGTTGTCCTCCTTCCGGAACCCCTGGACGGCCTGCATATGGCCGGCGCCCGTGAGCCGACCATCCAGCGAGTAGACCCAGGCATGGTACGGGCAGGTGATCGAGTTGAGACCGGTGCCGCAGGCGTCCTCGAGGAGCTGCGTGCCCCGGTGCCGGCAGACGTTCTGGAAGGCGCGAACCTGACCGTCCTTATCCCGGACGATGAAGACCGCCTCGGTGCCGATCGTCCGGGTCAGGTAATCCCCGGCCTTCGGGATCTGCTCGTCGCGGCCGACCAGAAGCCAGTTCCGGTAGTAGAATCGCTGGAGCTCGGTCCGAAGGACGGCGTCATCCTGGTAGACGTGGCCATCCGGGGTCGTCCCGGACAGGTGGCCGGTCGGCTCCCCGGGCCGCACCCCCTTCCGAGCGCTCGCCAACGCCGGCATCAACGGAACTGGACCGCCCGGCCCATAAAAACTTGGCGCCAGAGCGGGTATTACCATGGGATTTCGATATAGATTACCGCTCTATCCTTTGGATTGGACCTGTAAGCCACACGGCAATACCGGGTTGCTGTTAGCCTCGCCGGTGAGATGTATGGGCTATACGGTGTTGGAATGTCGAATAGGGCGATTTATTCTCCAGAAATAGCGATTTTGCATGAAATTTTGCCGATTCGGAGAGAATCCGGACCCGGAACTGGTCCGAAGTTGACCGTTTCGGAACGGAATTCCTCGGGAACGCGGCTCGTGCGAGCGGAGCCCGGTTCGGGCGCTTCGCATGTCTCAGCGGGCGGCGTACCGACGCAGGGCGCGTTCCAGCGTATCGAGTCCGGCGTCGAGCGTCTCCGGATCGATCGTGAGCGGCGGCTCGATCCGGATCACGTGGTCCCCGTAGTTCCAGAGCGGGATCGTGCCGTGCTGAACGCAATCGAAGAAGACCTGTCGGCCGCGCTTCGGGTCCGGGCGCCGCGAGGCCTTGTCCTGGACCAGCTCGACGGCGAGGCACAGGCCGAGGCCGCGGACCTCGCCCACATGGACGAAGCGCTCCCATTCCTTCATCCGTTGGAGGGCGGCGCGCCCGAGGCGGGCCGAACGCTCCGGAATCCGGTCCCGACGCAGGATCTCGAGCGTCTTGCTCGCCGCCGCACAGGCCGCCGGATGACCGGCGAAGGTGGTGCCAGCGGCGACCTTGGCCCGGCCCATGACCTCCTCGGTGCCCATCACGGCGGCGATCGGCATGATGCCGCCCGAGATCCCCTTCCCGATCGCCATCAGGTCGGGGGCGACGCCGAAGTGCTCGATCGCCCACATCTTGCCGGTCCGACCGAGACCGGTCTCGACCTCGTCGGCGATGAGGTACCATCCGTGATCGTGGCAGAGCCGCGCGAGGCCCCGCACGAACCCGGCCGGCGGGATCCAGATACCGGCCTCGCACGCCACGGGCTCGAGTATCGCCCCGGCGATCCGGTCCGCCTCGGCCTGTCGGCCGAGGATCTGTTCCTCGATGTACTCGAGGACCCAGCCCCCGTAGTCGGCCTCGGTCATGCCCGGGGGCCGCCGGTACGGGAACGGATACGGAGCGTAGACGGCGCCGCCGCCCCAGGCTTCCCAGTGCCGCCGCTCGTGGGCGCTCAAGCTGCCGATGAGGTTCGTCCCGATCGACAGCCCGTGGTACTGGCCGAGGAAGCTCAGGATCAGCGGCCGGCCGCTCGCCTCGACGGCGTGCTTGACCGCTCCCTCGGCCGCCCCCGTGCCGGACAGCTCGAGGAAGACCCGGGTGAGATTCGACGACGGCCGGTTCTCGATGAGCCGCTCGGCGAGCTCGATCATCGGCAGGTGCGGGTTCATGAAGTAGGTCAGGAACCCGTACCGGGCCAGGGCCTGGACCGTCACGTCCAGCACCTCGTCCGGAACGTTGCCGAGATTGTTCGTGGCCCACTGGCTCGTGAGGTCGATGTACTGCTTCCCCGACGTGTCCCGGACGATCGACCCCTTCGCATCGGCGACGACGATGCTCGCGAGCCGGGTCTCCTCCGACCAGAAGTACTTCGGGAACAGCTCCTGGTACCGCTTCCAGTGCTCCTGTCCGGGCCCGGTGACCCGGGCGGCCGGACGCTTGCGGCCCCGCATCCACCGACCTCCCGGCTCAGCCCTTCGGGAGGCCCGGAAGGTCCTCGAGGATCGCGTGGGCGCCGTTGTACCCGGGGCCGCCGGTGACGCCGCCGCCCGGGTGTGCGGTCGAGCCGCAGAAGTAGAGCCCCGGGATCGGCGTCCGGAAGCTGCTCCATCCGAGGAGCGGCCGGAACGAGAAGATCTGGTCCGGCGTGATGTCGCCCTGGAAGATGTTGCCCCCGGACATCCCGAGCGTGTTTTCGATGTCCTCCGGCGATACGACCTGCCAGTGGTGGACCTGCCGACGGATGTCCGGCGCGTACTCCGCGATCGTATCGAGACACCGCTCCCCGGCGGTCGGCTTGAACTCGGACCAGGTGGTACCGGCGAGCTCGCGGGGCGCGTACATGACGAAGCAGGTCATGACGTGCTTCCCCGGCGGCGCCATGCTGGGGTCGGAGGCGCTCTGGAACTCGATGTCGAGGAACGGGTGGGTCGAGAACCGTCCGTACTTCGCATCGTCGAAGGCCTTCTCGAGGTACTCCATCGAGGGCGCGATCTCGACCGCCCCCTTGTGATGGGGACCGGGCCGGCCGGGGGCAGCGGTGAACTCCGGAAGGTCGTGAAGGGCCGCGTTGAACTTGAGGGCGGCCCCCCGGGTCCGGAACCGCTCGACCTGGTGCCGGATCTCGGAGGGCACTACGTCCGGCGGGACGAGGTCGAGGAGGGTTCGTTTGACATCGAGGTTGGAGGCGACGACCCTGGAGTGGATCTGCTCGCCCGCGCTCGTCTCCACCCCGACGGCCCTGCCGTCGTGCAGGAGTACCTTGCCGACCCCGACGCCGGTCCGGATCTCCACTCCGTGGTGGCGCGCCGACGCTGCCAGCGCTTCGGAGATCCGACCCATGCCGCCCTTCGAGAACCCCCAGACCTTGCGCTGGCCATCGAGTACGCCGATGTTGTGGTGGGCGAGGACATAGGCGGTCCCGGGAGTCCGGGGCCCGCACATCTCGCCGATGACGGCGTTGGTCGCGAAACTGATCTTGACCTCGTCGCTCTCGAACCACTCGTCGAGGAAGTCCCAGGCGCTCAGCAGGAAGAGTTCTCGGACCAGTTCCTCGGCCTGGGGTCCCTCGAACATGCCGACCAGTTCCGGCAGGGGCACGGGCGGGGCGAGGAGGAGCGGCTCGACCAGGTCGAGGACGTTGTCCCAGTACTCCTCGTACTTGGGATAGATCGCGGCGTCCCTCTGGGAGAACTTCGCGATCTCCTTCTGCGTCTTCTCGGTGTCGTTCCACAGGCTCAGGGACGTGCCATTCGGGAACGGGACGAATGACTGTGGGTCGTAGAGGATCGTCTCGTAGCCGTATTTTGCGAGCTCGAGGTCCTGTACAATCTGGGGGCGGAGCAGTCCGGCGACGTAGGAGAACGTGTTGATCCGGTAGCCGGGCCACGGCTCTTCCGTGACCGCCGCGCCGCCGACAATCGGTCGACGTTCCAGGACCAGCACCTTAGCCCCGGCACGGCCCAGGTAGGAAGCTGCCACGAGGCCGTTGTGACCGGCCCCGATGACAATGGCGTCGTAGGACGGCACGCGCCGCCCACCCCGGCTCCGGTATTTAACCCGCGGCTCGCTGTCTTCGACGTACGGGACGGGACTCATCCTGCGGCGATCGGCAGGAGCCGGAGACCAGCGTCGGGCGGCCCGGGCCGTCTCTTTACCACGGACTTCATCCTGGACGCGACGTGCCGTCTGCGGCGGACGAGAGTAGGGCCCGAGGTCTCGATGAGGTTCGCCGACGGTGTGGACTCCCTTCGCAGCCTCCAGCAGATCTGGATTACACCCGGACAGTTCCGGGCGGCCCGGGAGGTCTTTTTCGACCAGGGTCGGCGGGACTGGGGCTTCCCCGACGGCACCAGTTTCGCGGTGATGCGAGAGCTAGGGATCGCTTCCGCGTTCACCTTTGACAACGACTTCCAGCGGACGGGCTCTCAGGTGCTCCCCGAGTAACGGCGAAGGCGGGGCTCGGAGTCTCCCCGGTGGCGCGCCACGACGCTCGGTCGTGGTACGCGAAGCGGACACCTCTTACCCGGACGTGTGGGCGGCTTGCCTCAGGTCCGCAAGGATGACCTCCGCCGCGTTCCGCCCCGGGATCCCCGTGACCCCTCCGCCCGGATGTGCCGACGAGCCGCAGAGATAGAGTCCGGGCACCGGGAGCCGGTAGCCGCTGGCCCCCGGAAAAGGCCGCATCGAGAACATCTGATCCGGCGTCAGGTCGCCGTGGAAGCAGCTCCCGCCGGTCATCCCGAGAGTCGTCTCGATGTCCTGCGGAGTCACCACCTGGGCGTGTTCCACGGTCTCGCGGATATCCGGCGCATACTCTTCGAGCGTGCCGAGCACCAGGTCGGCCGCGGCGGCCCGGTGGTCGGACCAGGCTCCCTCGGCGAGCCTCGTGGGCGCGTACTTGACCGAGCAGGTCATCGTGTGGTGACCGGGCGGGGCCACGCTCGGGTCCGCAGCGCTCTGGAACAGTATCTCCGCGAAGGGCGGGTCCGAGAGTCGGCCGGCCCGAGCGCATTCGTAGGCCCGGTCGAGGTACTCGAGCGAGGGACCGATCATGACCGAGGCCTGGTGGTGCGGGCCGGGAACCTCGGGCTTCGCAGAGAATCGCGGAAGGCGCCGAAGCGCGGCGTTGAACTTCAACGTCGTGGCACATGTCCGGAAGCCCCGGAGCTGCCGAGCCACCTCGTCGGAGACAAGCTCCGGCGGGGTGAGCGAGAGCAGGGTGCGCTTGATGTCCACCGCCGACGCGACGACCCGCGAGTCGATTCGGTGGCCGTCCTCGGTCTCGACCCCCACGACCCGGCCATCGTGCGCGAGGAAGGTCTTCACGCCGGTCCCGGTCTGGATCTCCGCGCCGAATCCGCGGGCCGCTGCAGCCAGGGCCTCTGTGGTACGTCCCATGCCGCCGACAGTAAATCCCCAGGCCCCGGCGCGGCCCTCGAGCTCGGTCACGCTGTTGTGCGCCAGCACGTAGGCGGTCCCCGGTCGAGAAGGGCTGGTGAACGCGCCGACACAGGCGCTGAAGCCGAGCGCGGCCTTGAGCTCCTCGGACTCGAACCATTCGGACAACAGGTCCTCGGCGCTGCGGAGCACGAGGTCGCGCAGCAACCGCTCGTAGTCGGGACCCCGGAACTGTTCGGCCAGCTGCCGGAGGGACGGCGGCGGTCCGCCCAAGACCGGGCCCAGCAGGGCGATGACCTCGCTCCAGCGCTGCAGGTACCTCGGATAGGCGGCGGCGTCCCTCTGGGAGAACTTCGCGATCTCCTTCTGGCAACGAACGGGATCCGACCAGAGGGTGAGGGAGCGGCCGTCGGGCAACGGTAGGAACGCCTCCGGGTCGTGCGGGATCGTCCGGTAGCCGTGGCGGGCGAGGCCCAGGTCATCGATGACCCGCCCACTCAGCATCCCGGCCAGATAGGCGTAGGTGTTGATCCGGAATCCCGGCCACGGTTCCTCGGTAACGCAGGCGCCCCCGACGATCGGCCGACGCTCGAGCACGAGGACCCGGGCTCCGCCCCGGGCCAGGTAGGCGGCGCAGGTCAGCCCGTTGTGCCCCCCGCCCACCACGACGACGTCGTACGTCCGGGCCGACCCCCCGTCCGGTCGTCGGCCTCAGCCGTAGTTGACCGAGATGAGCTTGACCTCGGTCATCTCTTCCATGGCGTAGCGCAAGCCCTCCCGCCCCAGTCCGCTCTCCTTCACACCCCCGAACGGCAACGCATCCCAGCGCAGGGTCGTGGGGTCGTTGATGTGGACCCCGCCGGCCCGGATGCGCTTCGCCACGGCGAACGCCCGCTTGAGGTCGTTCGTGTAGACCGCGGCCTGGAGACCGTAGGGAGTTCCGTTGGCGATGCGGACCGCTTGGTCGAGGTCGTGGAACCGAAGGATCGGAACGATCGGGCCGAACGGTTCCTCTTGCGCCACCTTGGAGTCGACCGGTACGGCGTCGAGGACGGTCGGGTGGTAGAAGTACCCGGAGCCGAGCTCGGGCGCTCGCGAGCCTCCGAGCAGTACCTTGGCCGACCGCGACACCGCATCGCCGACGAACTGGTCCATCCGGTCGAGCGCGGCCGGGTCGATGACCGGTCCGACCTGGGTGTCTTCGGAGAGGGCGGGGCCGACCTTCAGGGTGGCCGCCTTCTCGGAAAAGGCCTTGGCGAACCGGTCGGCCACCGCGTCCGAGACCAGGAGGCGCTTCGACGCGGTGCAGACCTGTCCGGAATATCCGAACGCGCCCCGCACCGCCGCGGCCACGGTCGCGTCCAGCGGGGCGTCGTCGAGCACGATGAACGGGTCCATCCCACCCATCTCGAGGATCACGCGCTTCGCGTGCAGACCGGCTTTGGACGCAATGCCCGTTCCGACGGCGGTTGACCCCGTGAACGTGACCAGCCGGGTCCGCGGATGTTCGACCAGGGTGTCGCCGACCTCCCCTCCCGGTCCGACGACGACGTTGATCACGCCCGTGGGGAACCCGGCGGCCTCCGCGTGCCGAGCGAGCCGAAGGGCCGTGAGCGGGGCCGCGCTCGTCGGTTTGATCACGACCGGATCGCCGGCCGCGAGTGCCGGCGCCACCTTGTGCGAGAGCAGGTTCAGGGGGAAGTTGAACGGACTGATCGCGACGACGACTCCGATCGGGTCCCGGACGGAGAAGAGGAACCGGCGCTCGTTGCCCACCGGGTAGGCGTACGCGTCCGCCGGGAATGACTCGCCGGTCAGGTGCCGGGCCTCATCGGCGGCGTACTGGTAGACCGTGACGGCCCGAGTCGCCTCGACACGGGCATCGACGATCGGCTTCCCGACCTCCTGGGCGATCAGACGCGCCATGCCCTCCTGATCGGCCGCCAGCCGGTCGGACAGCGTGCGGAGCAGCCGGGCCCGCTCGTGGATGGGGGTAGAGCCCCACGACTCCTCGACCGCCGCGGCCGCGTCTACGGCGGCCGCCGCCTCGTCCCTCGAGGCCACGGACACCCGGCCCAGCGGCCGGCCCGTGGACGGGTCCCGGACCTCCTGCCACCGGTCCGTACGGGAGGGGATCCAGTGGCCGCCGATGAAGAGGAGGCCGGTCTCCTTCGATTCCGCCGATGCCATGGAGCGACGCCCGCCCGCGACCTAGCTCGGGTCGCCGTAGACCGTGTAGTGCCAGCCCTTCCGGGCCAGCCCCGTGAGGTCGATGTACATGTTCTTCACGACGGTGTAGTCGTTGAGCGAGTCGACGCCGAGGTCCTTGCCGAACCCGGACTGTTTGAAACCGCCGTGCGGCGTCTCGGACCCGATCGGGAGGTGGTCGTTGACCCAGACGTCGCCGAAACGCAGTGAGTTCGCCGCGCGCATGGCGGTCCGCACGTTCTGCGTCCAGACGCTGCCGGCGAGACCGTACTCGACGCCGTTCGCGATCTCGAGCGCCTCGTCGAACTTCTCGAACTCGATCACATCCAGTACCGGCCCGAAGATCTCGTGCTGGGCGATCTGCATGTCCGGAGCGACCTGGTCGAAGACGGTCGCATTCACGAAGGCACCGGCCTTGAGCTTCCCCCCCGGTTCGGCGCCCCCGACCCGAAGCTTCGCGCCCTCGTTCTTACCGGTCTGCACCCAGTCCAGCACCTTCTTCTGATGGCTTGCGTGGACGAGCGG
>JASHPT010000070.1 GCA_030037955.1 Thermoplasmata archaeon
GGTCAGCGTATTCCGGGAGAAAAAGCGGATGGCGAGATACGCGAAGCCCAGGGGGTAGATCGTTCCAAGGACTCCCCCCGCGGGACCTATTCGGAAGAACAGGTTCGAAAGCGACCCGTCGGGCACGAAGGGTAAGGGAAAGAACGACAGTATCGGGGCGAACGTCAGGACGAAGAATCCCAATCCCGCGACCACGAGATAGTTCGAGCGTGCGAACCGTCCCTGAAGGACCCGCGCCGGGTCCGGGAGCGGCAGTCGCCGCGCCAGTAGAATTCCGCCCGCGAGGATGGCCGTCGGAATCAGAATCTCGGGCAGGAGTGCTCGGACGACTGGGCTGAACAACGACTGCAGGGTCAAGATGCCCAGAACCTCGATCACGATAATGGCCACAAACCCGCGAATCGACCGGTCGCTGAGGAGCCGCTTGTGACGTGTATCGGGGAAGATGAGGAAGCTCAGCAGCACGGGGACCGAAATGCTCACGATCATGTGGAAAAGCGTGATCTCGGTCACCCAGGGCCAGTTCACGCCCAGCCAGTGTCCCGCTCCGCCCCCGAGAGAGGGGGAGGTCGGGGTTACGACGAAGTACGTCTTCGCGAGCAATCCCTCGTTCAGGGCCCCGTAGGATATGCCAAGGGCGAGCAGGGAGGCGGTCCCCTTGGTCCACGAGACGACGGCCTCGCGGATCAAGAGGACGGGGAAGGCATAGCTCGGCCAAGTGAGGAGGAAAAACGTGAACGCCGCGGACGGCACCGAGACCGCGGCGATGGCCGAACTTGAACCGGTCAAAAACTCGACACAGGGTGTTACGAAGACGAGAAAGAGTATGGGGGCGGCGTCCCGCATCCGGGGTCAAATGGGAGAGGTCGGCTATGTGCGTGCCGTTCCTACGCGGAGGCACTATACGCTACCCCTCACGCGGGTGACCGTACCCTCGTCTTCCACGCGCCGGAAATCCCGAGGCTCGACGCCGGCGGCCCGTATAGCAGAGCTGGCTGCAGCGCTCGTTGCACCCCTCGAGAAGCCCTGTCATCACGGTCTGGCGCCTGCACACGAGATGGTCCGCCTCTCGGAACGCCCAATTCGAGCGATTCCGGGGATCGGCTAGGAGTTTCTGGCAATCGACGGAGGTAGCGAAGCCGGCTCCAGGTCAGCCGACAATGTGGCATGTCACAGTACATCAAATCTAAATATGAATGATGTACTAAGACACATCACATGGCAACGGACGGCGACGAGGTCTATCGACTGCTCATCGATGCCAATCCGTGGTGGGCCGACGGTAAAGTCCCCAACGGCCTTTCGCACGAGTATCGACGAAGAGACTATTTCGTCCTGAGGAACGAGATCCACTCGAAGCCGATTTCGGCCATCGGTGGACCCCGACAGGTCGGGAAGACCACTCTTCTCTACCAGCTCGTAGACCATCTACTCGCCTCGTCCGTTGCCCCTTCGAGAATTCTCTTCGTGAGTTTCGATCTTCCGGGGCTGGCCGCAACTGCTGACAGTCCGCTCAACGACTGTCTAAATGTGTTCGCAGATCGCGTCCTAGGTCATCCTTGGCGCAAAGAGAAAGGAACGATCTATGTGTTCCTGGATGAGGTTACAAAGGTCGAGGACTGGCACCGTGACCTGAAGGGTTGGTTCGACCTCAAGTACCCCGTCAAGTTTCTGATTTCGTCAAGCTCTTTTTCCGAGCTTCAACGTGGTTCGTCGGCGAGCTTGACCGGTCGTATCTCCACGCACCTTCTGATGGCCTGGAAGTACGTGGATGTCCTCATGTACCTCTCCGGGGAGTTCGGTTGGAACGAGACCGGTCTCGGGATGCGCGACGCCTTCGCCTCCGCCGTCCAGAGGGGAGATCCCCGAATTTTCGAGCGGAAAGTCAGGCAAGTCGAGGGGGCGGTCACCCGGGAGCGGGCGAGTCTGCGCTCGACGCTCGACCGCTACCTACTGACCGACGGGTTCCCCGAACTGATCGACCTTCGAGACACCCGCAGGGCCTCCGGCCGGCTCCGAGAGTATCTCGACCTGACGATAATGAATGACCTGGCTCGGGTCTATCAGATTCGTACTCCAGGTCTGTTCTATGACCTGCTCGGACTGCTGGCCCGGGAGAGCGGCCAGCTAGTCAGTTATCGGAATCTGGCGGAGCTCCTGAAGGTCCAGGAACGGACGATCGTCGACTACCTGGAGCACCTCGAGAGTGTCTTCCTCATCGCACAATCCCAGTTCTACTCGGCT
Source organism: Thermoplasmata archaeon (assembly GCA_030037955.1). GTDB lineage: Archaea > Thermoplasmatota > Thermoplasmata > Lutacidiplasmatales > UBA184 > JAKIWV01. The sequence goes on from JASHPT010000070.1 coordinate 2,245, forward strand.
AGCCGGGCGAAGAGAGTCAGGCGACAGCGGAAGATCCTCATTGAGAACCCGGGCCTGCAGAACGCGCTACAAGGTCGACTGGACCGCCGGACTCTTACGGACCCAAACCTGCTTGGCCGACTTGCGGAGGGCGTGGTTCACGACCACGCAAAACGACTGGTTTACTGCCTGAATCCGGGTCCGACGCCCGAGGCATTCTACTGGCGTGACGATCACGGCCACGAAGTCGATGTGGTCATCTCCATCGAGGGTAAACCGGTCCCGATCGAGGTAAAGTACCGTTCTAACCCTCGCCGGGACCTGGAAGGGATGCATGCCTTCTTGGAAACCCACACCGACTCGCCCTTTGGGGTCGTGGTCACGCGCGACGTGCTCGACCTAAAGGACAAGACTCTGTTCCTGCCACTGTCTCATTTCTTGCTAATGGTCTAGCTAGAGTCGGAACGCTCGTTGGACTAACTCCAGAACCACATCGCGGCCGTCCCAACGGGACCCCACTCGGGGCTTCGATTCCCGGCAAGAAGCTGGAGTCCGAAGCTACCGTCGGCAAAGATTACCTTCGAGCAAATCTTCGCCGTTCTCCTATGCCACGGGGCTTCCTGAGCTATGTGGGTCTCCGCGTTACCAACCTGGATCGCTCGTTGAGGTTCTATACGGAGATCTTCGGGCTCGACGAGGTTGCCCGCGGTGACAATTCTTCGGCGGGGAAAGGGCCCTATGTCCTTCTGCGCGACGGGTTTTCCGGACAAAAGCTCGAGCTCAACTACTACGTTCCGGGGTCCAGGTTCGCCACGCCGTTTGCGGCGGGAGAAGGGCTGGATCACATATCCTTCCGCGTCGAGGACCTGAGCGAGTTCGTCGCCCGGCTCCGCCGGCTCGGCGTGGAGGACGCTCCGGGGTCGCCGAATCACGTCCTGCCGAATGGGCATCGAGTCGCCTACGTGCAAGACCCGGACGGGAACTGGATCGAAATTTATGACCACCCTGAGGAGAAACTGACGGACCCGCCCAGAGGCTACTGACGTCCGAGGTCGCGACGATCCCCCGCCGGCCCGGTTGGGAGGAGTGGGCCCATCGAGGAGGGCGCTCGGGCTCGACCGGGGTCAGGCGAGGTTCATCTTTTTCAGAAGCGGGCCGAATCGGGGGTCGTTCCGAATGCGCTCGAACGCCGGCTCGCTCCGAATCAACTGAAGCCCGATAGTGTGCTCTTCCCAAGCCTTCTGGTACAACCGGAAGCACTCATCGAGTTCACCGATCACTCCGTGGAGCATAGCTAGCTCGGCATTCGTCGTCTTCGGGCGTGCCCGCCTCAGCTGTTCGAAGGCTTTCCGCGCTTTGTCGGCCTCGCCAGTCGCGGTGTAGATGATCACCCGCGGCATCTCCGAATCCCCGGGGCTGATTGCATCCAGGCGGTCCAGAGT
>JASHPT010000071.1 GCA_030037955.1 Thermoplasmata archaeon
CACCAGAGTATGGTGCGGGCCGAGCCCGACGAGAGCTCCGGCGTCGCCAGATGGTCGGACGGCGGGTGTCGACAGGTGCGGTTTCCGCACCCTTGGGTCCAGCGTCGGTCCATGGACAGGGAGGTGAATCGGCTCCGCTCCGGAGCCCTGATGTTCAATGCGCATTTCTACGTATTAAAGGTTCGCGTTCGGTGTGAACCGCCCGGCTCGTGCACCCGGCACCTTTCCGCTGACGAGACGTTCGGCGGTTCGCGACACTCTTTTCTTTGGAAGGGCTTCCGGGGCCGTGGCCCAATCGGCTGCCGAGCCGAACGCGCCCGCGCCGACCCGTCGCGCGAGGCGTCGTCGGCGGCTCAGCCGCCGAGGAAAGTCCGTACTTCTCTTCGCCGTGCCGGCGGTTCTCGCGATCATCCTCATCCTGCTTCTCCAGAGCGACCTGGTGCTGCTCGACCCACAGGCTGGGGTGTGGGCCAGTGCCCGGAACGCGTCCTGGGGCAACCGAACGATCGTGCTTCCCGGTCTCGAGCAGCCCGTCGTCGTTTTCCGGGACTCCAACGGAACGGTCCACATCTTCGCGCAGGACGATCCGGACCTGTTCTATGCCCAGGGCTACACGCAGGCGTCGGACCGGCTGTTCCAGATGGAGATCGAGAGCCTGGCCGCGCAGGGGAACCTGTCGTCCTGGCTCGGCCCCAGCGCCCTCGCCTCGGACGAAATGTACCGGTACCTGGGAGTCCCCCAGGCCGCCGCTGAGATGGCCCAGCAGGCCATGACGGTCAACTCGCAGGACGGCGCCGACATGGTCGCCTTCACGGACGGCGTGAACGCGTACATCCAGTGGGCTGAGAGCCACAATGCCGTTCCGTTCCAGTTCAAGGTCCTCGGCGTCCAACCCTACGCCTGGAGCCTCTACGCGTCCTTCTGCTTCGACCGGCTGATGGTGATCGGGCAGACCACCGGATTCACCGAGCCGCTGTACGCCATCCTGGCCGAGGTCGCCACCGGCTACACGGCCTTCAACCAGCTCTACCCGATCTACCCCCAGTACTGGGAGAACTACACCGTGCTCCCCGGGAACGGCAGCGTGGGCCCGTATTCGCTCGCGGCCGAGGGAATCTCGTCGTCCTACGTATTCTCGCAGGACTGGTTCAGCTCGTGGGCCACCGGCCTCTCGTCCGTGCAGGACAGCGCGCTGGCTCCGCTCTACCACGCCGCCCTCACCAACCTGAGCGACCCGTACATCCAGGACCTGAGTCCCTCGAGCGGAGTGGGCAGCAACAGCTGGGCCGTGGCGGCCAACCACAGTAGCCTGGACCAGCCGCTCCTGGCGAACGACCCGCACCTCCCGCTCATGCTGCCCTCGCTGTGGATCAGCACGCAGCTCGTGAGCCCGGACTACGACGTCGAGGGCTGGTCCCTCGCGGGTCTGCTGGGAGTCCTCATCGGACACAACAACCAGATGGCCTGGGCCCTCACGAATTCCGAGGGCGCCACGGCCCTCGATTACGTGGAGACGCTGCAGGGAGACACCTACTTCCAGAACGGGACCTGGCATCCTCTCTCCTGGACGAACGAGACCATCCGGGTGGCGGGAGCCGCCTCCGTCACGTTCGACCTCCCGTGGACCGACAACGGTCCGATCGTAGCGCGCGTCGGGAACTACGGCCTCAGCGTCCGCTGGGCGGGCACCGGTCCGACCTGGGAGGCCGATGCCGAGCTGGCGTTCGACCGTGCGCAGAGCATTCCGCAGTTCTTCGGAGACCTCGAGGAGTACTGGAGTATCCCGAACCTTAACGCCCTCGTCATCGCCCGGAACGCCACCGACCCCACGGGGCAAATCGGGTGGATCATCCCGGCCCGCTACATGCTGGTGACCGAGACGCTCCCCGACACCCAGACCGTGCAGGTGATCGGATCCCGGGGACCGCTCAACGGATCGGGCGGCTACGAGCCGTCCGGCAGCGTCCCGTTCGACGAACTCCCCCAGATCGTCGACCCGGCGCAGGGCTACCTGTTCGCCCCCAACCAGGCGACCGTAGGGATGGAGTACCCCTATCCGATGATCGGCAGCTGGTGGGACTCCGGCGGCCGGGCTCACACGATCGGAAACTTCCTCTCGAGCCACCCGGTGATGAGTCCGTCGCTGATGATGTCGCTCCAGTCCAACGTGACCGATTCGTGGGCCATCGGCCTCCAGCCGGATCTGATCCAGGCGCTGACGTCCGTGTCCGCGAACGAGACGTGTCCGTCGGAGCCGGCCAGCGAGTGCCCGGCGACTCTGGCCGCCGCGGCGCTCCCGATCGTCGAGGACTGGAACGGCTCCTTCGGCGTCTCGAGCGTCGCCGCAACGATCTACACGTACTGGTGGAACGAGCTCCAGCGCCAGACCTACGACCCGGTCATGGCCGCCGCCGGTCTGACGGGCGTGAATGCCCCGTTCCCGAATGCGTACCAGTGGATCGCGGCCAATGACGGGAACAACTCGTCGTGGTTCCCCCAGGGATTCTCGTATCAGTCGAGCCTGGCCGCGACCGTCGCGCTCAGCTTCCTCGCGAAGTCTCTCGGGTTAGGACGGAGCACCGGCCCGACCGAGCTCGCCGGATGGACCTGGGGCCGGGTGCATACGTTCATCCTTCCGTCGCTCACGGGGGTGGCATCGCTCGGAGCCGGCCCGTATCCGGAGTGGGGGGACTCGTACACGCCGAGCGTAGCGCCCTTCAACGACAACCTCACGATCCCTCTCGTGGAAGTGTCGATCGGCTCCTCGCTCCGGTTCGTCTCCACGGCGGGCGCCGGGCCGGCGTGGGGGATCCTGCCCGGGGGCGCGAGCGAGAACCCAGCCTCGGCGTACTACGACAACTTGCTCCCGCTGTGGCTCGCCCACGAGTACGTGGGGATGGACATCGTCACTGATGACGCCTCCGCGATCGCCGCGGCGGTATCGGTGTGGGAGCTCGAGCCTTGACCGCGTCGGCCGGTCGCGGCCCCCGGATCCTCGAGCTCGGCGTCGAAGTCGTGGTCCTGGCCGCCCTCGCGACCGTCCCGTTCTGGGTCCTCGGCTGGTGGACCGCCCTGCCTTTCGCGACGGCCCTGGGAGGCATCGTCGGAGGACGATGGATCCGTTGGTACGGTGCCCCGGTCGCCGGCTTCGCCGGCGGCGCGATTCCTTGGGCGATCGAGCTCGCGCTGATTCCGGTCGCCCCGCGAGTCCGCCTGGCTCGTGCGCTGGGCCCCGCGGAAGGTCTCTCGGGCACCGCCTTCATCCTGATCGGGCCCATCCTGTTCGGAGTCGTTTCGGCCGTTACCGCTACCGCGGCCGCCGGGGCCCTGCGAATGGCGTCCGCGTGGCGGACCGAGCCTTCGCCTCGCCCGGCGGAGCCGACGCCGGACCCGGTGCCGGTCCGCTAGACCGTACGGTCCGGCCCGCTCATTCTCGGACGATCAGCACCGGGAGCTTGGCATGGTGCACGACCGCGTCCGAGACGCTGCCCAGGAACAGGCGCTGTCCCGCCGACAGGCCCCGGGCCCCCATGATCAGCAGGTCGGCCGGGTGCTGTTCGAGGTAGCGCAGGATCTCCTCCGCGATGAAGCCGTCGAGCAGGACCGTAGAGACCGGGAGTCCGGCCAGTGCCACCTGGTCGTGGAGCTTCTGGAGGAGCTCCGTGTGGACCTTGACCTCGGCGTCATGAATGATCGGCATCGCGGTAGCGGTTCCGGCGGGGAGAGCATGCAGCGGAGCGACGCTGACCAGCGTCAGCGAGGCGGAGAGCGCCTTGCCGAGCTCGATCGCCGTCGCGAGCGCCTTCTCGGAAGACTTGGAACCGTCCAGGGCTACGACCAGGTTCTTCAGCATCGGTGCACCGGTCCCTGGGAGGTCCGTACCGATTTAGCGTTCCCGGGGCATCGGCGCCAGTAGGTCCGACCTGGTCGCCACGCCGTACGGGCCCCTCAACGTTATGGCGCTTCTCTCGGGTGACGACGGGGATGGCATCCGCGCAGCGCTGGGTCGTGGCCGTCAAGCACGGCGTGGATGTGAATCTGACCCGAGCCGACCCGACGTCCGGCGCGATCGACCTTGATCATGCCCCTCGGAAGACCAGCGACTTCGACCGCAACGCCGTCGAGGAAGCCGTCCGCCTGCGGGAAAAGCACGGCGGCACGGTCCGGGCGATCTCGGTGGGTCCGGCGAGCGCGAAGGAAGCCCTCCGCGATGCGATGGCGCTGGGGGCCGACGAGGCGATCCTGCTGGTTCCGCCCGAGGGAGCCGGGGCCGACTCTCGACTGACCGCGACGGCCCTGGCCGCTTTCCTGGGCACGCCCGAGGGGACGTTCGACGTTGCGCTCTTTGGCGAGGGCAGTACGGATCATTTTTCCGGAAGCGTCGGCCCGCGGGTCGCCGCGGTGCTCGGACGCCCCTCGGTCTGCCATGTCCGGAAGCTCACGGTCGATGGACGGCGGCTGACCGCCTTTCGGGACCTGGAGACCGGGGTCGAGGAGATCGAGACCGACCTGCCGGCTGTCGTGACGGTAGGTCAGGAGATCAACACCCCCCGGCTGCCTACGTTCATGAGCACTCTCAAAGCGTCCAAGAGCGCGATCCGGGAGGTCCCGGTCGCGAGCCTACCGATGCCGGCAATCCAGGGTTGGCGGCCGGTCCTACTGTCCTCGGTCCGGATCCCCACGGTCCCGCGGAAGCTCACTCGGGTCCCGGGGAGCGATCCGGCGTCCATCGCGGCGGCGCTGGTGGGCCTCCTTCACGGCGAGGGGGTCGACCCCGTGTGACGCCGCGCGTTCTGTGCGTTTGCGTCCGCGCCGGGCTCGAAGCGGCGTTCGGGGCACAGGCGCGGCGACTCGCCGGCGACGCCGGGCAGGTGGCGATCCTCAGCGCCGAGACCGAGCCGTCGGACCCGGGTCCGGTCGACCGGGT
>JASHPT010000072.1 GCA_030037955.1 Thermoplasmata archaeon
GACCTTCTTCAACGGCACCCATCGGTCGGCGCTCCCGACCGAGGTCGCCATCTCCCAGACCGACGGAGGGATCAACGTCGTGTCTGATCTGGCGGCCACCGATTGCGGGGGTCGCGTGGGCAGCGCCTACTGCAGCTTCCCGTGGTTCAGCTTCTCCTGCAGCCTGGGCGCCTTCGAGTTTGGCGCGACCGGTTATCCCGGCGTCACGACGGACTTCGGACAGTACGACCAGTACGCCCGGAGCTTCGTGTACAACGCGGCCCAGTACCCGTACTATCCGGCGACCAGCTTCGCCGTGCCCACCTGTCGCGCACCCGGCTATCAGCTCTCGATCGGCCCGGCTACGGCCGACGGTCACGTCACCTTCCTGAGCCGGAACTACACGGCCGTCACGAACCTACCGGGCCTCGGCGTCGGAGAGTACCAGGCCGAGGCAACGCCCAACGCGGGCGAGTACTTCGCCGGGTGGACGGCGACCGGCGGGATCGCGGTCGCGTATCCCGACAGCCCGTGGACGCCGGTCGATCTCACCGGAACGGCCTCGCTCCAAGCCACATTCTCCACGACCCCGACCGAGGTCGCGGTCACATTCGACGATTACCCTAGCGGAGAGATCTCCGTCACTCCGGGCGTGCTCGCAGCCACCGCCGGGAAGGCCATGACCGTCCCGCGCGGCGGTGTGCTTGAGCTGACCCCCGGTCTCTACTCTGCTCTGGCTTACCCACCAGGGGGCTTCAACTTCTCGGGCTGGTCATTCTCCCCGTACGGCCTACGGGTCAGCTCGACGACAGTTCCGCTTACTGAGTTCGTAGTGACCGGCGCGAGCTCCTCGGTTACGCTTGCAGCGAATGCCACTCCGTCCGCGAGCTCGACCCGTTTGGGTCTAATCGCGTACGACCCGGCGAATGCGACGTTCGGTGGAGGTTCCGTCTCCTTGGGAGGTTTCCTTACCACCACGACGAAAGTCGCCTCGACTTGGATCGGGGTCGGCACTTACAACCTCAGTGCCTCACCCGCGACGGGGTACACTTTCGCAGGTTGGTACTACACGCAAAGCGGTCTGATGGACAACTTCAGTGCCACAACTAACATCACTCTCGAGAACGGTACGCTGAGTGGGACAATCCCTGCTGGCCTAATCGTCGCGATTTTCCAGCCGGACCCCGTGATGGTGACGTTCGCATCGCTTCCGGCTGATAGTGGGGTCATAGTAGAGGGGACTGAGTTCGTCCCGGCGGGAGGAAGCATCTCGCTCATACCCGGAGAGAACTACTCGGTCGCAGCTGCGTCGGGGGCTGACGAGCGGTTCGCAACTTGGTCAACTCTCACCACCGATTTAATTTGGAATCGAGACCCGGGTAGCTGGTCTGAAGAGTTGGTGGTCAACGCTTCCGGGACTGACGACGTAACTTACGGCGTTGGTGCCCCGACAAGTCTTACGTTCCTGGTTTCGCCCGTCGGAAGTGGTGAGATCACCTTCAACGGAGACAACAGCTACGTGAATGGGAGTCAGAACTCAAGCGCGGTCGAAGACGAACCTTACGCAATCAGTGAGTCCCCCGCGGCCGGTTACGAATTCTCTGGGTGGGCCACCAGCGGCGCTGTCACCGTGGGCTCTGCGACTGCAGGCAACACGAGCGTCACCCCCGCCGGGGCGGGCGACCTCATCGCCGACTTCTCGCCCATTGCCTACTACGTGACCGTCGTCTCGGTTCCGGCCGGGTCGGCTTCGCTCAGCGTAGACGGTTCGGCCGTGACTGACGGGGCCACAGTACTCCTGACCCTAGGGGCCCACTCCATCTCGGCCGTTGCAACGGACGAGACTTTTGATAACTGGAGCACGACGGCGAACCTCGAGGTGGCCACCCCGGACGAGAGCTCCACGACGCTGACTGTAAACGGACCTGGCGCGCTCGTTGTCATCATCACGCCCTTCCAAGTGGCGACGCCCACTGTATCTAACGCCGAAGTGGACGTGGGCGTCCCGGTCACCTTCGTCGCGACACTGCCTGGGTCCGGAATCTACAGTGTTACCTGGAACGATCTCCCCCCCGGCTGTCCGTCCAGTTCCACCCTACCCCTCATTTGCACTCCGACGGCAGCGGGCAGCTTCCAGCCCACAGTGACCGTGACAGACGCCTGGGGCGAGGCAGCCACCTCGGCCCCGGCGTCGGTTGTGGTCAACCCGCCCCCGAGCCTGTCCAACGTCGACCTGTCCCATGCGGCGGTGGACATCGGCGTTCCGTCGAGTCTCTCAGCGATGGAGACGGGCGGCACCGCTCCGTTCGAATGGGTCTACGCCGACCTCCCGACGGGCTGTGCGACCGTCAACGCGAGCGCCATCAGTTGCGTTGCGACCGCGGTCGGCTCCTGGTCGATCCAGGTCGAGGTGACGGATGCGTTCGGCGAGTCGGCCTCCGGCTCGGCCACGCTCCAGGTCAACCCCCTCCCGACGGCCCAGCTCTCGGTGTCCACGAGTCTGGTCCGGATCCCCATGAACGTCACGATCTCGACCGCCATCGTCGGCGGGACCGGTCCGTTCACCTACAACTACTCGGGGCTGCCTCCCGGATGCGAGAGCGAGGCCGTCGCCGCGTTCACGTGCTCGCCGACGCAGCCGGGTACCTACACCGTCGTGGTGACCATCACGGATGCGTTTGGGAATCCGGCGAAAGCGTCGGTCACTCTCAGCGTCGCACGAATGAGCTCGCCGAGGGTCAGCCCGTTCACGACCTACCTCGCGATCGGCCTCGTTCTCCTCGTGGTAATCGCGGCGGTCGCTTACGCCGCCCTCCGACGCCGCCCGAAGAAGCCCACCATCGTCGCGATTCCTGAGACCGCGCCCGCTCCCCGGCCTCCGGCCCGACCTGCTGCCCCGGCTTCGGTGCCTGAATGGTCCGAGGAGCCACCGCCTCCACAGGAGTGGCGCGAGGGCCAGTAGCCCCGGGACCGGTCGACACCCGCCCGTGCGCCCGGGGAAGAGTGACCTGAAATCCATGGCGCGGGCTCGGGGCTAGGAGACCTCGGTGCCCATGGCTCACCTCACCGTGAACGGAGCGATGAAGGGACTGCTTCCGACGGGGGCGCTCGACCTTCCGGCTACATCCAT
>JASHPT010000073.1 GCA_030037955.1 Thermoplasmata archaeon
GTCTACGCGGTGACGTTCGAGGGAATTCGCTACGACATCGGCGATCGGTATCTCTGGCTCAAGGCGAACCTCGAGTTCGCTCTCCGCGACCCGGTCTATCGGGACCGGGTCAAGGAGCTCGTCGCCAACGGGGCGGCATGACGCGGACGGCGCTCGTCGCCGGCGCCGCCGGGTTCCTGGGGTCCCATCTCGTGGACCGGCTGCTTCGTGACGGCTGGGCCGTCGTAGGGCTCGACAACCTATCGACCGGCCGGAGGTCGAACCTGAACCCGGCTCGAGGGCACACGCGCTTCCGCTTCCAACGAGTCGACCTGTCGCGCCCCGCCAAGATCCCCCCGGCCGACCTGGTCTTCCAGCTGGCCTCCCCGGCCTCTCCGCCGAGATACCAAGAGGATCCGATCGGGACATTGGCCGTGAACTCGATCGGGACCGGGCAACTGCTCGAGCGAGCCTATCGGGACTCCGCCCGCTTCGTGCTGGCCTCCACGTCCGAGGTCTACGGAGACCCGGAGGTCGTGCCCCAGCCCGAAGCGTACTGGGGTCATGTGAATCCGATTGGGGTTCGGTCGTGCTACGACGAGGGGAAGCGATACGCCGAGGCGCTGACGATGGCCTGGCACCGACAGCGGGGACTGGACGTCCGCATCGCCAGGATCTTCAACACCTACGGGCCCCGGATGGCCCTGGACGATGGTCGAGTGATCTCCACGTTCCTCCGTCAAGCGCTGACCGGGTCCCCGCTCACCGTACACGGCGAAGGAACCCAGACGCGTTCCTACTGCTACGTCGACGACATGGTCGACGGACTGGTCCGGCTCGCCAACGTTCCCACCGTCGCGGGCCCGGTGAACCTTGGCAATCCACGGGGCGAGATGTCCGTCCTCGGGGTTGCCGAGCTCATCCGGAGACTCACACGAAGCCACTCGAAGATCGTGTTTCTTCCCCGGACCCGCGACGATCCCGAGCGGCGCCGGCCCGACATACGACGAGCCCGAACCCTTCTGCGCTGGTCTCCTCGGACCCCGCTCCGGGCAGGACTGGTCCGCACTGCCCGGTACGTCCGGACCGAACTGACCTCCCCCGCCTCCCATTCCGTCCTTCCGGCAGGCTAGGAGAGACCAGGAATGGCGCCTCGTAGACGCACCGGTCGCCCCCGCATCGGGGTCGTCGGGCTGGGTCACGTGGGCCTCGCGACGGCCTGCGCCTTCGCCACCCACGGGCTCGCGGTGACCGGTTACGACGTCGACGCCGATACCCGCACCCGGCTGAGCCGGGGGCAGTCTCCGTGGTTCGAACCGGGACTCGCCACGCTGCTCCGAGCCCAGGTGAAAGCGCATCGGCTCGCGGTGACCGACTCGGCGTCGGCGCTGGTGCGTGCCACCGACCTCGTCTTCCTCTGTGTGCCCACGCCCTCCGCCGCTACCGGCGCCATCGACCTCTCGTTCGTCCGTGGCGCTGCCGAGGCGGTTGGCGACTCGCTCCGGGGCGCCGGTCACTGGGTCTCGGTAGTTCTCAAGAGCACGACCCTTCCCGGCACCGTCGATAGGGTTCTGGTTCCCGCGCTGGAGGGTCGAAGCGGGCTCCGCGCCGGCACCGACTTCGGCGCCGCCTCGAACCCGGAGTTCCTGGCCGAGGGTACGCTCATCGCCGATGCGCTGCACCCTTCGCGGATCGTGGTAGGGACCCGGGACTCCCGAACGGCCCGGCTTCTCCGTGAGGCCTATGCCGGCTTCGGGGCCCCGGTCCTGACCCTGTCGCCGGCCGGTGCCGAGCTGGTGAAGTACGCCGCCAACGCGATGCTGGCGACCCGCGTCTCGTTCGCCAACGAGTTCGCGCGATTGGCCGAGCAGTCCGGAACGGACGTCGTGCCGGTCCTGGAGGCCATCGGGAGGGACCCGCGCATCGGCCCGCTGTACCTCCGGGCCGGTCCCGGCTTCGGCGGCAGCTGCTTCACGAAGGACCTCCGGGCCCTCGTCGAGTACGCGCGGGAGCTTTCGGTCGACCTCAAGATCCCGGCCGCGACGCTGGCCGTCAACGATGCCCAGGCTGCCCGGGTCGTCGTGCTTGCAGAGCAGGAGCTGGGCTCCCTCTCCGGCAAGACGGTCGCCGTGCTGGGCCTCTCCTTCAAGGCGGACAGCGATGACGTGGCCGACAGCCGCGCCTATCCGATCGTGGCCGAACTGGTCCGTCGGGGGGCTCGCGCGGTTCTTTACGACCCCCGGGCGACGGACCGATTCGTCCGGGGCCTCCCCGCCGCAGCGCCGTCCGTGAATGCCTCGGACGTCGAGACGGCCCCAACCCTGATCGACGCCCTCACGAGATCCGATGCCGCCATCGTCCAGACCGACTGGCCGGAGTTCCGACGCCTGGCGGCCAAGGAGTGGGGCCGTCTCCGGCAGCGGCTGGTCGTCGATGCCCGGCGGAGCGTGGACCCGGCCAAGCTGCTCCGCCAGAACGTCCGGTACCGTGCCATCGGTCGGGCTGCGGTGCCCTGAGCCGGGACCTATCGGAGGTTGCTTAAGGGCGGCCTCTATGGGCCACGAGGTCGCGCAAGGCGCCATCGCCGCCGGGGACGATGCGTACGGAGAGCCAGGAAACACTACCCATCCAGCCCGTCACGTTGGTCATCCCCGTCCACAACGAGGAGGGCGCCATTGGCCAGGTCATCCGGGAGTGGTCGGCGGCGTTGCCCGCCGCGCCCGGCAGCGAGCTTCTCGTGATCGACGATGCCAGCACCGATGGCACCCGGGCGATCATCGACGGCCTCCAGAAGGAGATTCCGTTCCGCCTGATCCGCAACCCGCAATCGCTGGGCTACGGCGAGTCGCTCAAGCTCGGGATCCGCCAGACCCAGACCCCGTGGATCGCCTTCACGGACGGCGACGGGCAGTACGAGTCCCGGGACCTGTCGGTGGTCCTTCGGCCGCTGGAGTCCGGCTACGACATGACGATCGGGATCCGGACGCCCCGCGAGGATCCCTTCATCCGGAAGACGATCTCCCTCGGATTCAAGTCGCTGCTGTCGGTCTTCTTCGTCATGCGCGCGAAGGACCCGACCGTCGCGCTACGGGCGGGCCGGACCGACGTGGTCCGGTCGATCTCCGAGCAGACCCGTTACATGAAGGGCGCCTTCCTGAACGAGTTCATGGCCCGCCTCGACCGCAGCGGTTTCTCGTATGCGGAGACCCCGGTCCATCACTATCGCCGGCCCTTCGGCCGGAGCAAGAACGTGCCGAGCCGGATGCTCACGAAGACGTTCGTGCAGCAGCTCATCGCCCTCCTGCGGCTCTGGAAGGAGTTCCATCGGCTCGAGGCCGGTGCGGCCCAGCCCGCGCCGGTCGTCGTCGAGGGTCGCTGACCCGAGCGCTCAGTTCGACGGGGCCGGTCGGGACCGGCCGTCGAGGACCCCGTTCATGAGACTGAGGAAACGCTGGGCCATCACGTCGTACCGGAACCGGTCCTCGATCCGGGCGCGTGCCGCGGCGCCGATCTCTCGGGCGGCTGCCTCGTCCCGGAGCAGGGCGAGTACCGCCCGGGTCAGGGCCCCGACGTCGCCCCGGGGAACGAGGACGCCGGAGCGGCCGTTCTCGAAGAGCTCGACCGAGCCGCCGCCATCATACATCACGACCGGTCGGCCGGACGACATCGCCTCCGCGGCGACGAAGCCGAACGGCTCATCCCAGAGGCCGGGGACCACGGCCAGGTACGAGGAGCGGAGCGTGGCGGCGAGGTCGGCCCGGGAGAGATACGGCGTTCCGTCGACGAGGTCGTCCCCGG
>JASHPT010000074.1 GCA_030037955.1 Thermoplasmata archaeon
CGAACTGGCGCGCGACGAATTCGCCGCTACCTCGGGCGACCTGCTGAAGGCGATCGATGGACAGCTCGCCGCCCGGTCCATGCAGAAGAACCTGCTCGCGGGCTACTTCCTCCCGCTGACCTCGCTGGCACAGGTCCGCGTCATCTGGTTCCCGCTCTGGACGGCCACGCTCCGGGGTGCCCGGGGCGTACGGCAACTCGTCTTCCCACCGATGCAGGTCCGGACCGAGACCGGGCTTGTCGACGCCCTCAAGAGCCTCTTCGGCGGCGTCGTGCTCCCGCTCGAGCCGAAGACCGCCCAGTTCGACAAGGTGTTGCGTGCGACGATGGAAGAGTCGCTCCAGAAGGATCCGTGGCTGAGCGTCGCGACGCAAGAGCTGACGCGGGCCGCGGATGTGCTCGCCGACCCCGACCTTCTCGCTCGGTTCGAGGAGGGACTCACCGAACTCCGCACGGCCGGTTGGATCAATGCGAAGCAGGCGGCGGACTTCCGGAAGGCGTATGCGGCTCGGACCGCCCGTCAGGCGGGTGGCCCCCGCCCGCCCGGACTACCGGCTGGGGCGGCGGCGGAGACCTACGATCCCCCGCCGCCTCCGCCATCGCCCTAGCCGCCCCGGGGAGGGGTCTGCCCCCCCTCGACGAGCATCGCTCGTCTCCGACACCTTGAACTTCCTCGGCGGAGCTGTTACTGGTGAGAGCCCACCGCGGTCCGCGGAGGCAAGGCCCGCCCCATGTCTGCAAGCAGCGTCCCCGACCCGACGCCCCCCCGTCGGCGCCGAAGCCTTCCGATGGTCCGTGCGGGGTCGGCTCCCGGGGCGGCTCGGAGTGGATCGTCCGCCTCCTATGTGGAGGACGGGGTCGGGCCACAGTCGCCCCGGGACGAAGACTCGCCGATGGCCCGGAACCTGGCGGCCAGCTTTCCACTGTTCTTCTTCGGAGGAGGATGCGCGGTCATCGCCGTCGTCCTGTTGCTGGAGAAGACCCACGCCGCCGTGGGCCGGATCCCGATCTGGTTGCCGTTCCTCGCCATCGGGGTCATCGCCCTGGCCGGTGGCACCCTCTCCCTGTTCGCCGAGCCCGACCCCAAACCGCCAACGCCACGGCCCGTTCCGCGCCGGCGAACGGTCCCGCCGGGCCGACCCCTGAGCCGCTCCGCTAGCGACGCGGCCCCCTCCGTCCCAGCCAGACAAGACTTCGGACGCCCCGCTCCGGTTCTCCGGCCGAGACCACCCATCGACCCGGGGGCTGACGGACCCGTCGTTTCTCAGGCGCCAGCCCCGGCCGTGCCCCCTGCGGCTGCCCCCGCTGCGCCCGTGGCTAGTTCTGCCGAGCCCCTCGATAGCGACGCCACGGCACAACTGGCGGAGATCGATGACATCGATGCGGCGATCCACGCCGGCCGGACAGTCCCTCCTGCCGCACGGACCGCACCGGCGGTCGCGAGGAGCGGAACCGCACAGGCTCCGGCCGCCGTCGTCCCCAATGCTCGGATACCGGTGGCAGTCGGCCCCCGAACCGTCAACGCCGCCGGGTCAACCTACGCTCCCCGAACGCTCGACCACTGCGTGGGCTGTGGATCCGCCATCGTGCACTCCGGCACCCCGATTCGTTGCCAGGTCTGCGGCGAGCCGCTCTGCACGGACTGTCGCGACCGTTCGCTGGCCGAGGGGAAGCCCAACCTCTGCCCGCTCTGTGGTCTGCTGGACACCGTGCACTCGAAAGGTTCGCCGACCGGGGCGCCGGCTCGACCCACGCACTAGGCCGCTCCGCTCGAGCCGGGCCGGACCGCACCGCACCAGGCCGTGGGACCGACGAGCGCGAGAAGCTGCTGACTCGGGAGATCCTGTCTCGCCGCCGCCGACTCCGGTATCACCCGGACCCCGAGACACGTGGTGCACGAGTGCGCGGGGACGGTGCAGCGGGGGCACTGGCCAGACCCCCTACACCGAGGGCATTCCGCCATCCGGCCCCATGCGTTGCCGGCGCGCGCCGCTCGGGCGTAGCGGGCCTCGGAGGACTTCGTGTCATGGCAGGCGGCGCAGAGCGTCCGTAGGTTCGTCGGGTCAAACGGCGCGCCCCCATCGATGAGCTCGACCCGGTGGTCGACCTCGTCACCGGCGCCCCCGCACTCGACGCATCGGAAGCCGTCGCGCTTCAGGACGGCTCGTCGCACCCTGCGCCAGGCACTCGTGGCTCGCGGATCCGGCTGGAAGTGGAGTGGGACGCAGCCGGGCAGGAACTCGTTCGGGGCTACCAGCAGCGTCAGGGGAGGGTCGGGCGAGACGATCTCGAACCGCGACTGCCGTCGGCGACGCGCCATGGGGGAAACGGAGCAGGGGTCCGCCTCCACTTAGCTCCGGTCCTTGCGACGCGCAAGCGACATGCCCTGCCGAGCGATGCAACGCGCGTGGCCGCCGAGGTCCGCACCGGAACGTCGTCCTGGACCTCGGAAGCGTGGTGGGGGCGCGTCTATCCTCCGGCGGCCTCCCCGTCGGATCGTCTGGGCATCTACGCCAGCCTCTACGATTGCGTCGAAGTGGACGCAACCTACTACTCGGTTCCGGCCAGCCGGATGGTCGCCGGGTGGTATGCGCGTACGCCTCCAGGCTTCCTGTTCACCCTCAAGTTCCCGCGCGAACTTCTCGACCCGAAGAAATCGGTCGATGCCGAAAGGATCCATGGCTTTGTGCGAGTGTCGGCGAGCCTGGGCGAGAAGCTGGGTCCGCTCCTGCTCCAGTTCCCACCGTGGGTGAAGCCCGGCCGGAGTACGCCGTTCCTCTGGGCCCTGCTCGAGACTCTGCCGCCCGGAGTTCGGTATGCCGTGGAGCTCAGGGATGCGGCTTGGTACACCGGAGAGACTCGCGACCGGCTGCTCCGGGAGCTGCGGGACCGCCAGGTGACCCTGGCCTGGTCCAGTCTGAGCTACGTAGAGGTGCCGCCCGAGATCACGACGGACGAGGTCTACCTGCGCTTCATCGGGGACCACACCAGTATCCCTGCCGAGACGCACGGGGAGGTCCGGGCCGACCGGACGGATGAAACGAAGAGGTGGGCGGACCGGTTGAGGGCGGTCTCGAAGGACCTCCGGCGGGCCTTGGTCTTCTTCAACAACCACTACGCCGGCTTCGCACCGGAGTCGGTCAACCTGTTCCGCGAGCTGATGGGGCTCCCGCCGGTAGCCTATGGGCGCTTCGCGGGTTCCGGCGCCGAGACCCGTGCGCCTGAGCCGGGGTCGCGCGGGGTCAGGCCGAAAACTCGACGGATCGACGAGTTTGGGTAGTGACACGCAAAGACCAGGCGAAGGCTCTATGGTCTCCCCGGGGTCCTGTCCCTCGTGGTCGACTCCATCTCGACGACCGAGCTGGCCGGACTGCTCAAGTCCGAGCCCGGCGCACTAGTGCTCCTGGACGTGCGGGAGGACGACGAGCGGGCCACGGCGGCCATCGAACCGTCGCTCCACATCCCGATGAACTCGGTCGCCGACCGGCTCTCAGAGCTCCCGCGGGACCGTCGGATCGTAGTGTACTGTCATCACGGCGGGCGCTCCTTCGCGGTCGCGAGCTACCTCGAGACGGAAGGCTTCGAGAACGTCACGAACCTCACGGGTGGGATCGACGAATGGTCCCGTATCGTCGACCCGAAGGTCCCCCGGTACTGAGCCCGAGGGCCGGCGCGCCGACCCCGTTCCGAGGGTTCCTTCCCGTCGAACGGGCCTCGGCGGGGCCAATCGATAGATTTTAGTCATAGTTCCCGGTGGACGACCGCATGTCGGGAGCAAGCTCCCACACCCCTTTTGGTCCGCATCCGAGCGAACGGACGCGCCGCCGGCTGGCGCTCGTCATGCTGTCGGCGGTCGCGTTGCTGGGCATCCTGGTCGTTGCGTCCTATGCGTGGACGGGAGCCGGTGGGGTCACCCGGGAGGGGGCGTCCGTGGCTCCGGTCCGTACCATGGCAACGCCGGCGGACTTCTGGCTCACGAACTTCTCCGCGAACAACACCACCGTGGATGTCTCGATGGCCTTCAACATCAGCGTGCAGGTCAACCTGACCGGGGTCATCCAGAACAACACGATGAACAACACCGACAGCAACTTCACGTTCGCCTGGTCGGGCCTTCCCGCCTTCGTGCCCGGTGACCCCGGATCCGGATGCACGGGGTTCGCGGGGGTGGCGGGCAACAACTCATCCGTCCTGAACTGCACGGCCGCCTCCGCCGGGGCTCTCTCAGTCTCGGTCGTGGTCACGAATTTCACGAACGGAGAGTCCAACACGACCACCGCGCTCGCGATCACCGTCAACCCCCTGCCCACGATTTCGACGTTTACCGTCAGCTCGGTCAAGATCGCGGTCAACACCTCGATCACGTTCACCGTCACGGCGAGCGGCGGCACCGGCGGGCTTACGTTCCAGTATACGGGGCTCCCGCTCGGCTGTTCGAGTAACGAGTCGACCTTCTCCTGTGCACCGGACCGCGTCGGCGTCTACAACGTCACCGTCGTGGCGGTCGACAGCCTGGGGTTCACGTCGCCACTCTGGAACGTCACCGTGACGGTCGAGGGCGCCGCCAAGAAGTCGACCAGCGGGATCGGGACCACCGGGTGGGCCGTGGTGATCGGCATCCTGGTCATCGGGTTCTTGGCGACCGCGGCGCTCCTGCTCCAGGCGAGGCGCGAAGAGCGGGCCGGTCAGATGGGGACCGAGGAGCCGTCACAGGAGTCGACGGGCGACACCGGGATGCAACCTCCGACGCCTCCGTCGGGTCCGTCGAGCTAGCGTAGCGCGGCGAGGGCCCGCCCCACGGGCCGGAAGGCCTAAGGAGGCGGCGCACCGGTGCCGGTCGGGCGTGTGGCCTAGTCTGGATAGGGCATCGGGTTCCTAACCCGAGGGTCGAGGGTTCGAATCCCTCCACGCCCGTCTCGCGGGGCCGTCCGGAGGTTCGTCTTACCTTATTCGTTGAGACCCGCGAAAATTTTGGTGTTGTCTAGCTGTACTGTAACCGGACATCTTGCCGCCTGAATTGTCAGGACATGTTGCCGCCCGCCGGGAGGCGTGGCATTGGTCAAGGAAGACGTTCGTCTCCGACTACACGCCGTCAAACAGCATCTGGAGAAGGGAGTCCGAGCCGCGGAGATCTGCGAATTCTTGGGAGTCTCGGAGAGGACGCTCCGCTACTGGTGCCGAAACTACCGAGAGGAAGGCGTCGAGGGCCTTCGGGAGGAGTCCCGCCGCCCCCGCCACAGCCCGAACCGCATCCACGGGAACCTCGTCAATCGCATCCTCCAGCTGAGGCGAAAACACCCCGCCTGGGGTGCTCTGCGGATCCACGCCCTCCTCTGTCAACAACCTCTGGTGGGCCCTGAAGGGCGGTCGCCCACCCGGGGCCCTCTACGTTGACAACGGGAGCTGCTTCGTCTCGAAGGAGCTCCGTCAGTTCTGCTCGGTCCGGGGCTTCTCCGTGATTTACGGGAGGCCGTACAATCCCCGAGGTCGAGGGAGGTTCGAGCGGTTCCACGGCACCCTGACGCAGGAGCTCGTGGGCCGGGTGCACTGCCGATCGCCGAGCCAGTTCTGCCGACAACTCTACCGGTGGAGGCGACAGTACATCCGGGTTCGCATTCACGGGGGGGATCGGGTGGAGCACGCCCAAAGAGGTCTACAATGACCGCAAGCTCATGAGTCGGAGGCGCCCCCGGGGGGCATCGACACCGGTCACATCTCCTGACAAGTTAATCGGTCGCATGTCCTGTCACACTACAACGAGTCACGCGTCGCCCCCAAGATTTTCTCCATTGCCTAAGCGCGCCAGCCCTAGACTCGCAACAGTTGCCTCGCGACTTGGTTTCGGCTGCCACATTGACGGAGAGTCTGGACTATCGTAATCCACTGCGCAGGCAGACGGTACATTCAGGGGCTATGTGTACCGAGCGTTGACTTCCAACATACGATTTCGAGAACAGATCCCTAAGGAGGGAGCGCCGCGCGACCAGAGGTTGAATTCTGCTTGGCGGCCAGTTCGTGATTCGCCCAAGAAATGGTGCATACAGTCACAGAGGCGGTATACAGAACGGGGATCAAGGGTTCGATCAGCCCAAGCCTGATACGGCACTTACGGGATTAGCTGGCATGGCGTTACCGACAGATCCGATTGCGCCCCAGCCTTCTCATCAGACTCGAAATCGTGTAGTCGTCTTGACGATAGTCCTGATCGTGGCCACGTTGATAGCTCTGTACACAGTCCCGATTCAAGCGTCGTACTCTGCTGGGGGCATTTCCGAGGGTTGTTACGTGGATTCCTTCCCTTCTTGTCCGACAGTCAATTTTCCCATGGGAGCCCACGTCACGGGCACGTTTTCGACCGTTGGCGGCTCGCCGGTCGGCCTACGGATAGTTGGTGGGAACGGTCTCGTCTTCAATTCAACGGCCTCGTCGGGGTCCTTCAGCTTCAAGGCGTCCAACCCACCCTACGCGTTTGGGCCAGCCGTGGATGGCGACGGGTCGACCTCTGTGTCCGGTGAATACTCTACTCCGCTTCTCATGTTCTAGACAGCTTTGAATGTGGGCCTCCGAATGCGAGGAGGCCGTAGGAGGTGGCTTGACTTGTTTTAGTTCAGTTGAAACTCGAGTGAAAGGGAGGCGCCTGGCGAGATGATCGAATCTGCGATCGGAATCAAGCTCCGTCGGCGAGGAGCCGGAGTTAGATATTCAGAACCAGAGGTACCTCCGTGCGGCAGGGGCGGCAGCCGAGGACCTTATGGTCTCTACCACCCGGCCGGAGAGGAGTCTATAGAAACCGACCTCCCGTTCAGGCCGTGGCAGGTCCGGTCGAAAACGGGCGGTTGCCGACTGAGAGCCAGTTCTTCATCTCCGAACCCCCTAGCGGTCAGCCTCCCTTTTTCGAAGGAAGGATCGAAGTTAGATCCGGCAGACGTGCTAATCTCTCAGTCCCTCCTAGGACTGGGACTGTCAACTTGGACCGGCGCAACGGCCCTAAACAGTCATGGATTGACACCGCCGGGCGAATCGGATCCCCCCACGCCCTTCGCCGACACGACACACTCCGGGATGCCCCGACCGGAGCCGGCTTCGGGAGCGTCCGTCCCGCGGGCCGCACACCAGTGGTCGGGCCGGACGATCCGCGACCCTTAGCCGATTCCAGCCCACGGAATGAACGAGAGTGATTCGACGTCTATTCGATAGAGATAAGTAAGATACATTACCTATCGCTGATGATGTCAGGTCAGAAAGGCCATGGGGCCCGTTGTTACCGATGCATGCACTCGTGGAGCCTGCGGGGCGCCCGGAGACCCGCCGTATGTCCTCGCTGCAAGAGCCGGCTCTATCGCGTCCCGAAGCTGCGTCCGGTGATCCTTGGCCGGGGACTCGGCATCGAAGAGGTCCTCCACCCCCACCGTCGGGCAATCCTGGCCGCGGCACATCGTTTCGGAGCAGAGCGCGTTTGGGTCTTCGGTTCCGTGCGCCGGCGCGAGGCAACGACCACGAGCGACGTCGATCTCATGGTCCGATGGCGGGGGCCACACTCCCTGCTCGACCGCGCGTCCCTCGCCGCAGTGATTGAGGCGACCGTCGGGCGCCGGGTCGATCTGGTCACCGAGGGCGGCCTCCACTGGGCCATCGAGCCCCAGGTCGAGTCGGAGCGGGTCCCACTCTGAAGATGACGCCCGACCGGCAGCGCCGGCTCCTCGACGACATGCTCCGGTACTCCACCGGGATCGCGCAGATCGTGCGTCGAGGCCGCGACGAGTTTCTCGACGCCGCTGACGTCCGCAATCGCGTGACCATCGAGCACTTTCTCGAGCTGCTCGGCGGGGCCAGCGAGGCGATCGGTCAATCCTTTCGGAAGTCCAATCCCGGGATCCCTTGGCCAGCGCTGAGGCGTTTCCGGTTCGATAGTGCCCATCCCTACGATGACGCCGCTTCGCCGGTGAACTATGACGAGATCTGGCGATTCGCGGCGAACGACTTGCCAAGGATCGCCAGGCGGCTCCGCCGGGCGAAGCTGCCCGGCCCGACCGGCGGGCGAGAT
>JASHPT010000075.1 GCA_030037955.1 Thermoplasmata archaeon
GTCGCACATTCGGGACCGGAGCAGTCGGTCGTAACTGTCACGTTCTGCTCGGACCCGGCGGTGATCGAAATCGTGCCAGGGCTCGGAGTGACCATCAGGGGATCGACCGCAATTGTGGACGAAAGACGCCCCTCCGTCTGGTCCGAGAAGGCCACCGTCACGTTGACCATCACCTGGCCAGTCTGGAGCGCGGTGAACTCAACCGATTTCGTTGAGGTAGAGTTCAGAGAGCCCCCGGAACTGTTCACGGTCCATGAGAAGGAGAGTCCGCTTTGGCAAGCGCTCGTGACGCAGGTCGTGTTGACGGAAAGGACCTGGGAGGTTCCGATCACCATCCGAGCGGCGACAGGTTCGAGCGCGATCGAGAGCGTCGCACTGAGGTTCGCTGAAACGAACCGGTTCCCGAAGCTGTCGTTAATCTGGATGGTGACGACGTAGTTCCCCGGACTGGTGGGAGTGCAGGCAAGGACACCGGAGTTGGTAGTTTCGCACCCGGGAGGTAAGCCCGAGTAGGAGAAGAGGTACGGCTGAGAGCCGCCGGCGACTACGGTTGTAAGGTTCGTCTCGTTACCGATGCCGACCACCGATGGCGAAACGGTGATCGACTCGACATACGGCAGGGAGGAAGCGGGAGAGTAAATGCCTGAGGAAACCGCGGAGAGAAAGTAGAGGTAACCGTCTTCGGAATCGAAGGCCACCGTCTGGCCATCACATACGCCCGTGTGCCACGCCCGAGGAAAAGCGGGAATCGAACCCGATACCGTCAGGGTCCCGCCGTCCAGGATCGTGGTGTTGCCGCCCCCGGTATTCACCACATAAACGAGCCCGTTGGCGCTGTCGTACGCCATACATCCTGGGTTTACCCCGGCGGTCAGAGATGCCACCGGAGACAGACTCTTGCCCTGCAGAACGGTCACGTTCCCGAGGACGTTCTCGGCGTTTCCCATGCTATTCGATACATACACATCGCCGGTCTTCGCGTCCATCACGATCGAGCCTGGTCCCACGCCGACGGGCACCGAACCGGCCAGCGCCCGAGTGGTTCCGTTGATGACTGTTAGATTGTCTCCCACTTCATTGACGACGAGCATGTCGCCCGAAAGCGAGTCGTAGAGCATCGGTCCGGGGTCTTCGCCGGCCCAATTCGTCATCTCAATGGTTTGAAGACGCGCGCCCGTGCTGAGCTTGAACACCGTTACGCTCACATTCACGGAGGGGTTGTTTACCTCCGCGTAGACATCGCCCGAAGCGGGATCGACGGCGATGGCCGTCACCGAGTTCCCGAACGTCGTGGAAACGCTCAGGTTGCGGACAATCTGGTACGTGCTCCCGCTGATCAGTGAGACGTTCCCGCCGCTAGGTAGGAGGAGGTCTCCGTTGGACGGGTCGACGACCAGGATTCCGCCGCCCGAGATCTGAGCGACCTCTGCATCGGTACTGCCGTTGACAACCCCGATGTACCCATCCCCAGAGGAAACGTACAGGTTGCCGTCGAGAGGGTCGTACGTGACGGCCTGGGGCAAAGGAACGCTAGTCAAGTTGGCCACAAGACAGTTAGAACAACCAGCGTCGGTCGTCGTGGCTTGTGCGCGCAAGGGGACGTCCGGACTATTGGCCGATTGAAGTCGCAGGACACTCGGAGAGGACCAGCCGGGAGGGTACGCGGACGCAACGGTCGCTCCGACCAGTGCCATTGCTACGACCCCCAACGAGAAGGTCCGCCTCGCGAAGCCGGCTCGGCGGCGCCGGTGATTCATGGACGGCGCAGTGGGGGGCGACACATAAACCCCCCGACGGGGCGGTCCTGAGTCACTCAGTACTTGGGTCTTGCCCCCGCCCTAGCGGACCCCCGCTCGACTCCGCACGGCTAGGGCGCATCCGACCCCCGCTGCCGCCGCGATCGCGACCCCGAACGCGACCCATCCCCAGACAGGGATCCCCCCCGGGGCCGATGCGTTCGGCGTTCGGGTCGTGGGACTGAAATCGATCGTGACCTCCCTCCCATCCCCGCTTACCGTGACGCGGCCCGATGTCAAATTGGCGGTGTATCCCGGCACCGGGTCGATGGTATAAGTGTACGAGCCGTTCGACTCCTCGAACAGCAACGAACTGGTCGCCGACTCGACGCTCTGGCCCTCGATTATCACCTTCCAAGATGCGCCACTGGGGAGTCCGCGTTCTGTGAACGCCAGAGGGTACACGACACGCAGGAACTTCACAGTCAGCCCGATCTCGATGCCGTCGACTGTGAGGCCGCCCCCCGAGGCTTCGTAGGCTTTGGCCGTCGTGGCTGCGATGTACGGGTACGTCCCGTTCGGTTCCTCGAACCCGAGGGCAGTGGTCGATGAATTGTACGTCGATCCGTCGGTGAGGTTGATCCACCACTCCGTGCCCGAGGGAAGCCCGCTCTCGGTCAGCGTCACTTCGTACTGCACGAGCGAGAACGAGGCGACGGCCGCCACGGGTGCTCCGTCCACGGCGAGCATCCCGCCCGGCGCGGCGTAGCTCTTGGCCGCCGACGCGATGGCATACGCAAAGCTGCCGTTCGTCTCGTTGAACAGGACACTCGCGGAGTCGGAGCCGAAGCTCGGTCCCGCCGTCAGATTGACCCACCACGGGGTGCTTGTGGGCAGGCCGCTCTCCGTCACGACGATCGCGTACGTCACCTCGGCGAACGAGACCGCACGGGAGACCGCCCCGCCGGCCACGTCGAACGTGCCCGCCGCCGAATAGAAGAGCTTGTCCGCGGTCGCGACCAGATACGCGTACGACCCGTTGGGTTCGCTGAACAGGATCGCGCCCGACGTCGAGCCGAGCGCGGGCCCCGCGGTCACGTTCACCCACCATTCGGTCCCCGAAGGAAGTCCGGTCTCGGTGAATTGGATCGAGAACTCATCGAGCGCCGGCGACGAATGATACGGGAGCAGCTGGGTCCACACGCCGTGCACGTATTCCCAGGTGTCGTTCAGAGTGCCGGAACCCGTTTCGCCGCCGAACAGCACCACCTCGCCGTCGGGCAGATCGAACGCCATCCCGGCCGAGTTCCGGGGTGCGGGAGAGTGCGCAGGGGAGACGTTGGACCAAGTCGCTCCGTTGAATTCCCAGGTGTCGTTGAGGAGTCCCTTTGCACCGGATCCGCCGAAGAGCAGCATGTACCCGTCGGCCGTATCCTCCACCAGCGCCGCGCCCGCTCTGGCCGGGGGGGCGAGGCTCGGGTTCAGCTGGGTCCAGCTCCCGGAGGAGAAGGACCAAGTGTCCTGCAGCACCCCACTGGCGGACTCTCCCCCGTACAGGACGACGGTCTTCGAGGTCGCGTCGTACGCCAACGACATTGCGTCTCGGGCCGTCGGGGACGTCGCGGGGGAGAGCTCAGTCCAGTTGCCCTTAGCGAACGTCCAGGTGTCCGACAGATACCCAGAGGCCCCGACGCCGCCGAAAAGGACCGCGTAGCTGGCGGCCGTGTCGTAGGCCATCCCGGCGCCATACCGGGCCGGCGGATCCACGACCGATTCCTTGGTGATGTTCTTCCAGGCGCCGCGCTCGAAACTCCAGGTGTCCCCGAACAGATGGGAACCGTCCAGCCCACCGAACAGGAGCACGCTGCTCGTGGAGGAGTCGTAGGTCAAGCTCGCGCCTTCGAGCGGTGGAGGCGACGCCGCGGGGTCCAGCTTCAGCCACGTTCCCCCGACGAACCTCCAGGTCTCGGCGGCGGACCCCGCCGGGTTGCCGCCGAACAGCAGAACGTACCCGTCCTTCGCATCGTACGCGAGCGACAG
>JASHPT010000008.1 GCA_030037955.1 Thermoplasmata archaeon
GAGATCGTGAACCTGCTCAAGACCGGGAGCGCCTACTATGCCCCGTCCGCCGCCCAGGCCGAACTGGCCAAAGCCGTCGGCCGGGACGAGAAGCGGGTCCTTCCGGTGACGGCCCACCTCCACGGGGAGTACGGGCTGGACGGCCTCTGCTTCGGGGTACCGGCGCTCCTCGGTCGCGGAGGGGTCGAGAAGGTGCTCGAGGTCGAGCTGACCGGAGCCGAGCGGGCGGCCTTTGACGCCAGTGCCAAGGCAGTGCACGAAGACCTCCAGGTCCTCTCGTCCCTGCCGGTCTGAGTG
Organism: Thermoplasmata archaeon; assembly: GCA_030037955.1. GTDB lineage: Archaea > Thermoplasmatota > Thermoplasmata > Lutacidiplasmatales > UBA184 > JAKIWV01. The sequence goes on from JASHPT010000008.1 coordinate 298, forward strand.
GCGCCCGACGAACCCGGGCAACCCTCATAACCGCCCGACTTACGCCGACTCGGATTCGGGATGCCGGTTTGCATCGTCGCGCCCACAGAGGTCGTTCCCGGGGAGAAACGGGTGGCCCTCGTCCCGGAGGTCGTCGGGCGTCTGGTCAAGTCGGGGCTCGCAGTCTGTGTGCAGGCCGGAGCGGGTGAGGAGGCCGGCGTCACCGACGTCGACTTCGTGGCCGCCGGTGCCCGGATCGTCGAGAAGGCCAAGGAGCTCTACGGCGGGGCGGACCTGGTCCTCAAGGTCCAGCCCCCGACCGTGGCGGAAACGAAGCTCCTGCGCGAAGGAACGGTCGTCGTCGCGCTGATGAACGCCTCTCGGAGCCTGGACCAGGTCGCCGCGATGCGCGACCGAAAGGTCACCGGCTTCGCCCTCGAGCTCGTACCGCGGATCACCCGAGCCCAGAGCATGGATGCGCTGTCCTCCCAGGCGACGGCCGCCGGGTACAAGGCCGCGCTCATCGGCGCGGAGCTCTCGCCCCGTTTCCTCCCGATGCTGACGACGGCGGCCGGCACGATCCGGCCCGCCAAGGTCCTGATCCTCGGAGCCGGAGTGGCCGGCCTGATGGCGATCGCCACGGCCCGACGCCTGGGCGCTCTGGTCGAGGCCTACGACGTGCGTCGGGCCGCCGGCGAACAGGTCCGGAGCCTGGGGGCGAAGTTCCTCGAGCTCCAGATCAACGCCGAGGGCGCGGGCGGCTACGCGCGCGAGCTCACCCCGGAGGAGAAGGCCCTCGAGAGCAAGATGGTCAGCGACGCCGTCTCCCAGGCCGACGTCGTGATCACGACCGCCGCGATCCCCGGACGAAAGTCTCCGGTCCTGGTGACGAAGGAGACCGTCGGACGCATGAAGGCCGGCGCGGTCATCATCGACCTTGCCGCCGAGGGCGGCGGGAACTGCGAGCTCACGAAGCCGGGCGAGACGGTCGTGGTCCAGGACGTCACGATCGTCGGACCGCTGAACCTGCCGAGCCAGACGGCCTTCCACGCGAGCCAGATGTATGCGAGGAACCTCCAGGCGTTCCTCGGGCTGCTCCTGACGAAGGAGGGCGCCCTGGTCACGGACTACTCGGATGAGATCCTGGCGGCGAGCCTGCTCGTGGCCGGGGGCTCGGTCCGTCACAAGCCCACCGCTGACCTCCTCGCGGGGGCGAAGTAATTGGCGGCCGACCTCTGGACGGCCCTCTTCATCGCGATCCTGGCCGCCTTCACGGGCTACGAGGTCATCAGCCGGGTTCCCGTGCTGCTCCACACGCCGCTCATGAGCGGCTCGAACTTCATCCACGGGATCGTCCTGGTCGGCGGGATCGTGGCCCTGGGGATCGCCACGACGCCGCTCGAGCAGGGCATCGGGTTCGTCGCCGTCGTCATGGGGGCGATGAACGTCACCGGTGGCTACGTGGTCACCGAGCGGATCCTCGCGATGTTTGACCGCTCCAAGAAGAAGGGGAGCCCGCCGTGACCGCCTACGTCGCCGACGTGATCAACGCGGTCTACGTGGTCGCGGTGATCGTGTTCATCCTCGGTCTCCGAGCGATGAGCAGTCCGACCACGGCGCGTCGCGGGATCCTCTACGCCGGCGTGGCGATGCTGCTCGCTGTCGCGGTCACGCCGTTCAGCCCCCACCTGTCGAACTTCGCCTGGATCGCTCTCGGCGTCGGCATCGGGAGCCTGGCCGGCTGGTACTGGGCGCGTGTTGTACAGATGACCGCGATGCCCCAGATGGTGGCGGTCTTCAATGGAATGGGCGGCGGCGCGGCCGCCGCCATCGCCGCCGTGACGCTGCTGGGCTCGCTGGCCGTGCATGCGACCGCCGGATTGAGCCTCGCGGGGGCGATCATCGGCTCGATCTCCTTCGCGGGGAGCATGATCGCGTTCCTGAAGCTCCAGGGATGGATCCGCTCGAAGCCGATCGTCATCCCGGGCCGCCAGGTCATCAACACGGCGGTGCTGGTCGTGGGGGTCGCTGTCGGCGTCGTCGCTCTCTGGAAGGTCTCGACGCTCTGGCTCCTGCCGTTCTACGTCCTGCTCCTGTCGTATGGCGCCCTGCTCACCCTGCCGATCGGCGGCGCCGACATGCCGGTCGTCATCAGCCTGACGAATGCGCTGACGGGGATCGCCGTCGCGCTGGACGGCTTCGCCCTCGTCAACGGTCCCCTCGGGGATGCCGGCTACGCGATGGTGATCGCGGGTGTCCTCGTCGGCTCCGCGGGCTCCCTCCTGACGCTGCTCATGGCCCGTGCCATGAACCGGTCGATCTCGAACGTCTTCTTCGGGGCCTTTGGCGCCCAGGAGGAAGAGGGGACCACGATCCAGGGGTCGCTCAAGCCGATCGAGGCGAGCGACGTGGCGGTGATGCTCTCCTATGCGAGCTCGGTCATCATCGTCCCCGGGTACGGTCTCGCGGTGGCCCAGGCCCAGGGGAAGGTGAAGGAGCTCGCCGACCTGCTGGCGCAGAAGGACGTGAGCGTCAAGTTCGCCATCCACCCTGTCGCGGGCCGGATGCCCGGGCACATGAACGTCCTCCTGGCGGAGGCGGGCGTCTCCTACGACAAGCTGTTCGACCGGGACGAGATCAATCCCGAGTTCCCGTCGACGGACGTCGTGATGGTGATCGGGGCCAACGACGTCGTCAACCCGGCGGCTCACCGGCAGGGAAGTCCGCTCTTCGGCATGCCGATCCTGGACGTGGAGAGCGCCAAGAACGTCATCGTACTGAAGCGAGGCGCCGGCAAGGGCTTCGCCGGCATCGAGAACGACCTGTTCTACCGCGACAACACCCGGATGCTCTACGGCGACGCGGCCGACACCCTGACCAAGCTCGTCCAGGAACTCAAGAAGCTCTGACCTCCGGGGAGGCTCCGCCCGGAGGGGTTCGGGTCGACCCTCAGCTTCAAACCATCCTCGCTCGCTTCGCACGTCGCGAGGTCCGCCTACGCCGCCCGAGTCTCCGACCGCGGTCGCGAGTCCCCTGTTCCCGTACCGTCCGCGTCCGGGCCAGGAGACCATGATCCAGGAGATCCAGGTCCTCGCCCAGCACGGAGGCGCCCTCCTCTTGGACGCCGCCACCGGCTCCGGCAAGACGGTCGCCGCTCTGGCGCCCCTGCTGGAGCACGCGGAGGCGGTCGACCACCGGGTGCTGTACCTGGTCCGGACCCACGCCCAGGAGAACCAGGTCCTCGCCGAGACACGAGCCATCGGAGCCCGCGCCGGTCGGCCGATCCTGGCGATCGGGCTCGAGGGTCGCCAGGGCCGCTGCCTGCTCCTCGAGAGCATGGCCGAGATGCGCGGCGCCACGGCCGAGGAGTACGGGCACCTCTGCGGGGACCGGAAACGTGCGACCCGGCAGTCGATCGAGGCCGGCGCCCTGTTCACCCCGCCGGCCGAGCTCCCCGAAGGTCGGAGCGTCGACCTCGCGGACCTGGACGGCTGTCCGTACTACGCCCGCGTACTCCAGGCCGACGTCGAGTCGCTGGCGGACCGGTTCGCCCAGCACCTTCCGGCGGGGCCCGGCTACGACGAGTACTGCCGGGCCGAGAACCTCTGCCCCTACGAGCTCTCCAAGCTGCTGGTGGGCCGCGCCCGGCTGGTGACGGCCCCCTACGCCTTCTTCTTCCACCCGCGGATCCGCAGCTCTCTTCTCGGTTGGATGGGCGTCAGTCTCGACCGCATCGACCTCGTGATCGACGAGGCGCACAACCTGCCCGACCACCTCCGGGACCTTTCCAGCGTCGTCCTGCCGCTCGACTCGGTCCGACGGGCCCGGGCCGAGGTGCTGGAGCGGGGCGACTTCGCCATCGCCGACGGACTCACGGCCGGCCAGTTCTTCGAAAAGGTCGCCCAGGTCCTGCAGGACCTGGTCGCCCAGTGCGCTCGGGAGGAGGACGGCATCCTGCCGCCCCGGGCGCTGGAAGATGCGCTGCTCACGACCTTCGGCGGCACGACCCTCCAGCTCACCGGGTATCTGGAGCAGCTCGCCGCCTGGGGCGAGACCCTGCGGGAGGAGCGACGACGGGAGCGCCGGTTGCCCCGCTCCTGGACGCACACGGTGGCGCTCACGATCCTGGGCTGGCCCGAGCTGGAGCCGCCGGAGTACGTCAAGCTCGTGACCCGGGAGCCGCGTCGCTCGCTCGAGGCCTACTCGCTGGACGCCTCCATTCCGGCGGCCTCGGTCCGGGAATGCCACCTATCGGTGCACATGTCGGGCACGCTGGCGCCGCTCGAGGAGTACCGGGATGCTCTGGGTCTTCCGGATACGAGTCGGCTGGTCCGGCTCCCCGACCCGTTCCCCCCGGAGAACCGGCTCTACCTGTACGACCCGGGCGTCACGACCCGGTACGAGGAGATCCAGAACGACCCGGCATCCCTCGAGCATCTCGCCGACCGCATCGCCGAGATCCTGGACGTGCTACCGGTCAAGACGGCCGTTTTCTTTCCCAGTTTCGCGCTGATGGACCGGATCCTGGCCGCGGGCCTGGCGGCGCAGCTGCCCCCGGGCGCGGTCGTGGAGGCCCGGACCCTCTCCATGGGCGACCTCTGGCGTCTCATCGACGGGTTCAAGCAGGCTCCCGGTGCGGGAGCTCTTCTCGGCGTCGCCGGGGGCCGGGTGGCCGAGGGCATCGACTTCCCCGACGAGACCCTGGAGGCCGTGGTCCTGGTCGGAATTCCGTTCCCGAAGCCGACCGCCAAGCGCGAAGCGCTCCGGATGTTCCTGGACGCACGGACTCCCGGCCGCGGCTGGGAGTATGCCGTCCGGGCGCCGACCCAACGCGGGATGCTCCAGGCGCTCGGCCGGATGATCCGCTCCGAACACGACCGGGGGATCGGGATCGTCCTCGACCGACGGGCCACACAGTTCGCCGAGGCGCTGCCCGGGATCGCCCCGATCACCGACCTGGCCGGACATGCCCGCCGGTTCTACGGACGGCGCGCCCGGCTGCGCTGGACCCACCCCGCGGCTGCCCCGGCCCCCTCGGACGCCGGGGTCTCCAAACCGACCGGCGCGAAGCGATAAGAGGGCCATCCCGGTCCTCTCGCCGATCGTGATCATCACCCGAACTCCCTTCCGCATCTCCTTCGCCGGAGGCGGCACGGACCTGCCGTCGTTCTATCGGGAGTACGGCGGCGGTGCCGTGACGAGTGCGGCGATCGACCGGTTCATCCACGTGCTGGTCAACGAGAAGTTCGACCCCTCGATCCGGGTCGCGTACTCGAAGACCGAGAACGTCGGCTCGATCGACGAGCTCCAGCACGGGCTGGTGCGGGAGGCGCTCCGGATGACCCAGGTCCATCGGGCCGTCGAGGTCCATACGATCGCCGACATCCCGGGCGAGGGGACCGGCGTCGGCTCCTCCTCGAGCCTCACGGTGGGGCTGCTGAACGCGCTCTACACCTACAAGGGGACGGTCGTCGACGCGGCCCGGCTGGCGGAGGAGGCCTGCCGCATCGAGATCAATATCCTGCACGGTACCCTGGGGAAGCAGGACCAGTACATCGCCGCCTACGGAGGCCTCCACTACCTCGAGTTCCGGCCCGACGACTCGGTCCGGGTCCACCCGGTTCCGCTCTCCCGCGACGACCTCGACACGCTGTCCTCGCACATCTCGCTCTTCTACACGGGAACGACCCGAAGCTCGGGACCGATCCTCCAGGACCAGGAGGCCCGGACCGACGCGAATCGGGACACCCTGGTCCAGATGCGGGAGCAGGCCGCCCGGATGCGGGACGCCTTCGTGGCCCGGGATTGGCCGCGCGCCGGCGAGCTGCTCGATGAAGGCTGGACGCTCAAGCGGACGCTGACCGCCGGCATCTCGAACGCGCAGATCGACGAATGGTACTCCCGCGGGAAGGCCGCCGGCGCCTGGGGTGGGAAGATCACCGGCGCGGGCGGCGGCGGGTTCCTGATGCTGTTCCACCCGCCCGAGAAAAGCCATCAAGTAGCGCAGGCCTTGTCGCCGCTGGAGCGGATCTCTGTGCGGATAGCTCCCGAAGGATCCCGGATCCTGATGGTGCATCGATGAGCGAGGCGCCGCCGGCCTCGGTCGCTCCCTACGTCCACCGGTACCTCGAGGAGACGCGGACCGCGCTCGGAGACCCGGCCGTGGCGGACGGCATCGCCCGGACGATCCCGATCCTCCTCCGGGCCCGGGAGGAGGGTCACACGATCTTCTTCTTCGGCAACGGCGGAAGCGCCTCGACGGCGAGTCACATGGCCCAGGACATCGCCAAGCTCACGGTCGTCGAGGGTCGGCAGCGGTTCCGTACCCACTCCCTCGCCGACCACGTCTCGGTCATCCTGGCCGTGGCCAACGACGCCAACTTCTCCGAGATCTACGCGGAGCAGATCAAGAGCCAGGGCCGCAAGGGCGACGTCGCCGTCGGGATCAGCGGCAGCGGCAACTCGCCGAACGTGCTGCGGGCCCTCGAGGAGGCCCGCAGGCTCGGCCTCACGACCGTCGGCTTCATCGGCCGCGGCGGCGGGAAGATGAAGGCGCTCTGCGACGTGCCGGTCATCGTTCCCTCCGACAACATGCAGCACATCGAGGACCTCCACCATCTCATGCTCCACCTGATCGCCTCCTACCTCCGGGACGAGGCTCCCCCGCGCGACGCCCGATGACCGTCCAGGTCCGCGACTACATGGTCCTCGCCGTCGAGCATCTGGACTCCGAAGCGACGGTCGGCCAGGCGATCGAGGCGCTGACGCAGAGCCGGCACCACGGGCTCCCGGTCACGGACACCGCGGGACGGCTCCTCGGATTCGTGAGCACCAAGGAACTGCTCCGCAACGCCGACACGCCGGGGCGGAAGATCCGGGACATCATCCGGACCGGCACCTACACCGCCACCCCGGACATGGAGATCGACGACGTCGCCCGCATCATGTTCCGGTTCGGGCTCCGCGACCTTCCCATCATCGACGAGACCGGGAAGCTCTGCGGGATCATCTCGAACCTCGACATCGTCCGCTCCCACTTCGAGCGCGCTTCACCCGCCAAGGCCGACACGCTCCGAAGGCTCCTCGCGGAGCGCTACCAGCTCCCGTTCACGTACCGCCGGGGGCTGGTGCCGATCGCCCGGCTCAAGCCGACCCAGTGGAAGGTCTACGAGGACGAGCTCGAGGGCCGTCGGTACGAGCTCGAGCGCGGCTTCGCCGAGCCGGTGCTCGTCGTGCAGAAGGGCTCGGAGTGGATCCTCGTGGACGGCCATCACCGGGCCCTCGCCGCCCGGGAGATGGGCCTGCAGAACCTCCAGGCCTACATCCTGCGCTGCGAGAAGCCGGAGGAGTTCGCCCGCCTCGAGATCGGTCTCGAGCGGGCGGCGAAGGAGCACCACCTGGAGTCGCTCGACGACATCGAGATCGACCGGGCCTCGCACCATCCGCTCATCGAGATCACGACCCAGCTCATCCGCCGGGTGGAGTCGGTCGAGGCCCGCGGCACCTCCGAGGCTCCCTGAGGCCGGTCCGTACCCATACGGCTTGAACCCGGACCCGGTCGGACGCTCCGCGAGCCGCATGGCCGATGTCGTCGACCCCCGGGAGTCCACCGACCGGACCGACGCACTCCTGGCGATCGGGGTGGCGGCCTCCGGCAGCCTCCTGGGCGTCGGAGGGGTGATGCTCTGGGTCGGGCCGGCGGCCCTCCTCCCTCCCGGGCCGGTGGCCTCCGGGGTCACGTGGGGCCTGATCGTCGCCGGACTGCTCGGTCTGCTGGGGCTCTTCGGAGCGGTACCCCGGGCGACCTCCCGGGCGCTTCGCTCGACCGTGCCGCACATGTTCCCGTTCGGTTCGGTCCCTCTCGACATCGCCCTCTACGTGCTCGTCTTTGCCGTCGTCACCTGCTCGACCCACGCGTTCCTGGACGTATTCACCGGCGCCGACAACGGGGGGCAGGTGGACGGCCTCGCCAACCAGAACGCCCTCGACCTGATCCTCTTCGGAGCCTACCTGGTCGTCTACCTGTCGGCGATGTTCGCGGTCTTCCTGGTCGCGCGCGTCGTCCACCTGGGCCGCGCCATCGACCAGCGGAAGGGACTGGACCCGTACCGGACCGAGGTGCCCGAGGAGGACCGGGAGCCGGCGTGGGTCCCTCCCACCGGCCCTGCCGCACCCCCGTCTCGGTACGCCCGGCCGGTCCTGTACGCCACGTCGGTCATCGTCGGACTGGGGATGTCGGCGGCCGTGCAGCTGCTCGAGGTCAGCCTCCAACCCGCGCCGCCCGTCCAGTGGCTCGTCGGCCAGGCCTTCACCCCCCTGTGGGCGCTGCTCACGGCCGGGGCCCTGGCCTATCTCGATCGCGGGACTCGCACGCTCGAGACGCGATACCTCTCCCTACCGAGCCTCGAGACCCCGGTGCCGCAGGCTCCCCGAGAGACGCCCGCCTGACCCGAGGCTCCTCGGCGGAGACCGAGGGGGAATTGGTACGTGGGACATATCAAGCGCTCGTCGGTTCCGCCGCCGTCCGGCTATGAACAGGCCACGGACTCTCCTCCGCGGGGCCGTGGCCTCGCTGCTCACGGCGATCGTGCTCCTGGCCGTGGCGCTGCCACTCGCCGCGCCGATCGCCGGCGCCGAACGGGCCGGTCAGGCGATGGGCCGGCCGCACGTCGCGGCGGCGCCGCTCGCCGACCCGCACGTCAACGTCACGATCACCACGAACGGCACGCCGACCTTCGCGCCATCCGTGATCCACGTGACGGCCGGGGAGAACCTGACGATCACTCTCAACAATTCGGGGTCGTACAACCACACGTTCACGATGTCGACGAACGGGACCGAGGTCTTCCCGCTCAACTGGTCGCCGACCCAGCTGGAGGCCTACTTCGTGGCCCACCCGCCCCTGGTCAACGCCTCCATGCCGGCGGACACCATCAGCCACGTGAACGTGAGCGTCAATGCCTCGATGGCCGGGGGCAACTTCGAGTTCGTCTCGATCCTTCCCTACCAGTTCCAGGCGGGGCTCTACGGCTTCATGGACGTCACGCCGCCGGTGAGCTCGAGCCTCACCTTCTACGTCAACGCGAGCGATACCTACCGGTTCCTGCCGGATTCTCTCAACGCCTCGTCCGTCACCAAATTCCCGGTCGCGATCAACGTGTTCTTCGGCACCGTGGGGGTGCTGAGCCATACCTTCACGCTCTCGCCGGTCCCGGACTACAACCTGAGCTCCTCCAACTACAGCACGTTCTTCACGCAGCACGCCCCGCTGGTCAACATCCCGGTGCCGACGAGCGCGGGGTCGTACAACAACGCCACGTTCGTGATCACGACGGCCGGCTACTACGAGTACATCTGCTCGATCACGGGGCACTTCGCGAACGGGATGTTCGGGTTCCTCTACGTCGGCATCCCGACGGTCGTCCCGTATGTCGCCAACGTGAGCACGGCCATCGTCCAGTCGGAGATCCTCGTCGGGGGCGGGTCGCTGCTCGCGATCGGAGTGGTGCTCGCGGCGGCCGCGGCGGTCACGGGCCGGGTCCCATCCCCGAAGCCGGGCCAGGAAAAGTTCGGCCATTACTGAGCGAACGCACCGAGCCCCGCCCGGGGGAGTCGAAACCGGTTACGTGATGAACAGGAACGAGCGCATCGTTCCGTGGTACGTCCCGCAGAACTCGGTACACTGGATCAGGTACTCCGTCCCGGGGGCGGCGGTCGGAACGGTGAACTGGAACAGGTTCATCCGGCCGGGGATCGCATCGATCCGGACGCCGAGACCCGGGATGTTGAACGAATGGACGACGTCGTCCGAGGT
>JASHPT010000076.1 GCA_030037955.1 Thermoplasmata archaeon
CACGGTCCGAAGTGTTCTCTCGGAGACGTTTCCGCGTCGTCAGCTTCGTGCGTCACACCTGTTCACCTGGTGTCGTGTTCGACGGGCGGGCCAGCGGACCGCAGGGGATATTGAGCGGGTGGCCGCGGGGTCAGTCACACCGCTCTCGCCGACGTCGCGGCCCCGCCGCGGTGACTCCGGGCCCGTCTCGGTGGCGTTCCGGTAACCCGTTGCCTAAATTCGAGCGGCCCCAGTCCGGGCGATGTCCCGGGGGGGTGTTGAGCCGGAGCCCAAGGGCTCCCTCGACGACCGAATCCTGTGGGCCCTCGGCGGGCTGCACGGTCGGGTCGCCTTCAGCGGCCTGCGCCGGAAGCTGGGGGCTCACCCAGAGTCGCTGGCCCGAGCCCTGAAACGGCTGGAGCGCGAAGGGCTGGTCGAACGAGGAGACGGCGGCTACCGCTCCTTGAGTGCGGCGACGCCCTCGGCCGGCGCGGAGGCGCTTCGACCCATCGCTCGGATCGAGCTCCCGTCGGACCTCGACGAGTCTGCGGTACTCGGGCGTCTGACGGGTCGCTGGTTCGGGTCTCTCCGGTGGGTGGGTGTCATCGAAGAGCCCGGTCGCCGCCTCCTGGCCTGGGCGCGGCGCGACGGGCGGGGCCAGGTCCTCCTCGGTGTGCAGCGCGGGACGCTGCGCGTCTACGTGCCCGAATCGGGAGGAGTCATCGACTCGTCCGAGGAGGAGGCGTTAGCCTACGAGCTCCTCGTGCAGGCCGTGAGCGCTCTGCACCCATTCGCGCGGCCCGGGGGAACGGCCTATTTCGTAGTCGGGGCCCCCCGGTCACCGGTTTTCCCCAGGGAGAACTGAGCCCGGCGATTGCGGGGGCCAAGCGAGCCTTATAATCCCCTCGAGAGAAATCCTAAGCAGCCCTTGGGCCGGGCCCGGGAGATGGCCGTTCGGGAGTCACTCGTCACCACTCAACGTCCGCTGGTCGGGCGGACGGAGGTCCGAGCCGCGCTCGACGCCCAGCTCGCCCGGGCCAAGAATGGCCGGGGGTCCGTGCTGGTTATCACCGGGGACGAGGGCGTCGGCAAAAGCACGATCCTCGCCTATGCAGGAGAGCGTGCGACCGCCGACGGCTTCCGGGTCGGTGTTACCCGGGCGCCCCCGACGGAGTTCCCCCGACCCTTCGCGGTTGTCCAGGAGATGATCCAGGCGCTCCGGCGGCCCGACCCCGTCCGCCTCGACGGGCCGAACGACGAGGAGGAGCGGTTCTCGCTGTTCTTGGCGCCGATGGGGCATCGGGAAGAGGCTGGCGGCCCGGCCTCGGGGGGCCCGGTCTCGGCGGCCGACGCAACCCAACGCCTCCTGACGGCGCTCGCCGAGCTTCCGCGCCGCAACGACCAGAGCCGGTTCCTCCTCATCGACCGGCTGATCGAGGACCTGGCCACGATGGCCGGCGGGACGCCGCTCTTCCTGGGCATCGATGATTTCCCGTTCGTCGACGACTCTTCTCTGGAGTTCGTGACCGAGCTCCAGCGTCACGTGGACGAGCATCGGATAGTGCTCACGCTCCTCGCCGGCCCCGGGGCGTCCCCGCGGCCGCGTCCACGACGCTTTCTGGAGTCGATCCGTCCTCTTCCCACCACCCACTGGGTCGAGGCAAAGCCCCTGACGGTCTCGGAGACCGGTGAGCTCCTCGCCTGGCTCCACGGGGGGGAGACGCCGTCCTCCGACGAGGTGATTCGATGGCACCGGCGCACGAAGGGCAACCCGCTGGCCCTCGAGCAGCTCCTGCGGGGCACTCCGCTCGCCGCCCTCGCGTCCACCTCGCCGGAAGAGACCGGGCGGCCGCTCGACGCTGTCGACCGGGCCCGGGCCCAGACGCTGTCCGAGGAGAGCCAACGGGTGCTCTGCTATGCCGCCGTGTTCGGCAACGAGTTCGGAACTGAGACCCTCGGCCTCGCCCTCGGGTTCGAAGGCAGCCGGCTCGGCCCGATCCTGGAGCAGCTCGCCGGCGAGGGCCTCGTCCGCGAGAGCCGAGCCGGCACCTACGAATTCGTACGGGAGTCGTTCCGGCAAGAGGCGTATGCCGGCCTCACCGAGAGCCGCCGACGGATCCTGCATCGCAAGGTCGCCGAGGCCATCGAGGAGACGGAAGCGGCGGACAGCCGGCAGGTCTTCGAGCTGGCGAGACACTTCTACCTCGCCCGGGACTGGAGTCGGGCCCTCGAGTACTGCCAACGGGCGACGGAGTTGTCGGCCGTTGCCTTCGCCTTCCCCGAAGCGAAGCTCCATCTGGAACGTGCCCTCGAGTGCAGCCGAAACCTGCCCTCGATCGACCCGTCGATCGTCTTCCGGATGGATACGGAACTGGGTCGGATACTCTTCGAGATCGGCGAGCTCCGTCCGGCCATCGAGGTCCTGACGAACGCCATCTCGCGGGCCCGCGGCGACCCGCGTCTGGAGGCGGATCTCCCGGTCGCCATGCTCTGGTCCGCCTCGGCGCACGCTCAGCTCTGGGAACATGCCCAGGCCCGGGAGCTCGCGACCGCAGCCCTGGAGCTCTTCGAGAAGACGGCCAATCCAACGGGCAAAGCCATCGCACACCGGGTCCTGGGCTCGGCCGATTGGGACACCGGCCGCTTCGAGGATGCCGAACACCACCACCGGGAAGCGGCCCGCCTCGCCGAAGCGGCCGGCAACACGCGGGTGCAGGCCCATGCGTTCATCGACCTGGCCAACGTGCTGATCTACTCCGGCCCCGCCCGGGCCGAGGAGGCCCTCGAACTCTATGATCGGGCGGCCGGACTGTTCCAGTCCTCCTCGGACCACGCTTCCCTCGCACGGGTTCGGATGAACCGGTCGATCCAGCTGAACGGGATGGGCCGCCGAGACGAGGCCCTCCGCGAGATCGAGCAGGCCATCGTGCATGCCGAGGCGTCCGGCTCGCTCCTGTGGCGGGTCTACACGTTGCTCAACGAGGCCACGTTCCGGGCGGAGGCGGGCGAGACGACCCGCGTCCGGCTGCTGATCGACAAGGGCCGGGAACTCAACCGACGGCTTCGGGACCGGCTCTCGGACGAGCAGATCACGATGATCGACGGCATGGTCCTCGAGAACGAGGACGACCTGGCCCGCGCCCGGGACCGGTACCTCGAGGCGCTCCGACTGGTCGAGGAGCTCGAGATGATCCCCGACGTGCTCGAGATCCGGTACCGGATCGCGAACTTGGCGGTCCGCGCCGGGGACTGGTCGGAAGCGCGGCGGCAGATACAGGCCGCCCGGGACGCGAAGATCGAGACGATCCGGGCGGACCTGTTCCCCAAACTGGTTGCCCTCGAGGCCCGGCTACCCCGGGGCGAGGCGAACCACGCCGCACGAACGGAGGAGTCGTCCGGATCCGGCTCGGCCCCCGGCGCGCGGGGTGCCGGCGGAAAGTAGGCCCTTTGCAACTCAGAGACCCCGAGAACTTAAACGGGGTACGGGTTCGGCGCCGCGATGGCCCCGACGAGCTCCGACCGCCGCTATGTGGTGGACCTCCAGGAGGAGCGGAAGCTCAAGGACCGGTTCATGGCCGAGCATCCCGAGTCACCCTTTGTCGACGCGCGGATCCCGGGATTCTCGGGACTGCGCTACTTTCCCCCGGACCGGCGGTACCTCGTGGACGCGACCCTCGAGCGCATCGACCCTCCGCAGTATGCGTACCTGCGGACGAATCGCGACAACCAGGCGGAGATGCGTCTCGTCGGGCATCTCAAGTTCACTCTGGGGCGGAAGAGCTTCCGGCTGGGCGTTTACCACGCCATCGGCTCGGCGAGCACGTCCGTCTTCATACCGTTCCGGGACACGACCGCCGGCGGAGAGACGTACGGCCCCGGGCGCTACGTTACGATCGACCTCCACGAGGACGACCGGTACCAGCTTGACTTCAACCGGGCCTTCAATCCGTACTCGGCCTACACGGACTCGTTCGAGTGCAGTTTCCCACCGACCGAGAACGACCTACCGGTGCCGATTCGGGCCGGTGAGAAGGTCTGGGCCGCCGACCGGAACCCCTCCTCTCCGGAGGGCGCGGTCCGCGAGATGGTCGACAAGGCCCTTCGGCGCACCCCCCCGAAGGCGTCCTCGCACCCGCGGAAACGCTGAACGCTCCCGACCCGAACGACGCTTATACCGACCTCGGCGTTGGCCCGTCCGATGACGATGAAGAGCACCGCCGAAGCCGTCTGGGAACACGACCTCCTCAAGGGCAGTGGACGCGTACGGTTCAAGAGCGGGGCGGCCCCCGAGCTGCCCGTGAGCTGGGCCTCGAGAACGGAAGCGTCGAACGGGAAGACGAGCCCCGAGGAACTCCTCGCGGCCGCTCACGCGGCCTGCTATTCGATGGCGTTCTCCGCAGGACTGGGGCGGAACGGGACGCCGCCGGACCGGCTAACGGTCCAGGCCGTCGCGACCTTCGACAAGGTCGGGGACGGCTGGAAGGTCACCACCATGGAGCTCAGCGTACAGGGCCAGGTACCCAAGATCACCCGGGAAAAGTTCGAGGAGCTCGCGAAGGCGGCGAAGGACGGATGCCCGATCTCGGGGGCGCTCAAGGGCAACGTCGACATCCGGCTCACCACCCAGCTGCTCTGACGGGAGCCAGCGCCCGCTCGACCTCCACGCAGAAGTAGTCCCCGGTGGCTCGGAGAGTCCGATGACCTGTCGGAACGACACGGGGGACCCTCGAAAGTGCGACCGATGCGGGGAGTTTCTCTGGGCGACCGACGAGGGATGGTTCTGTGGAGACTGCGGCGTGACGATGCCCTGCACGATGCGACTGCTGCCGCCGACGCCCCGGTAGCCCGCCACAACCTACATTCGGCTCCGCGGTACCCGGTCGGGTAGGATGGCCGAGCCGGAGGCGGGCCCCGTCGCGGCGTTGCCGACGGGCCGGACCATCTCGCCCGGCATCCTCAAGGTCCAGGAGCTCAACCGGCGGGCCCTCGAGGACCCGGAGGGGTTCTGGGGGCCGGTCGCGAACCAGCTCACCTGGTTCGACCGACAGGGACCGCTCTTCGAGCGGCAGGACGAGGCCCCGTACGGCCGGTGGTTTCCCGGGTGGTCCACGAACCTGTCCTACAATTGTCTCGATCGATGGCTCGAGTCGCCGCGACGCCACCAGGTCGCCTTCTACTGGGAGGGTGAGCCCGGGGACCACCGGGCGATCACGTACTACCAGCTCTACCGGGAAGTGAACCGGCTCGCGGTCGCGCTTCGCGACGCCGGCGTCGTGGCCGGCGACCGCGTAACGCTCTACCTGCCGATGGTCCCCGAACTGCCGGTGGCGATGCTGGCGATCGCACGGCTCGGCGCCATCCACTCCGTGGTGTTCGCGGGCTTCGCGGCGCCGGCGCTCGCGGAACGGATCAACGACTCCGGGTCGAAGCTCGTCATCACCGCCGACGGGGGGTGGCGTCGGGGCAAGGTCGTCGAACTGAAGCCGATCGTCGACCGGGCGCTCCATCAGACCCCATCGGTGGGAAAGGTGCTCGTGGTCCGACGCACGGGCTCCGAAATCTCGATGGATCCCGACCGAGACGAGTGGTTTCACGAGGCCGTGGCTCGGAGCACCGGCACCGTGCCGGCGGCTCCGATGCCCGGCCCGTCGCCGAGCTTCATCCTCTACACGTCCGGGACCACCGGCCGTCCCAAGGGAGCGGTGCACTCGACCGGGGGCTACATGCTCTGGGCGTACTACACGACCCGGGTCGTCTTCGACGCCTCGGAGCGCGACCTCTACTGGTGCACGGCCGACATCGGCTGGGTCACCGGACACACGTACGTGGTCTACGGCCCGCTGCTGAACGGCCTCTCGTCGGTGATCTACGAGGGCGCCCCGGACCATCCGCATCCCGACCGGTGGTGGAGCCTCGTGCAGCGGTACGGGGTCACGACTCTCTACACCTCCCCGACCGCGATCCGTTCGGCCATCAAGCACGGCGAGCGGTGGCCGCGGATGCATGACCTATCGTCCCTTCGGCTCCTCGGTACCGTCGGCGAGGCGATCAATCCGGAGGCCTGGCACTGGTACTACCGTGAGATCGGCGGCGAGCGGTGCCCGATCGTGGACACCTGGTGGCAGACGGAGACGGGGGGCATCCTGATCTCTCCTCAGCCCGGGACCGCCCACTTCCCGCTCAAGCCGGGTTCGGCCACCCTTCCACTCCCCGGTGTCGATGCCCAGGTCGTCGACGAGAGCGGGGCATCGGTGCCGGCGGATCAGAAGGGCTACATCGTCATCCGACGACCGTGGCCGGGTCAGTTCATCGGTCTCTGGAACGACAGGGAACGCTTCCGGAGCGTCTACTTCGCTCGATTCCCGGGATGGTACTACCCGGCCGACTTCGCCATGACCGACGGAGACGGCTATCTCTGGCTCCTGGGCCGGGCCGACGAGGTCCTCAAGGTCGCCGGCCACCGGATCGCGACCATCGAGCTCGAGAACATCCTCATCAGCCACCCTGCGGTCGCCGAGTCGGCCGTCATCGGCCGCCACGACGAGGTCAAAGGACAGGTTCCGGTCGCCTGTGTCGTCCTCAAGCCGGGCGTCCAGGGGTCCGCGCCGCTTCGCCAGGAGCTCGTCGAGCTCGTACGCGCATCGATGGGGGCGATCGCCGTTCCCGGCGCCATCTACTTCGTCGAGAAACTTCCGAAGACCCGCAGCGCGAAGATCATGCGCCGGCTGATCCGTGATGTGGTCGAAGAGCGGCCCCTCGGCGATACGTCGACGCTCGAGGACGAGACGAGTATTGAGGAGGCCCGTCGGGCATACCGGGAGCTCGATGCTGAGCTCCGAAAAGTCGGCCGATAACCCGTCCTCGGCTTGATATGCCTGCCCTCGCCTGTTCCTTCGAGGGAGTGCTCCGGTGACCGTCCTCGTCCGGCCCCCAGAGTCGATCCACCAGGCCGGAGGGCCGATCCAGAACGGCACCTTCTCCGGACGCTGGCACTTTTCCTTCGACGACTACGCCGACCCCAAGTTCGTCCGCTTCGGCCAGCTACGGGTCTTCAACGACGATACGTTGAGCCCGGGCGCGACCTGGCCGCTCCACCCCCACCGGCATAACGAGGTCGTGACGTACGTCGCCGCCGGCGAGTTCCGCCACGAGGACGAGCGCGGCCTGGGCGGCCTGCTCCATCAGGGCGGCGTACAGCACACCACGGTCGGCCGCGGCATGTGGCATGCCGAGATCAACGGCCGGACCGACCAGCCGATGCGGTTCCTTCAGATGTGGTTCCTGCCGGAGCGACTCGACCTCGACCCGTCGGTCGAGCAGAAGGAGATTCCGCGCTCGCAACGGACCAACGGTCTGCTGCCGATCGTAAGCTCCCAGCACGAGGGAGCCTTGCCGCTCCGGAGCGACGCGAGCGTCTTCGCCTCGTACCTGGAGACCGGTCGGGCGATCTCCCACACCCTGGACCGGGGGCGCGGGGCCTACCTCTACCTGCTCGAGGGCGGACCCGTGCGCGTCAACGGCCTGACGGTGATACCGTTGGCCGCGGCAGCTCTCACGGACGAGAACACGCTCCGCGTGGCTGCCGACCATGACGCCGAACTGATCCTGGTCGACACGCGACTCTAGGCGGGGCGGGGAGCGGGCCGGACCTTAAGGCGGTCTGCTGGTCCGTCCCCCTCGCACGATGCCGCCGTCTCCCCCGCCCTACCTCGTGGACGCGCAGCAGTTTCCGGGCGAGGTCCTGAGGCTCCTCGCGGAACGCCGGGACGACCTCGTCGCGGCCGGCGCCTCGTGGGCAGATGTCGTCTCGGACCAGCTGCGGACGCAGGTCCGGAGTGGCTCGTTCCTCGGAGCGATCTGGCGGGGACCCGGCGACGAGGCCGCGGCGGTGATCGGCTGGCAGGGTGCCGGGACCTTCGGGCGCCGCGGCTGGCTCTACTTGGCCCGCGGACACCGGAGTGCCGGTCTGCTCGACCGGCTTCTGCGGGAGCTCGACCAGGACGGACGGCCTCCATTCGTCGGCTGGTCCGGCCAGATCCCGGGCCTCGGGCCCGACGAGACGGATGCGGTCTATCAACGGCGGGGATACACCCCGGCGGTCCGGGCGGAGATGCACCTACCGCCGGGGACGGTCATCTCGCCCCGCCCGCTGGCCCCGGCCTTCTCGACCCGCCCGCTGTCCGACCGGGACGAGGACGCGGTCGCAAGTCTCATGGAGCGGGTCTATCACGGTGAGCCGGAACGGGCGCTGTTCGCGACCACTGTGGACGAGGCCGAGGATGCCCGCACGAGCGTCCACGACATCGTCCACGGAGGGATTGGAAAGTGGCTCTCGGAGGCGTCCTTTGGTATCGACCACGATGGTGTGCTTTCCGCCTATACGCTGTCGAACGCTCACTTCGGAGGGCTCATCACGGAGCTCGGAGTCGCTCCGGCGTTCCGGCGGAGGGGACTGGCGCGGGCGCTGCTGGCCCGCACGACCCAGAGCCTCCGCGGTCTGGGATTCCCCGAGCCCCGCCTGATGGTGACGATGTGGAACGACCGGGCTGTGGGGCTGTACCGGCGTGTCGGGTTCGAGTTCACGCCGGGCGGGGCCGAGCGCGTCTGGGTCGATCTGCGGGCCTTCGGGCTAGCTCGGGGACGGGCCCCGGTCGAGGCCTAGGGTCTATATCCCCGGAGGCCATAGCGGGAATCGGCCCGGGAAGAGGAGGGGGCCATACCAGCATGCAGAATAGGGAGAATCAACGGACCTCCGCGCCGCCGCAACCCCTTCTCGTCCTCTTTTTCAACTGACCGGCGCCCGCAATTCAACGGCCGTCGCCTCTACTGGAGCGTCGGCCCGTTCTCGGGGTCGGCAAAGACGGTGTGCGCGTCGACGACTGTGGCCACCGTTCGGGTGTCCGCCAGCCGGTCCGGTGCCGCTTCCAAGGGGTCGGGCGACAGGACCACCAAGTCCGCGTACTTGCCGACGGCCAGCGATCCCCGGGTGGTGTCGCAGTGGCTCGCGTAGGCGGCGCCCATCGTGTACGCGGTCAGGGCCTCCGCCAGGGTGAGGCGGAGCGGAGACGGCGACCCGTCTGCCCCCGTGCGGGTCACGGCGGCCTGGATCCCGACCCAGGGGTTCAGCGCCGCGACCGGCCAGTCGCTCGCGAAGGCGAGGTGGGCGCCGGTCTCGAGCAGCCGCTTCCAGGGAAAGGCCTGCTCCGTACGGTCGGGGCCCACGGCGAGCCGCCACCGTCGCGTGAGCTCCGGGGCCGAGTGCCGCGGCATCATGCACGGCACGATGCCGAGTTGTGCGAAGCGCGGAATGTCCCGGTCCGAGAGATTCTCGCAATGCTCGATGCGGTGCCGACGACCGATCATCCGATTCGCCGCAGCGGCTTTTTCGTACGCGTCCAGGGCAATCCGAACCCCGCGATCCCCGCAGGCATGGGTGAGGACCTGGAACCCGCGCCGGTCGAGCTCCTGGACGATCGCCTCGTATTCGCTCACGGGGTAGACCGTCTTTCCCCGCGACGCGGGGTCATTCGAGTACGGCTCCAGCAGGGCGGCGGTGCCGGTCTCCTGCACCCCGTCAATGTACAACTTGACGGCACCCACGCCGAACCAGTCGTCATGGGCCTTCGCAACGGCATTCATGAACGCCGGGTACGCATCCTTCGAGGTGCCTCGTGGGTGGTAGATCGCCGCCCGGATCCGTACTGGCAGCGCGTTCCGGTTCCGGAGCTGTTCGTACCCCTCGAGCGTCTCGAGCGGCACCTGGACGTCGAAGCCCGTCGTGATCCCGTATCCGCTCGCGGCCGTGAGGATCCGCTCGAGACCCTCGATCGACTTGCGTCGGGCGAATTCGGGGAGCAGCGCGGTGATGTCGAACGACTCGGTGAAGATCCCGGTCGGCTTCCGTGTCTTCGGGTCGCGCTGCATCCCGCCGAAGTCGCGTCGGCGACGGCCGAGGACCGACTGGGCCCGTTCCACGAAGCGAGAGTTTCCCCAGCCGGTGTGCCCGTCCCACGAGGTGAGCAGCACGGGCCGGTCGTACACGGTCGTGTCGAGATCCTGGGCCGTCGGCAACTCCTCGACGCCGAGGGCTGCATAGTCGAAGCCGTGACCCACGATGACCTCCTCGTCCGGATGCCCGTGGGCGTACTCCCGGACCCGGCGTTGGACCTCCAGCATGGGGGGATGGTCGGAGAGGTCGATCCAGTGTCCCAGTTCATAGGCCCAGATGAGGTGCACGTGAGCGTCGATGAGGCCGGGCACGACTCTCCGGTCGGAGGCGTCCAGAATCTCCGTCTTCGAATCGGCCGTCCGTTCTACCGTCCGTCGATGGCCGACCGCGACGATCCGGCCGGCGCGGGCCGCCAGGGCCTCGGCCTCGGGGGCGGCCGGGTCCCCGGTCCAGATCCGAGCGTTCGTCAGAATGAACGTGGGGGCCGGCAGGTCGCTCCCTTCCGAGCGGGGGCGAGAGCCGTGCGAATATTAGGTTCCGCCGGGTTTCAGCCGGCCGGCGGGATGGGTGGTCCGGGAGCGGCGGGCACCGCCCCCGGAGGCCCGCGGCCATAGGCGACCAGGATGCTTGCGGCGACTCCGATCGCGGAGACCGCCGTCACCACGGGGAAAATGCTCCGCGGGCCATAGGCCGCCCAGCTGGCTCCGAACAGCAGCGGACCCAATAGAAGGCCGGCATCCTCGACCGATCCAAAGACGCCGATGGCGGTGCCTTGGTCGGCCACCGGCATGGACCGCAGGGCCAGCGGCAGGAGGCTCGCAGACAGCCACCCGTACCCCGCGAAGAAGACGAGCGTGGACGCGACCATCTCCACGTACGACCGGGAGGCCCACGTTCCGAGGCTACCGACGAGGAAGAGGACGAATCCGGCCGGAATTGACCGGGCCGGTCCCCACCGGTCGACGAGCGTGCCCAGCACGAAGGCTGCGCCGAGCGCGACGAAGCGTCCCGCTCCCAGGACATATCCTGCTTCGGATGCGGTGCCGCCGAAGATCACCGTGGAGTAGTACTGGAGAAAGTTTGTCGCGAACGTGTAGGCGATGAAGGTCAGCCCCACCAGGCAGAGGGCGACGAGAAACGGCCGGGTCGCAAGCCGGCGCGCGGTGGAGCGGACCTCCACCGGTGGCCGGGGGAGCGAGGCCTCGCGCCAGGGCAACGCCATGGCGGCGAGGACCGCCGCGGCCAGGAAGCCGAGCGACACGACCGAGAGCGCGAGGAATCCGAGCTCGACGAACCCCAGAGCACCCCCGGCCGCTCCGATGGCGAGTCCCAGTCCGTAGGTTGAGCTCCAGCGGCCGGTTCCGCTCCCCTCGGCTCCGGGACCGCGGTAGCTCAGGGAGACCCACCGTTGCAACGGCGCGAGATAGACCCCGACGGCCCCCAGCACGGCGAGCACGGCCACGAAGCCGAGAAAGGTCGTTACGATACCCAGGGAGAGGGTTGCGGCCCCGACCAGGATCCCGATCAATCCGATCCGGCCTGGACGGCCGAGACGAAACGCAAGCAGCCCCCAAACCGATTCGGTCAGGAGCATGCCCGCAGCGTAGACGCTCAGCGTGATCCCGTATTCCACGATCGGCAGGCCCAGCTGCTCGAACCGGAACGGAAGCGCTACGCTCCATAGCCCGATCGAGACGCCCCAGAAGACCGTCCCGAGGTAGAGAAACGTCCCGATCCTCGTGGTGGGGCTCGACGATGTTCCCCGGCGCGGTGCGCCGTCCGCTGCCGGTTGCACGGTCGACCCTGCACCTACGAGCGGGATCCCTGGCCACTCCCCGGCAGCTCTGCGAGGAGGTCCATGATGCCGTTGCCGAGCCACTGACCCCCGTCCACGGCCAGGACCTGGCCCGTGACGTACGAGGCCCGGGAACTGGCCAGGAACGTGACGGCATCGGCGATCTCATCCGCGGTTCCAAAGCGTCGCAGGGGGATCTCCCGTTCGATGCGCTGTACAAGATCCTCGGAGAGCCAGAGCTGGTGGTCGGTGCCCTCGGTCCGGACCGGCCCGGGGGCCACGGCGTTCACCCGGATGCCATACTGCGCCCACTCGACCGCGAGGCTTCGCGTCAGCGCCAGGACGCCGGCCTTCGCCGAGGCGGAGTGGGCCGTCCCAGGTCCGGCCATCCACGCGTACGCCGCGACGATGTTCACGATGGCCCCGTGGCCCCCGGCTCGCAGGAGGGGGAAGGCAGCGCGGGAGCAGTAGAACGTGCCGTCGAGAACGATCCCCACGACGGCGCGCCAGCCGTTGGGCGAGAGGTCCTCCGAGCGGACGATGAAGTTGCCCGCGGCATTGTTGACGAGGACGTCCAGCCGGCCGTACGTCTCCTGAATCTTTGCGATCAGCGCCTGTACCTGCCCGTACTCTCGCACGTCTGTCGGGATCGTCAGCACTCGGGCCCCGGCCTGCCGGAGCACGTCGGCGCCGGCCGCCAGATGTTCGCTGGACCGGCTCGCGATCGCAAGATCGTACCCGTCCTGGGCGAGGTGTCGGCCAATGGCAAGCCCGAGCCCGGTACCCCCACCGGTGACTAACGCCACCGGCCGCGAGGTCCCCCGGGCGTCCGAATCACGAGAAGCCGCCGGGCCGAGGGGACGCATCGGAGCCCCGCACTACGCGCCCCAAGATTAAGACACGAGACTCATCCCGGCTGCGCTTCCCTCGTGGGAAGGCTCTTCATCCCCGGGCCTTTCGCCCGCTCGAGGAAGTCTCTATGCCCACACGCACACGGCGGTCCCCCGCGGCTCAGATTCGTGTACTGTTCGAAGGATACAGCGAGCCTGGGGTGGCCGGGACGGTCGCGCTCATCGAAGACGGTGCACAACGGATCGTGGTCGACCCTGGCATGGTCCCTCGACGCGAGTCGATCTTGCGACCCCTACGGGCCGCCCGGGTCGCTCCGGATCGTATCACCGACGTGATCTTTTCCCACCACCATCCCGACCACACGCTCAACGCGGCGCTCTTCCCGAGAGCCCGGTACCATGACCACTGGGCGATCTACCATGGGGACGTGTGGGAGAGCCGTCCGGCCGAGGCATTCCAGCTGTCCCCGCACGTCCGACTGACGGAAACCCCGGGGCACACCCCCCAGGACATCACCACGCTCGTCGACACTCCCGAGGGAACGTACGCATTCACCCACCTGTGGTGGGATCGCACCGGGCCCCCCGACGACCCCCTCGCCGTCGACGGCAGGAGCCTGCATACCCACCGGGCAAGAATCGCCAAGATCGCACGCTGGATCGTCCCAGGCCACGGCGCACCCTTCTCGGTCTCCCCGGGGACCCCGCTCTAGGCCCTGATCCGGCCGGGCATCCGCCCGTCGCACTGACGCGCGGAACGGGTCGGGACTCAGCTCGCGAGGCTCGGAGCGGGTCCCTGGAACCAGTCCCACGGCAACGACCACCGGCGCGCCTCTTCGTGGCGCCGGCACTGGCGGCACCAGAGTATGGTGCGGGCCGAGCCCGACGAGAGCTCCGGCGTCGCCAGATGGTCGGAGGGCGGGTGTCGACAGGTGCGGTTTCCGCACCCTTGGGTCCAGCGTCGGTCCATGGACAGGGAGGTGAATCGGCTCCGCTCCGGAGCCGTGATATTCAATGCGCATTTCTGCGTATTAAAGGTTCGCGTTCGGTGTGAACCGCCCGGCTCGTGCGCCCGGCACCTTTCCACTGACGAGACGTTCGGCGGTTCGCGACACTCTTTTCTTTGGAAGGGCTTCCGGGGCCGTGGCTCAATCGGCTGCCGAGCCGAACGCGCCCGCGCCGACCCGCCGCGCAAGGCGTCGTCGACGGCTCAGCCGCCGAGGAAAGTCCGTACTTCTCTTCGCCGTGCCGGCGGTTCTAGCGATCATCCTCATCCTGCTCCTCCAGAGCGACCTGGTGCTGCTCGACCCACAAGCTGGGGTGTGGGCCAGTGCCCGGAACGCGTCCTGGGGCAACCGAACGGTCGTGCTTCCCGGTCTCGAGCAGCCCGTCGTCGTTTTCCGCGACTCCAACGGAACGGTCCACATCTTCGCGCAGGACGATCCGGACCTGTTCTATGCCCAGGGCTACACGCAGGCGTCGGAACGGCTGTTCCAGATGGAGATCGAGAGCCTGGCCGCGCAGGGGAACCTGTCATCCTGGCTCGGCCCCAGCGCCCTCGCCTCGGACGAAATGTACCGATACCTGGGAGTCCCCCAGGCCGCCGCAGAGATGGCCCAGCAGGCCATGACGGTCAACTCGCAGGACGGCGCCGACATGGTCGCCTTCACGGACGGCGTGAACGCGTACATCCAGTGGGCTGAGAGCCACAATGCCGTTCCGTT
>JASHPT010000077.1 GCA_030037955.1 Thermoplasmata archaeon
CCACCGCACGCCGCCTCCTCGCGATGGAGACCGAGCTGGCTCGCGCGAGCCGAACGAGGACCGAGCTGCGAGACGAACCGCGTAACTACAACCGGATGTCTCGTGCAGGTCTCCGCTCGCTCGCCCCCGGCTTCGCCTGGGAGACATACTTCCGGGCCCGGAAGGGTTCCCGCGTAAAGCGGGTGATCGTCGGTCAGCCGGACTTCCTCCGGACAATGAGCCGGCTTCTACGGAAGTGGCCCCTGGAGGACTGGAAGGCGTACCTGCGCTGGCACCTGATTCGGTCCAGTGCTCCCTTCCTGGACGAGCGCATGGAAGGGGAGCACTTCCGATTCTACCTCAAGGGACTGCGGGGACAGCAAGAGCAGGAGCCGGCGTGGAAGCGTGCGGCGGAGTCGGCCGATAACGCCATCGGCGACGCCCTGGGTCGGCTGTTCGTCGAGGCCTACTTCCCGAAGTCCTCCAAGGTCCGGATGCAACGGCTCGTGGACGACCTCCGGTCCGTCTTCCGGGACCGGCTCCGTCGGCTCGAATGGATGACGCCGGCAACCCGACGCGAGGCCCAACAGAAATTCCAACGCTTCCGGGTGAAGATCGGTCATCCCCGGCGGTACCGGGACGACTCTCGCCTGAGGATCGCGCGGAGTGACTACCTGGGGAACTACTGGCGTGCCACGGAGTACGAGGCGCGCCGCCAGATGGCCCGGGTCGGGAAGCCCGTCGACACGAACGACTGGCTGATGACCCCGCCCATGGTCAACGCGTACTTCGAAGCGACGCGGAACGAGATCGTGTTCCCGGCGGGGATCCTGCAGCCCCCGTTCTTCGACCCCGAGATGGATGACGCCGTGAACTACGGGGGCATCGGCCTGGTGATCGGGCATGAGATCACGCACGGGTACGACGACCAGGGGCGACAGTTCGACAAGAACGGGAACCTCAGGGACTGGTGGACCTCGCGGGATGCCCGGGAGTTCAAGAGCCGGGCGCAGCGGGTGATCTCGCAGTACGACCGGTTCGAAGTGCTGCCGGGCGTCCACGTCAATGGAGCCCTTACCGCCGGTGAGAACATTGCCGACCTGGGAGGACTCCGCGTGGCGTTCGACGCGCTCCAGCGGCGTCTGCGACGAGCGAAGCAGCGACCCCCCCTCATCGACGGGCTGACGCCGGAACAGCGGTTCTTCGTTTCGTACGGACAGATCTGGCGCCAGAACAGTCGGCCCGCGGATACCAAAATGCTCGCCACGGTCGATAGCCACTCTCCCCCCCGGTTCCGCGTTCAGGGAGCGGTGCAGAACTCCGACGACTTCTACGAAGCCTTCGGGATCAAGTCGGGAAGCCCCATGTGGCGCGCCCCGGGAGCCCGGGTGAAGATCTGGTAGCCGCGGCGTCGAGCAGAGCCCGGTCTGTGGCAGCTACCTTTATGTCGAGCGCCCAGTCGCTCTCCGATTGGAACAGAGCAGGGGACCGGCGATGCAGAAGCTGACGCTCAAAACCACCGTCCTCGTAGTGTGCCTCGCCGTGGGAGCGGTCTGGCTCGCGCTTACCCTGGTGGCCCTGGGCCTCAGCATCGTGGGCGGCGACCCTCTGTATACGGCGTACCCGGGCGGGCTCGTCCTGCCCCACCTGTCGCTCTTTGGACGGGTCTACCTGGTTACGTCCATCCTCATGCCGTTCGTGGTGATCGGGGCCATCGTGTCGGCCTGAACCGGACAGCCCTTCGAGCACAAAGACCGAAGATCTGGAGGCCGGGAACACCGTGGCAGCTGACGGGGTCCCTCCGAGCGTCGACGACCTCAAAGCGACGATAGTCGACACCTGGGATGCCCGGGCCGAACAGTGGGACGCGTGGACGCCGTACGTCGACGACTGGTTTGCTCCGGCGACGGAACTCCTGCTGCAGCGCTTGGACCTGCGGCCGGGGAACCGGCTCCTGGAGCTCGCGGCCGGTTCGGGAGGCTTTACCCACCACCTCGCGCGGGCGGTCGGCCCGGAGGGCCGCGTGCTCGCGACCGACTCCAGCCCGAACATGGTCAAGCTTGCCGCCCGCCACGCCCTGGCCCAGGGTCTCACCAACGTTACGACACGGGTGATGGACGGGGAGCGCCCGGACCTGTCCTGGGCCTCGATGGACGGGGTCTCGTGTCGGCAGGGCGTCATGTTCTTCGCACGCCCCCAGGAGGCGCTGGGCCGCCTGCTCCTCGTGCTGCGCCCCGGGGGCCGGATCTCGGTCAGCGTGTTCACCACGGGCGACCGGAACGGCGTGCTCTCCGTTCCGGGCCGGATACTCTCGCGTTGGGCCGCCCCCGACGGCGCCGCCCCGAAACCTCCCGAGGGCCCGGGGCCGTTCAGTCTGGGAAAGCCCGGGCAGCTCGAGGGGATGCTCGTGGACGCCGGATACGAGGGTGTCCGCTCGGACACGGTCCGGTGCGTGCTGCGGATGCCGAGTCTCGACGACCTGCTTCGGTTCTACCAGGAGATCATCGGGGACGTCCTGCGGGACGTCGCCCCCGCCCGACAGGAGCAGGCGTGGGAGGAGGTACGACAGGACTGCGCGGGGTTCGTCGGACCCGCGAGCACCGGCGGGCCGAGCGAGATTCTGGTCGCGTCCGGGCGACGGCCGACACCGTCGTCGCTCCGGTCCGGGGTCGAGGACAGGTAGGACCGGCTTACCGACGTCTCGCCAGGCGCTTCTTCCGGCGTCCGACGGTCTCGTCGATGCGGAGATAGATGTTCTGCAAGTCCTGTTCGAGGCCGCCGGTGCAGTAGATCGTCCCGTTGACATACCCCGTGAAGACGCTCGAGCCGAACCGGGCACGCCAGAGCGCCGCCTCACTCCGGAGGTCGTGGTCGATCCCGCTCCCCACCTTGGAGAGAAGGTTACGGACTTCGATCGAGGTGGGCCGCGGTACTTCCCGCCAGGTCCGAGTGGGGACCCCGCGGTAGAGGAAGCTTGACGGGGGAGCCGGACGGGCCGCCATCGGGAGGGCCCGGGACGACCTTCCCCCCTATCAAACATGCGATGGCGTCTGCGGTTCGGGTCCGAAGGACGGGGCAGCGGGCGGGTCCGGCGCCTGGGACGGTGGACGGCGCTCCAGGGGCGCTACTCCGGCGTCACGGGCGGCGGGGGTCGGTGGCGGGTCGCGAGGATCGCTATGGCGCAAACGACCACCGCGACCAGGACCCCGCTCGTGACCGCCCACAGCAGGCCCGGACCGACGCTACCCCCGGCAGAGTCACCGGCACCGACTACCACTTCTACGGAACTGCTGTTGTGTTGCGGAGTGGGACTCTCTGAGTCATTGACCACGAGCGTCATCGTGAACACTCCCACCGTCAGGAGGGTGAGCTGAGAGTCCGCGCCGGTGCCGACGGGCCGGCCGTTCTCCTCCCACTCGTAGACGTACGGGGGCGCCCCTCCACTGACGTTGGACGTGAGGTCGATCTTGAGCGGTGCAAAGCCCGACGTCACCGACGACGCCGCGTGTACCTCGAGGTTAGGAGGGAGGACCTCGATGCGCAGCGTGTTACGGGTCGAGGACCCGTTCGCGTCCTCGACGGTCAGGTTTACTGTGTACGCTCCCGGCGTCGTGAACTCATACACCGGATCCGGCAACTGGCTCGAGCCTCCGGTGCCGAACGACCAGTTGTAGGTGTACGGGGGGGTTCCTCCGTAGGCCCCCGCCTCAAAGTCGACCCGCAGGGGGGCCCGGCCCGAAGTTGGAGCGGCCGTGGGTGCCGCGTCCAGGGGCTCGTAGGGCACGGGACCGCAGGAGACGGAGGCTGCCGTGGGGGTTCCCTGAGGGAACGTGAAGCACATCGAAGAAAGGGTCCAGTTGAAGATCGCCTGACCGTAGTAACTCGACGGGAACGGCGACAGGAACTCCGAGCCGAGGTTCAGGTCATCGAGGTAGAGATCTCCGTCGTTGTTGGCTCCGTACGACCAGCACGAGACCCCGGCGGTGCGAATCATCTGGTTCAAGTTCGCGAGCACGGCGCTGAAGTTGATGCCGAAGGTTCGGCTTGAGGCGTTCATCGCCCCCTGGGTGCCGTTGTAGAAGTAGAGCGCCGTGAGCTCGGAGTCGTTGGTACCCTGGCAGAAGTGCGAGAAGTCCCACGGCTGGTCCGAGAGCGTGCTGTTCACCAGCGTCGGTAGCTCGGCCGTGCCCTCGTACGGGAAGTAGGTGAAGGGCGACGCCTCCTCCCCGGTCGACATCCACAGCATGATCTCGAGCGAAAAGTTCCCCGGTCCAGACGTGTTCGCCGGCGTCGGGACGTAGGACGACAGGAAATTGTCCCACACATAGTCGTACGCCGCGGACCCCAGGCTATCGTTGATGGAGTAGGTGTTCGTTAGCCAGAGGCTACTGTTCGTCGCGGTCGACACCGGCTCGGGAAGTACGAAGCCCGGCGACATGTTTCCGGGCGACCCTCCCCAGAGGTCCTGCCCGTACTCGACGTGCGGGAAGCCGAGAACCCCTTCCGCACCGCCCACGCTGCTGAAGTTCACCACGTTCGATACCATTCCGTCGCCCCCTCCCGAGTAACACACGTCGTCGGTCCCCGAGCTGCCCGTGCCGAGGCCGAACAGGTTCGGGGTCTCGTAGCCGAACGGCAGGTACGACACCGGGAACCGATTGGTCGGTGTTCCGTTGGCACAGATCTCGGCAGTGCCGTTCGGTGCCGGGACGAGCGTAACGGTCGTGGGGGCTCCGGTCGACCGAGCCGAGGACGCCGGACTCGGCGACTCCGAGGTCGAGGCCGCTGAGCCGAGCCCGGCACGTTCGTGGATTCCGTTCGTCGTTGTCGGCCGGTTCGGACCGGGAGCGATCATGGATACGCTCGCGACGACGAGCGTCACGGCAACTGCAAGGATACACCAGCGATTCCGCACGGCAGGCTCCTGGGGCGCGGCGCCGAGGCGGGGTCGGGAGGCTCTACCGCGCCTTCTGACGAGAAAAGATGCCGTGAGGACCCATATGAACGTACGTACGGCCTTTGTTCGGTAGGCTCAGGCCTTCCGGTTCACATCGATCCACGTCATCGCCGGAGGCTCGCGGTCGCGCTGCCAGTATACCGCGATGATCTCGCCCAGATGGTGGGCCTGTTCGAGGGTGGTCTGGAGTACGGCGTCGCCGGCAGTGTAACGACCGGGCATCCAAGGGGCACGGATCCGGGAGGCGAGTCGGGACGCGGTGAGTCGGTCGACGGTGGCCGCAACACCCCTCCAGACCTCCCGCGAGTACGTGTCGAAGCCCTTCCACGTCGTGGGCTGCCGCTCCGGCCGTCGGAACAGGTCGGAGAGCTCGGAGCTTCGGCCCGGAACGATGTAGACCATCCACACTTCGTGGACGTTCAGAATGTGAACGAGGGTCCGGAAGATCGACAGGTGACCGGTCTGCCGGTTGGCCATGGCAACGCGGCCCGGAAGGCGCCGGGCCGCCCGGGCATACCGAGCGAACACCCGCGCATTGTAGGCACTGAGCCGCCGAGCCGAGTCCACGCTAATCGGAGAGAGCGTGCGCGGCATGGAATACCGGCCAAGCACCGCCGGCGCATATGCGAATCGGCGGGGTGCCGGTGGATCCGATCAGTGGGCGCGCGGGCGCCGGGCCTGCTTGCGCCGTGGCGCCCAGCGCTCCGGCCCGTCGGTCACACGCAGGACGGGGGCAAAGCCGAGTCGTTCGAGGATACTGGCCGCGATGCCGGCCCGGTATCCGCTCTGGCAGTGGACGAAGACCGGGGCCGAACGGTCCAGGATGCCGGAGGCATCTCGTTCCAGCCGTGGCAGGGGAATGTTCACGGAGCCCGGCACATGAGCTCCCGCCGCTTCGGCGGGATTGCGTACATCCAGGACCGTCAGGGCCGCGCCCGTTTCCATGGTCCTGCGCAGGTTCGCCATTGTCACCCGGTGGGTGGCCATGGGGGCGAAGCCGGCCGTCCGGTACGCTTCCACGCCCCCGGCCAGGTATCCTCGCAGCCCGTCGAAGCCGATCCGAAGCAGCGCGACCTGCACCACCCGGCGGGTCTCCGGACCACTGTCCACGAGAACGAGCGATACACTCGAGGGCCGGAGCCAGCCGACCCACGCCGACACGGGTCCGTCGGCGGGTATCGAGAGAGACCCGGGTATGTGCCCGGTCTCGAACTGAGCCGACGGTCGAACGTCCAGAACCGTCACCTCCGCTTGCCGGCGCATCCGTTCCAACTCCTCCGGGGCAATCGGGGGGAGGTCCGGGATACCGGGGCCGATGGGCCTCCCTCCCTCAACGTTGGCCGCCCGGGGCTCCCCATAGTAGGTGGGATAGGGCAGACCGCTGAGGTAGCGCGTGAAGAATTCCACCGGACCGTGAGCTTGGAGCAGAGGGTTCGTTCGACGTTCCCGTCCGAGTGACGTCATCTGATCGGACCGGGTGCCGACCCCGCAGAAGCTTCCGCCGGCGTGCGTCGGTAGCACCCCGACCGTTCCAGCCAGGGGAGCGTAGGTTTCGTGGAGCGTCACGTACTCGGCCCGTACGAGGGAGTTCGTGTACCGGGGCCCGAGGAGGTCCGGCCTCGCGGCGGTGCCGGCCATCAGGCTCCCGCCGGAGAACAGCACCCGGGCGGCGCCGGACGAGTCATGGAGCAGGAAGCTGATGTGTTCGGGCGTATGGCCGGGCGATTTCAGGACCGTGAGGTGGCCGGAGCCGAGCTCGATGCGCTGCCGCTCGGCGAGGCGTTCGTGGCCGAACGAGGCATCGATGTCCGCGCTGATACCGAACCGGCCACCGGCCAGGTCGGCTAGTTGCTTTCCTCCCGATATGAAATCGGCGTGGAGATGCGTGTCGAGCGCCCACCGCAGCGAGACCTTCGACCGTTCGAGGACGTCGAGATACCGCGAGACGTCCCGGGTCGCATCGATGACAATGGCTTCCCGGGAATTCCGGTCGCCGACCACGAAGGACGAGTTTCCGAGGTCCGCCGCCGGAAGCACATCAACGTACAGGTCGTCGGAACGCCAGACGCGACGTGGGAACTCGTGGGGAAGATGTACGGCGTTCGGCCCCCGGCTCGTCACGGGTGTTCGGAGGCAACCCAGGGTCCCAGAGGAAAAGACGATGGCGGACGCTCTCCGGTTCGGGCCCTAGCACTGGCCCCGCTTGACCACCTCTTCGCAATGCGAAGACGGGGTGACCTGGAGGGTTCCGAGTTGCCCGAAGGGTGCGAAGTACTGCCGCACGGCCCCTTCGTTAGCTCCCTCCACGATCAGGTAGAGGTGATGGCCACCGGTGGCGACGGCGTCACCGTAGATCTTGATCCCGGCCCTCGCCGCGTTGGCGGGACTTACGATTTGCAGCAGGGCGCCGGCCATCTGCGGATTTCTCGCGGGGCAACTTTCGGCGGGATGCGTGTGCTCGGTCACGAAGAGCGCCATACGAGATACCGGGGTTATGGACCCCAGAAAAACGTTTGGTTACCTCTTCCTTTGGAACTCTACTGGGGTTCATTGAGGTGAGCCGGTGCCCATCAGTTCCTCTCCATCGGGGCCGTCCGGAGACCTGAGAGCGGAGCGGGGCATCCATGAGCACAATCCGGACCCTGGCGGCTCATCAGGTCGTCTCGTTTGTCTATCCACGGCCGGTGACGGAACGGCAGGAGCTCGGGATGGCCGTCGGGAAGGCCATCGACAGCGCACTGTCGAAGTACGGCCACGATTATCGGCGGGGGTTTCGCCCGACCGTCGGCGCACTGACGGCCTTCGCCGAGAACGAACTCTCCCGGGAGCTCCAGGAGATCGATCTGGTCGTCGCCCCGGCCGAGTACGAGCGCCTCCGAGCCCAGATCTCCGGGGTCCTTCAGGCGTTCCGGAAGACGGAGGTCTTTGGTATGGCCCGGCCTCGGTCACGCTTGGTCCTCATCGACGAGCAGGTCGGGGTCTACGTCCAGCCCGACTACTGGGATGGGAAGCGGCGGTTCTACGAGATGAAGAGCTACCGGGCGATCCCGCCGCCCGCCGAGGTGGCGCTCCAGGTCCGGCTGTTCGAGCTCGGCTTTCCAGGCTTTGAGGCCATCCTTCTCTGCGTCGATCGGCACGCGGTGCCGCCGGCGAGCTCCCAGACCGTGATGCCACCTCTGTCCAGGGACACGACCGCCGAGACGCTGAGCCGGGCCTTGGGCGCGGCGGCCGTCCACGGACGAGAGGCCGTGCTCGAGTACATCGATGTCCCGGTGGTCCGTTACTCGACCAAGGTCGTCTAGGGCGCCGGAGACGAGGGCCGACCGACCGGGAGAGCCCGGGCCGAGCTCCATTTCCGGTCCACCGGCGTGCTTGATAAGCGGGTCACTCCCAGACTTTCGCTGGGATGGGCCAGCTCCGCGATGCCCTCGGCTCGGTTTGTCCGGAGATCGAGGGCCGTGCGCGCTCGCGCCTGGCTGCCGAGCCCAGCGGCGGCCTCCACGACTGGTTGCCCCAGCGGTGGGCGTTCGAGACCGAAACCGAGTCGGCAACTCTGGAGATCGACGCGGCCGGCCATGCGTCCGCGGTGGACGGCGTTTCGAGTCACGCCGACGTGAGCATCCTCTGGTCCCTCTCCGACCTGCTCGAGGTCTTGGCCGCCAAGAGCCGCTCGGCGTCGTTTGTCGGCAAAAACCCCAAGATCCGATTTCGGACCCCTAACGGGCAACGCTCGTTCAGTCTTCTCCGCGGAGCCCTCGGCCTGTAGGGCCGCATCGTCTGGAAAGGAAGCAGAGGAGGGATCTCGCAGATGCCGCTGAATTCCGGAGACGTGGCCTGGGTGATCGCCGCCACGGGCCTCGTGATGCTGATGACCCCGGCGCTCGGGTTCTTCTATGGCGGCCTCGTCCGCCGGAAGAATCTCATCACCCTGCTCGCCCAGTGCATGGCCATCTTCTCGCTCGTTTGCATCATCTGGGCGCTCTGGGGCTACTCGATCACGTTCGGCCCCTCCTGGCACGGGGTCATCGGCTCTCTGTCCAAGGTGGGCCTCAACGGCGTCGGCGCTGCGCCGAACCCGCTCTATTCGTCGACGATTCCCGAGCTCCTCTACTTCGCCTTTCAGATGAAGTTCGCGGCGATCACGCCGGCACTCATCATCGGCGCGTTTGCCGGCCGGGCCCGCCTCAAGCCGCTCCTGATCTTCGTAGTTGCCTGGGTGACGTTCATCTACGCCCCCATCGCCTCTTGGATCTGGAATCCCGGGGGCTGGCTGCACGCCCTCGGCGTGATCGACTTCGCCGGGGGGCTGGTCGTGCACACCTCGGCGGGAGTCTCTGCCGTCGCGGCCGCTTGGGTTCTCGGCCGCCGCGCGCCGGAAGAGATGAAGGACACTCGGCCGAACAACGTTCCGTTTGTCGTTCTCGGCACCGCGCTCCTGTGGTTCGGGTGGTTCGGTTTCAACGCAGGGAGCGCCCTGGCGGCGGATGCCGTCGCCGTGAACGCCCTCGTGGTCACCAACCTCGCGGCAGCAGCCGGCGGAGTCACTTGGATGCTGATCGACATGTGGCGTCGCGGCAAGCCCTCGGTCGTCGGGATTTGCGTCGGAGCTGTCTGCGCCCTGGCGGCCGTCACTCCGGCCTCCGGGTATGTCGGGCCCTTGGGTTCCATCGTCATCGGAATCGGGGCCGCCGCACTCGGATGGACGATCGGTACCTGGAGAGCAAAGACCCGTTTGGACGACTCGCTGGACGTCTTCGCCTGTCATGGGGCCGGCGGGATGTGGGGAACCCTGGCGACCGGACTGTTCGCGTCGAGTATGGTCAACCCCAACGGTCCGAACGGTTTGTTCTTCGGCAATCCCCACCTCGTGGTGGTGCAGCTCATCGGCATCGCCGTCGTGGCGTCGTTTGCCTTTGTCGGTTCGTTCGTGCTGCTCAAGGTGATCAATTGGTTCCTTCCGTTCCGCGCCGGTCCCGACGAGGAGTCGACGGGGCTCGACATGGCGGAGTTTGGTGAGTCGGCCTACGATTCCGAGTCTCCGGGCGGGGGCGGCCCGCCGTCGCCCGCACCCTGAGCCTCGGGTCGGCCCCTCCAGGTCGAGAGCGAGTCATAACTACCTGGACGGAGCTCGTTTCCGGTAGCAACCGATGCAGAACACCGGCGGCCCGTACGGAGGCCCTCCTGGAACCGGCTACGGCCCGTACGGCGGTGGCTATCCGCGCGGTCCACCGCCCCACCCGCGACGCTGGATCTACATCGGGCTGGCCGTGATGCTGGCCCTGGTGGGAGTAGCCTTGTTCCTGGTCCTACTGAGCCCAGAGACTTTCGGCTATCATCCGGCCACCGGCATCGGTCCGTTCGGGGTCTTCGGCGGCCTGTTCCTCATCTTCTTCATTCTCTTCATCGTCCTCTGGATCGTCCGCATCGGCATGTGGAGCTCCCGTTCGCGTGGCTACGGTAACTACAACCGCGGCGGGGGCGGAGGAGGGGGCGGCCGGTACCGCGCCTTTGCGATCGCGCGGGAGCGCTACGCGCGGGGGGAGATCACGCGCGAGCAGTATGACCAGATCCTCCAGGACCTGCAGCGCCGACCCGGCTATCCGCCTCCGCCGTAGCCGCCCGTTTCGGCATCTCCCCGGAACCCCCTCACGTAGAGAATCCCCCCGCCCAGCCGTGCCCCAGTTCACGGCGTACGTTTTCGAGGACGGCCTGCGATACCGGGTCGTCGTCGACGGCCTCGGAACCGACACCGCGCTCTCGCTGTTCGGTGCGGAGGACGTGGCACGGCGACTGATCGAACGACACGTACGGGCGGCGTATCCCGAGCGTGCGACGCACCCCTCGGGAGACTCGCTCGGATCTATGAGCTTCGAGCTCGAGATCGTTCGCTCCGACGGAAGGCGACAGCGCCGGGAACTCTGGCTGCGCGCTCGACCGAGCGCGTCCGGTGCTCGACGACCGTGACCGGTGCCGACAGGTTATCTTGGAGAGCCCCTTCGGGGCCTGAAGGGCCGTGGTCGGGACCAGCGTTCGGCTCAAGGATGGCCGGTCCGCCTTCGTACGTCGCGCGGTCCCGGGCGACGCGGAGTCCATCACGGAGCTTGTCAACATCGTCGGCTCGGAGCGCCGCTGGACGCTCCGCGAACGGGCGACCTGGACTCTCGACCAGGAGCGGGCCACGATCGCCGCGGCCGACGGGACCCGGAGCGTCTTCCTCGTGGCGGAGGTCGACGGCCGGGTCGCTGGTATCCTGTACCTCGCCCGCGGCCAGTGGCCGAAGAACGAGCACGTGGCCGAGCTCAGCATGTCCTGTCTGCCGGCGGCACGCGGAGTCGGTCTCGGCACGGCATTGCTCGAGGCCGCGGTCCAGTGGGCTCGGTCCGTGGGCGTCCGCAAGCTGTCCCTCGAGGTCTTTTCGAGCAACGAGCCCGCCGTGCGGCTCTACCGGAAGCTCGGCTTTCTCGAGGAGGGTCGATTGCGCCGCGAGTTCGAGGTCGAGGGAAAGTTCGTCGACGGAGTATGGATGGCCCGCTGGCTCGAAGCGGACACCTCCGGCAACGATTAACACCCGGGGACGACTCCCGCGCCGTCATGCCGCCGGCGACCGGCCTCGACGCGCGGCTCCGCCAGGCGATCTTTGCGCACTGCCGGACAGAGGGATACCCCCCCTCCGTCGAGTTGCTGATGAACGAGTTTCACCTGGACCGGCCGGCCGTGGAAGAGGGCCTGGACCGGCTGGATGCGGCGCATCACCTCAAGCTCGTACCGGGAACCCATCGGGTCCTGATGGCCTTCCCGTTCTCGGCGATCGCCACGCCGTACGAGGTCTGGGCAGAGGGCGGCCGACGGTACTTCGCGAACTGCGCGTGGGATGCGCTGGCGTTCCACACCATGCTCCGGACCCCCCTCGAGGTCCGGTCGTACTGCTTTCACTGTGGGCAGCCGGTCCGATTCCAGCTCCGGGTCGGACAGGTCGCAGGGGGGTCCACGTCGCTGCCCGTCGTCTACCTGGGTCTCCCGGCGTCCGAGTGGTGGAAGGATATCGTGAACACCTGCGCCAACACGATGGTGTTCTTTGCGACCTCGGACCACCTGTCTCGCTGGCGCACCGGACGACCCGATGCGCGGGGGGCCGAGGTGTCGATCGAGACGATGCTCCGCCTGAGCGAGCCCCTCTACGCCACGAAACTGGAGCTCGACTACGAACGCCCGTCCCGCGAGCGCCTGCTCACGACCTTCCACGAGCTCGGGCTGGTAGGGGAGTTTTGGACGATCTGACGACCGCGGGCTTCCAGACCCTGTCCGACCTGGAGTCGGCGGCTCGCGCGAAGCTGACCGACCCGATCTGGGCGTACGTTCAGGGGGGCTCCGGCAACGAGTCCACGGTCCGCGACAACGTCGATGCCTTCCGCCAGTGGCACCTGCGTCCGCGCCCCCTCGCCGGCATTGATGCGGTCGACCTGCGGACGAGCGTGCTCGGCGAGACGGTGTCGAGCCCGGTGTATGTGTGCCCGATGGCCTATCAAGCCCTCCTCCATCCCGAGGGAGAAGCCGCCACCGCCCGCGCCGCCGCGGCGGCCGGGCAGCTCGCGGTCTACAGTACCCTGTCCTCCCGTTCGTTGGAGGAGATCGCCGCGGCGGCCCCCCAGGGGCGCCGGTGGTTCCAGCTCTACCTCCAGCCGGAGTTCTCTGCATCGGAGCAGCTCATCCGGCGTGCCGAGCGATCCGGGTACAGCGCCCTCGTACTGACCGTAGACGCCCCGGTGCTCGGACCCCGGGACCGGCAGACTCACGATGGAGTCGCCATCCGCTCCCCGGTCCCGATAGGAAATGGCCCGGGGGTTGTGCCTCCGGCCCGGGCGCCGGCGTTCCAGGACGGGCGCTATGCGTTCCCCCCGGACGCGTGCGTGGACTGGACCGTCCTGGAGCGACTGAGCCGCGTGACGTCCCTGCCCCTCGTCGTCAAGGGGGTCCTCACCGCGGAGGACGCCGCGAAGGCTGGGGATCTGGGGGCGCGTGCGATCGTGCTATCGAACCACGGCGGTCGTCAGCTCGACGGTGCGATGACCGGCCTCGACGCCCTTCCGGAGGTCGTGCGCGCGGTGGGGGCGCGAACCGAGGTCTACGTCGACGGCGGGGTTCGGCGCGGCCGCGACGTGCTCGTGGCCCTGGCGCTGGGCGCCAAGGCGGTAGGCCTCGGGCGTCCGGTGCTCTGGGCCCTAGCCGCAGGAGGCGAAGCTGGTGTTCACCGGCTCTTGGACGTACTCAACGCCGAAGTGGCCGTTTCGATGATGCTGGCCGGTCGTCGGACGGTCGCCGAGATCGACCGGTCTCTGGTCGTCCGTCGGCCCGCCTGACGGGCACGCATCCATCGGAACGACTATTATCCGCCGCCCCGGTGATACGGGCGTGGCGACGCCAGGAAGCGGCTCCTTGGCGGCCGGATTGGTGCTCGTCTGCCTGACGGTGCTCTACATCATCTTCGGCCTCGAGTGCGCCCTCCTCGTCGGGTGCTACGTAACGCTGCCGTCCTTCCTGCTCGGGCTCCAGGCCGTGTTCATCGCGCTGGTCGTGCTTCTGGCGGGCCTGATGCTGATAGCCGCCGGTGCGGTCCAGCGAGCCCGTGCGCGGCTTCCGAAGTACATCGTCTAGCGCGACGCGGCTCCCGTCGATACCCTCGGCGGTGGGTTTATGGGGTCACTCCACCGTTTAGACGTCTCGATGGGCAGGGCGATGAACGACCCGTCCACGGACTTCGGAGTCCTGGGACGAAACGGAGTCGCTACGTTCCTGTACGGCTCCTCCCGCACGGTCATTCTCCGGCTGGCCTACGCGCTGGCCCGCGCGAACGACCCTCACCCGTACTGGGTCGATGTCCGGGACCCCAACGATTACCTGGATCCGCCGGGACCCGTCGAGATGGGATGGATCCCGCCGGACCATCTCTTTGTAGTCTCCCGCTCCGAAGCAAAGCCCCAGGATGCCGTGAGCAACCTCGCGCTCTGGACGGTCGTACGGTCCGATGAGCCCCGGTCCGTGATCGGTGGACTGACCGACTTCCTGCGGCTGCCGTCGTCGATCCAGGAGGTCATCAGCCGGTACGGGGGAGAGTCCGTCCGCCCGGTCTTCGTCGTCTCGAACACCGATCGCGTGAGGGAGTATTACCCGAGAAACGTGAGCGGCGTGCGCGGAGTCATCGACGCAATGCTCCACGGCGGCGTCACCCCCATCTTCGCTTCGTTGGGACCCCCGGGCCCCGGTCGGTTCGCGTTCGACGTGGTCTGCGAAGTGCGGGCCCAGGACCTCTCCCATTGGCAGCAGGGCAGCCTGGTCTGCGAGCGGGGCGTCGAGCACTCTCCGGTTCATGCAGGTGCCGACATCGCCCTCGCGTCCGTCCCCGCGTTTGCGGGCGCACTTCGGGGCGAGGCGAGCCCGGTTCCCTCCTAGGCAGAGAGTGTCGGCGCGGTAGGTTCCTCCGACACTCTCTAATCCAAACCCGCGCCCATCTCCGCAGGCGGCGCCGTCATGGGGTTGGAGATTCGTGACTTGGTTGGGCCGGAACGCGAGGACGCGATCCCGGCGATTCTCGACTCCTTCGTCGGGATCTACCGTTGGCACGCCAAGCGGACGCTGCGACGGGTCGCGAGCGTTCGGGGGGCACTCGAAGGTGGCCAGATCCGGGGGATCTCCATGCTGGAGGACCTCGTGCCGGGCGTGGGCTACGTCTACTACGTCGCGGTCCGCGCGGCGGACCGGCGTCGTGGGGTAGGCGGCGCGTTGCTCGACGACGCCCTGGATCGCTTCCGCCGAGCTCGGACCGAAATCGTCTACGCGGCGGCGGAGGAGGACAACATCGCGTCTCGGCGGCTGTTCGAGACGCGGGGCTTTCGCGTCGTGCGCCGAGACGAGCCCCCGTGGCGGGAGGGAGGTCTGGGCGCCTGGGGCCTCCGGAGCAAGATGATGGTGGTCTCGGGCGAGGTCCTGATGGGGCTGAGGTTGAACCCGCCGGGGACGTCGATTACGCTCGTCCCCGCCCGCGCCGGCGGGACTTAACGGGTCCCGGGGCCCGGCGGCGCTTCTTGAGATAGGCCGCGAGAGGGAGCCAGTAGGACTCCTTCCAGCCGGCGGACAGATGCCCCGCGTGGTCCGCCAAGACCCCGGCATGCTCGAA
This sequence comes from Thermoplasmata archaeon, assembly GCA_030037955.1. Taxonomy (GTDB): domain Archaea; phylum Thermoplasmatota; class Thermoplasmata; order Lutacidiplasmatales; family UBA184; genus JAKIWV01. The sequence goes on from JASHPT010000077.1 coordinate 15,108, forward strand.
GCGGAGCCGCGTACCGCCCGGAGATTCGCTGAGCTCGAACGTGACCGTAGAGTAGTAGTCCTCCGGCCAGGTCTCCTCCGATGGTCGCCAGGACTGGACGATCCGCTTACCGGGAACGAGCTCCAGATTTCGCCCGTGGATGTACCCGCCCCAGACAACGAAGGTTGCGCCCACCCGGTCGTTGATCCGAGCCGGGGCGCCGCTGAACCCGGAGTGACCCCGCGACGTCATCAAGGCTTGATAGACCTCGTCCGGGCTCCCCGGCAGGACCACGGTCTGGTGTATCGTCCGCGTCTTCCTCGCTCGGCTCGGGTCTGAAGGACTCATCGCACCACCTCTTCCACTTCTCTGAACCAGGGCTTGGCGGGACCTGCCTTGGACCGCTTTTCCCACTTCCGGGATTTCGGGGCCTCGTGCAACCGGCGCTGCAGCGCGTCCAGCCTGGAGCGGATCCGCGCCGACGATACGTCATCCATCTTCCCGGCCTGGGTGAAGGACTCCAGCAACTGCCGGGTCTTTTCGAGATTCTGGACCGACTCGTACCAGAAGCCCCAGTCGTCGCCCAGCACCGTTGCGAGGTAGGCGTCATCGACCAGCTCACGGCTGCCGGGCGCGCTTCCCTGGAGGTCGTGGCCGTAGAACAGGATGATCAGGTCGACCAGGTCCTTGCGCCCGATCAGATGGATCTGAAGTTTCTCGAGCACGATATCCGCGAGCGTGATGGTCGGGCTGTCCAGCCGCAGCCGGCCGTCTTCAGGCCGCGCCCCGAACTCGACGTCGTGGCTGAACTCCAGTTTGTCTAGAAAGACGTCGACGTGGAACTTGCCCGACCCTTCGTAGTAGATCAGCCGGCGGTCGCCGAAGAACCCGTTGACCAGGTCGTCTGGCTTGAACTTGAGCTCGGTGAACAGCCCGCTGATGAAGCGGGCTTGCTTCGCGTAGCCGGCGAGGTCCAGGTCCGTGAACAGGGGCTTCCCCTCCTCGACGCGTCCGAGGCGGTGGAAAGCTTCGACGGCTCCCGGAACGTGGACCGAGTGCGCGTAGATCGCGAGTGAGCCCAGGATCCGGAGGAAAACGTTGCGCTGCTGGGCCTGCTCCACGACGTTAACAGATGCGCGGAGAAAGTCCTGGTCGGTCAGGGAAACGTAGGTTTGCCCGTCGGTCATGGGCTCGATGCTCCTCGGGGTCGAGTGCGGAACTCCGTGACCCTGCCGCCGAGATCCAGGTCCGGTCCGGGCACTGTCCGACCGAGGCCCCCGTCCGTATGAAGATGTGCCCGCAAAATCCGAGACCGAACCGGCACACAGTGCATGGGCCGGTTCCGAGGGGACTTTTCGGTGGAACTAAATCCCACCTCTTTCTACCCGTGTCAACGCCTAGCAGGGGGAGTTAGGTGGCAGACGCCAACATCGACGCATTTACGCGAAGCGCGGAACCGGCGACCGCCCAGGTACAGGTGTTCACTCGACGAGCCTCCGGTCTGGTTCGGGTGATGTCCCCGTACTCGGCGTTCGCATACAACATCCTGAACATCGGCGTGATTTTTCCGTGGGTCTACATCACGACGCTGGCCGTCTATCCCGGTGCGAATGTCGCCGAAGGGATCCTGCTGACGGGCGTGTTCACGGCGTTCCTCGCCGTCGTATATGCCGGCCTCGCCTCGGCGATGCCGAGAACCGGCGGCGACTACGTGTTCCAGAGCCGAACGCTCCGGCCATGGTTCGGCTTCGCCATCACCATGACGGTCATCGGTACTTTCTTCCTGCAGTGGCAGGCCCTGGCCGGCTGGCTGGTCGCGACCCTCGGGCTCGGGCCCTTATTCACTGGCTTGGGCGTCATGTACCACAATACGACGTTCCTCGGATGGGGCGCATGGTTCCTCACCGGGATGGGCGCCTTTGTGACCACGGTCGTGGCGTCGGCGATTGCGGCGGGGGTGCTCATCCGCAGCTTCCGGTGGTTCGTGCAGGCGCAGTGGGTCATGTGGTACGGCTTCCTCGTGAGTTTCGTTACGATGATCGTACTCTTCTTGGCCACGCCGACCACGACGTTCATTTCGGAGTACAATCACGCGGCGTTTGTTATTCTCGGGCCGATGACGAATGGTTCCACCGACTACTACCACGCGATTCTGGCCGCTGCCGGCCAGACGGTCGCCGGGCCGCACGCACTCTCCATCCTCGGCACTCTCCTCGTAGCCCCCGTGGCGCTCACTAGCCTGGGCTGGGTCGGCTACGCGCAGGAGCAGGCCGGAGAAATCCAGGGGGCAACGAGCCTCAAGAATCAGATGTTCATCAATGTCGGCGGCGGTCTCACCGCGATGGCGATGATGGCCCTGCTGGCGTTCGTGATGGTTCGGACCGTGGGGCAGGGCTGGCTGGCCGCGGCCTATGGTGCCGGCGCCGGCGTCGGTCCCTTCCTGCCGTACTTCAGCTACCTTGCCGCGGTGCTGACGAACAACCCCATCGTGCTGATCATCCTGATCTTCGGCATCATGATGAACGCCATCCAGGTCGTGTTCAACGTGATCGTAGGGTGGACCCGGGTCACGGTGGCGATGTCGATCGACGGGGTTCTCCCGAAGTTCGTAAGTAACGTGAACCCCCGGACGCACACTCCCGTCTACGCCCACCTGATCTTCCTGGTTCTCGGGGGCGTGATCTATGCCTGGGTCTACAACTTCGCGGTCATCAACGGCACTCCGTGGACCACCTACACCCTCGCGGTGACCTGCGTGGCGACGATCATGTACATCGGTACTGCCCTTGGCGGCGCCCTCTTCCCGAAGACGCGGCCCGAGGTGTACAAGGTGGCCCCGATCGCCAAGTACAAGGTCGGTCCAATCCCGCTCATCACGATCTGTGGGCTCATCGCCGTCGCCTTCAGCATCTGGATGCTCTACTGGTACCTCACGAACCCGTTCCTCGGCGTGGTCCTCGCCGGTTCGGCGGGGGCATGGTCCGTGGGGATCATGGCCGGGATCTTCGTGGGCTGGGTGATCTACTACTTTGTGCGCCGCGCCTATCTCAAGAGCGTCGGCATCAACCTGGAGCTCGCTTACAAGGAGATTCCGCCGATCTGAGCCCAAGGTAGTGCGCACGGGCGGGGCGAGCGCCGGGGCCCGGGCTATCCGGTCGTGAACTGGAAGCTCAAGACCCGGTTGGGCTCGAGATTGATGATCGCGCCGCGCAGCGAACCCGTGCTGTACTCCGAGCCCGGGTCGACTGCGAGCGTGCGTCCGATCTTCGCAGAGTTCCGGGTCTCGTGGATGTGGCCATGGAGAGTCAGGAGCGGCTGGGTCTCCTGGATGGAGTCTCGGAACGAGGTCGCGCCGACCGGAATGAGCACCTCCTGTCCCCCCTGCGTCACCGGCCGGGGTGGGTCGAACGACTTGTCGAGCTTCGGGGCGATGTCGAGCCCGGTCCCATAGGGTGGGGCATGCATGAGGTAGATGGCGTGCTCCGGGTCCTTCACCTGCTTCACGACGCGGCTGAGCCGGGTCGCGAGCTCGTCTTCCGGTAGCTCCCGGGGAGTGTCCCACGGCGACGGATTCGTCCACCCGAAGCCCAGGATCTCGTGGTCCTCGTCGAATCGTGTGACTGCTTCGTCAATGTAGCGGACATGCGGAGTGTCTCGGACGTGCATGAGGGCGTCCGGCTTGTCGTCGTTGCCCCCGATCCATAACAGCGGTACGCCGCGGGGCGCGAGGTGGTCCTCGGCCATCTGGGTCCAGCGCCCGATCTGCTGGGCCATGAGCTCGGTGAAGAGTGCATCGATCCGGCCCGGCTCGGTCCGGATGGCCTCGTACTCATCCTCGCTCAGCCGGGCCGGATACTGTCCGGAGTCGGCGATCTTCTGCTCGATGGGCCGGAGCTCCGCCTCCGACAGCGCGTCGTGTACGGTTCCGGCGAACTTGGCCCGGAACTTCCCATCCCGGCCCTGAATGATCGGCGAGATCGTCTTCGCCGTGATGTCGCCCGCGATCAGCAGGGCATCGGCCTCGTAGAAGTCCGCAGTCGACAGGAACTTCCGGAACACCAACTCGGAGCCATGGATGTCCGCGGCGAGGAACAGCCGCTTGAACTTCCGCTTAGAGCCACCGAACAGCGGCGTGGTCGGACCTCTCTTCCCCGGCGAGCCGCTCGCCCTTTAGAGGGTTTCCGCATCCGGTCGCTTCCGCGAAGCTTCATGCGGCGAGCCGGCCTGGCCTCCAAGGATGACGGTCCCCGAGGACGCCTCCGGCTCCGGAGCCGCACGAGAGACCGTCACACTGGCCGGAGGCTGTTTCTGGTGCACCGAGGCCATCTTCTCCCAGCTCCGGGGGGTGCAGAGTGTGGAGCCGGGCTATTCGGGCGGGACCGTCCCCAACCCTTCCTATGAGGACGTCTGCACGGGCCGGACCGGACACGCGGAGGCGATCCAGGTCGTCTTCGACCCGTCCGTCCTCTCGCTGCGAGACCTGCTGCTCGTGTTCTTCTCGACGCACGACCCGACGACCCTGAACCGGCAAGGGCACGACGTCGGCACCCAGTATCGCTCCGCCGTGTTCTATCGGACCCCGCAACAGCGGGCCGCCGCCGAGGAGGTCATCCGGCAGATCACCGCGGACCGGCTGTGGAGAGGCAAGGTCGTCACCGAGTTCACTCCGTTCCAGGCCTTCTACCCCGCGGAGGAGTATCACCGGAACTACTTCGCCCGAAACCCTGCGCAGGGGTACTGCCAGATGGTCATCGAGCCGAAGGTGGCCAAGTTCCGCAAGCAGTTCGTCGCGCAGTTGGCGGCCTAGCCCGACTGCGTCGGTGCTGTGCGGACCCACTGCCGAAGGCAACCGGCGATCTCGTCGAGAGCATCCCAGCCTTCGTGGCAGAGCCCCCGGTAGTCAATGAACCCGTGAACCATGCCCAGGTACCGGGTGGAGCGGGTCGGCACCCCGGCCTCGCGCAACCGGTCCGCGAACTGCTCGGCCTCGTCGCGGAGGAGGTCGTACTCGGCCGTGATGACGAGGGCCGGCGCAACCCCCTGGAGGTCGGGGGTGCGCAGCGGCGCCACGCGCGGATCCTGTCCCTGCTCGGGGGCGGACAGGTACTGGGCCCACATCCAGGGCATGAACTCGACTTCCAAGCCGTAGCCGTGGGCGTTCTCGCGATAGGACGGCGTGTCGGGATCATGGGCCGTTACCGGATAGATGAGGGCCTGTCCGAAGAGCCGCGGACCCCCTCCGTCCCGGGCCAGGATCGCGGCCACGGCCGCGAGGTTTCCTCCTGCGCTGGTCCCACCGACAGCGATCGCGTCGGGTCGTAGCCCGAAGCGCTCGGCTACGCTCGGGTCGGCCAGCCACCGGAGGGTCCCGTAGCTGTCCTCGACCGCGTCGGGAAACTTGTGCTCGGGAGCGAGACGGTACTCGAGAGCAGCGACGACGACGCCGCTGCGGGCCGCGATCTCCCGGCACTGAGTATCGTGGGTCTCGATGCTCCCGAACACCCATCCACCGCCGTGGAGGAACAGGAAGACCGGTGCGGTACTGGCCAGACCACGGGGGTAGTAGAAGCGGATCGGGAGATGGCGGCCAGGTAGCGGAACGCTGTGGTCCTCTACCCGTTCGAGGGGCGGCGGGGCTCCTGCGAGACGATCCGTTTCGGCGGCGAGCACCTTCTCGATCCGGCGCCCGTCGGGGATCGAGGGGGTCCCGGACAGCGGATAGGTTGCGAGTTCGTAGTCGATCCTTTCCCGCAGCTTCGGGTCGAGAGGCACGGAGGCACGAAGGGCCGCTGGGGGATAGTCCTGCCGTGCGGGGAAGCGGGCATGTCCGAGCCCCGGCCCCGCCATGCTAAAGGTCCGTGAGTCGTTCGGGCCCCCGGGGAACGAGCGGCCACGGCACACTCCGTCCATCCTCCGCTAGCGAGTCGTCGGCCCGAGTTCCTGCGCTCGAACCTTCGGGGCCACGCTTCCCTGGAACGCCTCGAGAGTGCCCTCTTGCGAGACAATCCGTGGGGCGATCCCTTCGTACGAGACGTCGCGTGCTACCTGCCTCCTTCCGGCACGACCGACGGACTCCCGCTGCTCGTCCTGCTCTCGGGCTTTACCGGCGCCGGCTGGATCGAGCTCGAGCGCACCCATCCGTTCCAGGACGGGCTGATCCAGCTGTTCGACCGGCTGGTCCGGACCGGGGCGTGCCCCGAAGCCGTGATCGTCGCGCCCGACTGCCTGACCTCGCTCGGCGGCAGCCAGTACGTGAACTCGACTGCCACCGGTCCGTACGCCGACTACGTGGTCCGGGAGGTCGTCCCCTGGGCGCACGAGCGATTTCGAACCGGCCGAACGGGGGTCCTGGGCCAATCGAGCGGCGGATTCGGGGCCCTCCACCTGGGGATGGAGTTCCCGGACAGCTTCGAAGCGGTCGGGTCGAGCGCCGGTGACATGGCGTTCGAGTACTCCTATCTGTCCGACTTCCCCAGAGTGTTTCGGGCTCTTCGGACGGCCGGGGGCCCCGAACGCTGGCTCGAGTCGTTCTTCACGGACCCGACCCAGATACGGGGGCCCGGGGATATCTCGGGTACGGTACTGGAGCTCCTGGCGATGGCATCGTGCTATTCGCCGACGACCGGAAGTCCCGGATCCTTCGACCTCCCGTTCGACACGGACTCGGGAGAGCTCCTGCCCGAGGTTTGGTCGCGGTGGCTAGCGTTCGACCCCGTTCGTCGGCTGGCCACACCTTCGGCCCGCACGGCTCTTCAGCGGATGCGATCCGTGCATGTGACCGGCTCCGACTCGGATGAGTTCTTCCTCGACGTGGGCGCCCGCACATTCGCCGCCGAGGCGGCGCGATGGAATGTGTCGGTAGTCCACGAGGAGTTTGCCGGTGGCCACTTCGTACGGGCTCCCCGCTTCCACGCCCTATTCATCCGGATGGTCACCGCTCTGGTAGCGGCGGACCGGCCCTAGCGGGATCGGAACGCGGCGGGGAGCGGGAATCGGGACGGGGTCCAGATCCGGTACCGGGTGTTCTCCCGGAAGCCCATCCGCTCGTACAACGGCCGTCCCATCGGTGTCGCCCAGAGGGCGCTCCTCGTCAGACCCTGGGCCCGGCCGGCATCAATCGCCGCGCCGACGGCTGCGCGTCCGAACCCCCGGCCACGGGCCTCCGGAACCGTCCCGACGTAGATGATGCCGGCAATCCCGTGCGAGGCGGTCAGGGTCGCCGTAGCGACCGGCGCGCCGCGGTAGTACGCAAGATGGAAGGAGAAGCCAGGATACCGGAGCCATCCGGGGTCGACCGGTCCGGACTCCACCGCGTAGGCCCGAGCCGCCGTTCGCTCGTAGACCCGGAGCTCGTCGACCGACTCGACCTGACGGACCACGACGCCCGCCGGAAGCGGCGGGGGCGTCGCGGGAATCGGGTCGAGGATCAGCCCGGGGAACCAGCCCTCGTCCGTCAGCTGACGGTTCGCCGGACCCTCGATCCCGGGCACCGCCTCTGGAACGACGAAGAGCATCCACGGCTGCTCGTGAGGCTCATAGAACGCGTCGATCTCCGCCAGGACGGCCTCCGGGTCCTGCACCGGGCGTGTGATGGCGGTCACGTTCCCCATGCTGTCGGTGGCCTGGCAATCGGTGAACACGATCCCGTCACGTTCGACGAGTCGTCCCCCCGCCGTCGTACGTGCGAACAGCCGGTAGGCCTCGACCGAGTTCTCGTGGCAGCGTTGTAAGACGTCCGGGGAGGCCGGGTCCGGGGAACGGGGGCTCACGACTCCGGGGGCGTCCTCCGAGCCTTAACGTCAACGAGGGAGGGCCTAGGGCTCACTTCAGACGACCCTCGTCAGCGCGTCGGCCGGGATCCCGGTCTGCACCGCGAGCACGTCCCACAGACGCTCTCCGACCGCCGTGTCGTAGGAGGGACGGGAGGACGACACGGGCCGGCTACGTGCGAAGTACTCGCCGGTGACGTCGCGAACCGAGGGGTCGCTGGCGAGGAAGATCGATGTACGGGCTCCTCGGTCCGGCCGAAGGCCAAACAGGTAGGCCAGGACGCCGATCGTTGCCCCCGACCCGCCCGCATTGTTCCGGCCAAAACCGGTGGCGACAAATCCCGGGTGGAGGGCATTCGCCGTGACGCGGCGCCCGGACAGGCGCCGGGCCCAGGCGTACGTCAGCAAGACGAGTGCCAGCTTCGAGCGGGCGTACGCCCGGTACCCCCGGTACTGTCGCTCTCCCTGCAGGTTCTCAAAATCCAGTCGGGCCCCCCGGTGGGCGGCGGAGGCGACGTTGACCACCCGAGCCGGTGCGCCGTCCTCGAGCCGAGAGATCAGCAGGTGCGTCAGCAAGAAGGGCGTGACCACGTTGAGCGCCCAGGTCCGCTCGAACCCTTCGGAGGTCACTTCCCGACGAGTGTACATCGCACCTGCGTTGTTCACCAGCACGTGCACCTGGGGCAGGGCAGAACGCAATTCCGTGGCGAGCCGCCGAACTTCCGCCTGGAGCGACAGGTCGGCCGTGAGCCCGGTGAGCCGACGGCTGCCGGTGGCCTGGGTAATCGACTGGATGGCGGCGGAGACCTTGCCTGCGTCCCGCCCGACGAGGCCCACCGTGGCTCCTAGCCGGGCCAGCTCCCGGGCGGTGACCAGCCCGATGCCCGAGGTTCCGCCGGTGACTACGACGACGCGCCCGGCCATCGGGCCGTCCGCTGGACCGCTCATTCTGCCCTCAGCCCTCCTCGTGTCAACGGTACTTGCGATAGTGGACGGTCTTGAGGAACGGCCGAAAGCCTGCGGTCTCGTACAAGCGGGCTGCCACCTGGTTGGTCTCGTCCGTTGCCACGTAGAGCAGCGGGATCCGCCGGTCACTCACGTCCCGCAGGAAGTGGTCGACGAGTCGCTGGGCCACGCCCCAGCCCTGGAACTCCGGCAGCACGTGGAGCTCCTCCAGCTGGGCGTACTGGTCGGCCCCCTTGTCAAACCAAGGTTTCCGGCCCTCGAACCAGTACAGAAATCCCGCGTAGACGCCGTCCTTTTCGGCAATGAGCAGGCCCTCCCTCGGGATTTTCTCGAGCCGCTCCGGGCTGGCGAACGGGTCCCACGGGGTGTCCCCGGTGCTGCCGTACTGCTGGGAGACGGCGACGAGGTCTTCCGACCTCGCCGGTCGGACGGTCACTCCCGATTCCGACGCCATCCGTCGAGCGAACCCCGGCGGGGAGATATGCGCTACGCTGCGCTCCCCCGGTTCCGACCGGAGAGGCGGTGGACGAAGTAGACGGTCGTCGCCACTCCGCCGCCCACGACGGCGAAGACCAGGAGGTCCAGCAGGGACAGGCCCGCGCTGCCCGAAGGCGTCGGGGACGGCGGTGTCGAGTGGGCCGTGAAGGCGACATTGACGGTGACGTTCGCCCCTGCGACGGTGAGGCTACCTCCGCTCGGACCGGGGTCGTAACTGCCGACCGCGGGGACCCAGTATCCGTAGGATCCGTCCGGAACTCCGGTCAACACCAAAGCGGCCGTAGCGCCTTGAACGGGAGTGCTCGCAGAGCTGCTGTTGAGGCTGACCGACCAGGTGGTGCTGGTCGGTAGACCCGTCTCCACGAAGGTGACCGTGTACCCGACCGGAACCGGCGCCGAGGCGGCCCAGCCGATCTCGATGAGGATGGCCGACCCGTTGACGACGACCGTACCGGCGGTGACGTTCGCGGTGTATCCGGCGACCGCGGCTACCGACCAGGGATAGGTTCCGTTGGCCTCCGGGAAGATGAGGGTCGAGCTGAGCGTCGACATCGAGCTGCCGTTCAGCGTGACCGACCAGCTGGTGCCGCTCGGCAACCCCGCCTCGACAAAGCTAACGTTGTAGGTCAGCCGGACCCACGGAATGACGACGTTCACGTCACTGCCGGCGACTGTCACGTTGCCCGAATAGCTCGGAGTGTGGTAGCCAGGGATCGGTGCGACGGTATAGGCGTAGGTCCCGTTGGCGGCCGAGAAGTCCAGGAAGACGAAGTACGCCGACTGCGTGACACCGTTGAAGGTGACCGACCAGGTGACTCCGTCCAACAGGCCGGTCTCCTGGAAGGAGACCTCGTACGCGACGCCGAACACGGCAATCTCGGTGACGGGAGAGTCCATCGTCACGGTCGGGGTGGAGTTCGTGCCGGTGTAGTTGACGTTCCCCGTACCGTTCCAGCCGACGAAGTCGTAGGTCGCGTTCGCCGCCTCCGACAACGATACGCTGGCACCGGCGGCATACCAGCCGGACGAGGGCGAAACGGTGCCACCGGCGCTCGGTGTGACCGCGGTGGTCAGGTAGTACTGCGCCGAGTACGGGATCGGTACGGACACGTTGGCACCGGCCACCGTAACGGTGCCGTTGTTCGTCGAGGTCACGAAGTCGGTACCGACGCCTCCCAAAATCAGCGCCGGGTCCGTGAAGAGGTAGGTTCCGTTCTGCGCCGTGAAGGCGATCGAAGCGCTGGTGGACGATACGTTGGTGCCGTTGAAGTCGACCCACCAGCTGGTCCCACTGGGAAGTCCGGACTCGTTGAACCAGACGTTGTAGGACGAAACTGCCGTTACCGGTGTGAAGGTGATGTATACCGTGGCCATGCAACTGTTCTGGACGACCTCACCGGACTCCGGAGACGCGACATACCCCGCCACGGGCAGGACCGTGAAGTCGTAGGTCCCGGGGAGCTCGGAGAACACGATCTCGGTCGTGCTGCTGGACTGGGTGCTGCCGGAGAGGTCCACGCTCCAGGCCGTGCCTGCAGGAAGGCCGGTCTCGATGAAGGTGATCGGTCGTTCCCAGGCCGTAGAGAGGCCGGTGGTCGTCGTCGTAGAGGCCGTTCCCGTCCGGGCGTCGTGCGAGCCGAGAGCGAGCAGCGTCGGCGCGATGACTAGGGCGAGCACGAGTGCCAGGACGTAGAGCGATCGAGCCCGGGGCGTCGCCAGGGACCATGCTGGGGACCGCGTCGCAGTCTTCATTCCTCCTCCGGGCGGCCCCCGGCCACTCGACCCGGAACCGGGCGCTCCCGTGCCTCGTCGACCCCCTGCCGTGGGGGTCCCGGTACGGCCTGCATTCCCGGGCAGGTCGGCGGCCCAAGCCGCGCGGCCGAGGATGCCGATTTCCAATAGATAACGACCCTGTGTGGACTGGGTGACGCCCCGGTCAGAGTAAAGGGAAACCCTTCACCGGGGCACCCGCCTCGCGACGCCGGCGTTCGGGTGCCCACCCGGAGGGCGAAGCCCCATAAGCGGGTCATGTCGTCGGTGCATTTCCATGCAGGGACGCGTTCGCCGCATCTTCCACCGGATGACGCCCCGACCGGACGCCCTGGTCATCGCCAACAGCGAGGATCGGCACGTCGATGCGAGCTTCTTCTACCTGTTCGACGCCGTCGGCGGAGCCTTCGAGGGCGACACCCTCGTGGCCCGGCCCGATGGCTCGAGGACCGTTCTGACCAGTGCTCTGGAGGCGGAGACCGCTCAGCAGGCGGCGGCACGTGATTCCACCGTAGAGGTCCGCGTCTGCCGAGGTCGGGACGCGGTCGTCGCGGCACTGCGCTCCCTGGTCGACGCCAAGGCCTCGGTCGGTCTCAACTTCCAAGAGCTGACGGAGGAGAGGTTCCACGACCTCCAGGCCGCGCTGCCGGAGGCTCACTGGGTCGATGCGTCGTCGGCCATCCAGAAGGCTCGCCGGGTGAAGGAGGAGGAGGAGATCGCGAGGATCGAGCGGGCGGGCCAGATCGTCTCATCGGTCGCGGCCGAGATACCCAGCCTGCTGCGTTCCGGGACTACCGAACTCGACCTGGCGGCCGAGATCGAGTATCGCATGGCGCTGGCGGGGTCCTCGGGGCGGAGTTTTGAAACAATCGTCGGGTTCGGGCCCCACTCGGCGGAGCCGCACTTTTCCCCGGGGCCGGCACCCCTGGTTCCCGGCACTACGATGGTCTGCGATTTCGGGGCTCTGCACCGTCGCTACGTCAGTGACCTCACGCGCCCGTTCCACTTTGGGCCGGCCGATCCTGAGATGCGCCGTGTCCACGCGACCGTGTTGGAGGCGCAGCAGGCCGCCCTGTCGGTCCTTCGGGCGGGGGCCCGCCCCTGTGACGTCCATCGGGCGGCCCAGGATGTCATCGACCGGAGTCCCTGGAAGGGGCGGTTCACCCACCGTCTCGGGCACTCGATCGGGCTCTCGGTCCACGACGGGCTGAGCCTCAACCTCGAAACGACGGACCCCCTGGAGGCTGGAGAGGCCGTGACCGTGGAACCCGGAATCTACCTCCCGGGCCGAGGCGGGGTTCGTATCGAGGACGACGTGCTGGTCACGTCCAGCGGCTACCGATTCCTGACCACCGCATCTCGGGACTACGTCGGCGTCGACGCCTGAGAGCGAATTCCTCGAACGGCAGTTAAATAGGCGACCCCGCTCCGCGGCGCCGGGGGACGACGGTGGCGCTCGAGGATGAGTTGGGTCCGCAGGCTGTCAAGATCTACAAGGCGATGAAGGAGATGGGGTTCCTGACGGAGGACAAGATGGGCACGGCGGAGCGCATCACGATGAGCGCGAAGCTGCCGAAGAACATGGTCATGAACGCATTGCAGGAACTCCAGGCGAAAGGCTTCGCTCGTCGCAAGGTCCGAGAGAAGGCGGCCGGGTACTATCTGGTCCGGTAGGGAGACTATCCTTCGGGCGGCGCAGGTCTCGAGCCCAGCAGGCGCTCGAGCAGTCGACTCGTCGACCGGAGGGTGACCTCCGTGACCGCGCTGACCCGGGCGACCTGCGCCCGGGAGCGGCGCTCCCCGTTGCGCTCCGACGCGATGTAGATCAGGGCGGCCACAAGTCCGTGGGCCGACAGTCCGGAGACCTCCGGGCTGGATTCCGCCTCCTTGAGCATGGTCTCTACCGAACTGCGGATCTGCGGCGAGAGGGCGAGCTCCTGGGCGTAGCGCGCCAGGTAGACGCGGGGGTCGACCGAAGGAACGACGGTCGACATCCCCCGGCAGGCGACCTTGAAGGCCCGGCCCACTTCCGAGCGGCGCGCGCCGAGCACCTTCGAGACCTCTCCGAGCGTCCGGGGGACCGAGAAGCGCCGGCAGGCGGCGTAGACCGAGGCTCCGACGGCGGCGACCTGGCTGCGGCCACGGTAGAGACCGCGCTGGGTAGCGTCCCGGAAGAACCGCTCGGCTTCGGAGCGTATGACGGGCGGAAGCGCCAGGCGATCCGACGCCATCGCGATGGCATCCCGGGCCTGGGAGCGCTCCAGAGGGTCTTCCAGGGCACGGACCGTCTGGCGTTGCGCTACTCGACGAAGGTGCTGAAATTCGTACCGTCGCTGCCAGTCCAGCGGCCGGCCCTGGCCATCCCTCGTTCCCTTGAGCACGGTGCCAAGCTCACGACGGGAGGCCCCCGGCAGGCTGAAGGGTCCGATCCCACGGCCCGACCCCTGGGCGCCCGGTGCGTCCCGGATGGGGGGTCCGGGGGTGACCAGCTCCGAACCCTCGAACACAAGCCCGCAGTCGGCACAGTGGGTCTCGAGGCTCGCCGGGTCCTGGACCCGGCGACGGCTGCCGCACAACGAGCACTCGAGAGCACTCGAGCTGTCCTCGCCGGGGAGACCACCTTCGCCGGACACGGCCGCGGTGCGAGACACTAGAGTCTATTTATAGAACTGACAGGGACGCGGACCGATTCCCTGGGGAACCCGGGGACCCGGAGCATTCTATCCAATGCCCGACGGGGCGGATTTCGCGCTGCTACAGGGCTTCCGCTACGAATGTCTCCCGGGATGCGGCATGTGCTGCTTCACGAGCCCGGCAGTCCGAGTCTCGGAGCAGCCGCGGCTTCTCCAGCTTGACCCCTCAGCCCCGCTGGTCGAGCGGGGCGACGGCTGGAGTGTCATCGCCAGCCGGCCGAACGGCGGGGCCTGTCACTTCTTGGAGGCCACCCGCTGCCGCTGCCATCGCGTCCGTCCGGCGACCTGCGCCGAATTTCCCCTCACGGCCCACGCCGCCGGCCGGGTTCAGGTCAGCCTCGTACTCGGTTGTCCTGGAGTGAGCCTGGAGGGGCTCGATCCCTGGGCAGACGGGGTCGGATCCGGCCCTTCGGCCCACGGTCTAGCGTCGGAGCTGGCGACGATCACTCACGAGATAGAGCTGGCATCAACGTCCGGTGAGATCGCCAGGGCGGCCCAGCGCTGGAGCCTCTTGGAGCGGCGAGTGCAGCGTCGGACGGGACGAGCCGGCGACGGTGACCCCCGGGCGACGCTCTATCCGATCTCCGATGCCGTCGTTCCCACGAAACTCTCGTCGCCGGAGTTTCTCGAGGGGGTAGAGCCAGAGGAGGCCCTCGAGAAGCTGCCCCTGGCCTACGATACGACGTGGGGGAGACTGAGTTGGCGACCGGTGGCCGGTGGGGTGGAGTTTCTGGCCCTCGAGGAGACCGGCGGCGTGCGCCCGAGGAGAGAAGTACTCCCGGTGCCGACCCGGTCACCCGGCCTGGACACGGACGCTCTGCGGCGACTCAAGGGGTACCTGGGCTACGTGCTCGCCCGGGATGAGACCCTCGGAACCGCGTACTCCGCCTACCTGGAGTCCGACGGCAGAGGCGTTCCACTCTCCGAGCTCCTGTTCGCCCAGCTTCACGCGACCGCCGTCCAGGTGGTGCGCATGGCCCTGTTGCGGCGGTCACTGGCCGGCGACGGCCACGGGGTTCTCCGGCCCGGCGACGTTGACCGAGGGATCCGAGCCACGGACATGCAGCTCCTAGACGCGCCAACGGCCGGCCTTCGTTTGTGAGAGTTTTTCCATCATTTCGAAGTGTATTTCCGTGCTTAGGGCCCTCGGACGGCCGTGCGTCCGTGGTTGGTCGTCGTCGGCATCGTCTTCGTCACCCTCGGGGCCGGGAGCCTCGCGGCCCTTTACTTCGGCGACCAGGGGTCTGTCTCCGCCACGAACGGGACCGGCCCGGTGACGTTCCCCCTGGCCTCGAACGCCAGCGAGGTCCTCACGCTCCAGGGAACGAACGGGACGACCGAGCACTTTGACTTCGCCTGGTCCTCCTCCAGCATCATCTGGGTCCAGCTCGAGTGGTCCGCCGGCTGTGCGCCGGGCGGCGTGGGATGCTGGCCGGCTGAGACGATCGCCCTGTGGAACGCGAACCAATCGGGCGACTGGACCGGGACAGGGCCGTTCCACTATCCCATGCTGTGCATCCTGCGGAATACGAATTCGGATCCGGCCACGGTCACCGTGAGCAGCCGGGCGACGGCCGAGACCGCGGTCCACGTGACCCTGGTCTTCGCACTCGTGCTCGGGCTGAGTGCAGCGGGTCTCTTCGTCGTCGGCGGGATCGCGGTGTTCCTCGGGCTGTTCCTGGCCTCCGACCCGTACGGACCGTCACCGTCGCTGGTGTCGCGCTCGGCGGAGGACGTCGACGAGGTCGTGGACGGTCCGGACCCGCGTCACTGACCCCAGAACGGATGGCTGGCCCGGCGGATCCGGAGGACCTCCTCGAGCACCGCGCGCTCCGAGTCGGAGAGAGGACGGTCCTTGAGCGCCCGGGCTGCGCTCTCCGGTATCGTCACATAGAGGACGTCGCCCTCGGCCAGCGTTCGGCCGACGGTCGCGCCGTCGATGGATGCCGCGAGCTCGCTTCCTTCCTCCGCCTCCTTCACCGGCTCGTTCTCCCGTTGAAGGCTCCGAAGAATCCCGACCTCCTCTCCCCGCGTGGACATCAGTCGGACCCCGGGCCGGAGCCTCCCCGAGAGAACCTTCACGCCGACGACCGCCGGTTTCGAGCGGCGGAAGACGAAGCCGGGCAGTACCTGGAGCTTCGCCGGATGCACGATCTCCTGACGCCGCTCCGCCTCGAGGGACTGCTGGACCGAGTCCCGCCAGGTAGTGTACTCCTCGAGCAGCTGGTACATCACCTGGCCCGAGAAGACCCGGACGTGGTCGCGGAGCGACTCCGGCACCGCATCCGGGACGGTCGGGACGTTGAACGCCAGCACCGCCCGGTGCGTGGCGTCCTTCACGTCGGCCATGCGGAGCACCATCGGCCGGTTGATGGGCCCGACCTCGGCGATGTGCACCGGGACCTGCGACTCCCGGCACTCGAACGCGAGCGCCTCCAGGCCTCCCAGGGTGTCCGCGGCGATCGCGATGCCGCTGTCGGCGAGCTCGGCGACCGGCTGGGCCTCCCGAGCCAGCTCGGCCCGAGTTGCCTCTCGTTCCTCGGCCGACCGAACAGTCTTGACAAGCCCGCCCGGCAGTGCCTTCTCCACCTCGGGGGCGGACAGATAGACTCCCGCCGCCGCGCTCACCTCGGGCACGCTCACCACCTTCTTGGACGCCGGTCCTCGACGAGGTCCCGCGGGGGGAGGGCGATAGAGGCCGCGGACACGACTGGAGATGGGTCCGGAGGTCCCCGTGATGACGACCTCGTCGCCGACCCGGAAGGCGCCCTGGTACACGATGAGACTCGCCACGGCGCCCAGTCCGCGCTGCTCGGTCCGCTCCAGGACGGTGCCTTCGCCCGCTACGCCGGCTCGGGCGAGCTCCTTTTC
>JASHPT010000078.1 GCA_030037955.1 Thermoplasmata archaeon
ACGGCGCGTCGGCGCCGCACTTGTGGTGGCGGTCGTCGTGGCCGCCTTGGTCGCATGGAGCGCCCCGGGCATTATGCCAGCGAGGACAGACAGCGCCCTCTCGTCGGAAGCACGCGTCCAAGGGAGCCACTTCGCCGCCGGGCTCCCGGCGGCTACGTCCGGGAGGGAGTCCCTGGCAGCGGCCGACCCGACCGCGACGTGGACCGAGCTCTCCCCGAGTCTCATGCCTCCCGAACGGGTGGCGGGCGCCATGGTCTGGGACTCTACGGATGGTTACGTTCTCCTGTTCGGCGGGCAGGACTACGGGTCGCTGTCGGATGCGCTCTACAACGACACCTGGAGCTACCTGCATGGGACATGGACCAACCTGACCAACCCATCCGATGCGCCGCCGGCCCGCGACGAGTTTCAGATGGCGGACGACCCGAGCGACCATGAGGTGGTGGTCTTCGGCGGGTACTCGGAACAGCACACCATCCTCGACGACACCTGGACCTACGCGGGCGGGGTCTGGACGAACCGAACGGCCACGGCCGGCACTCCTCCGCCCGCTACCTTCCAGGGCGCGATGGCGTACGACAACGCCACCGGTGCCGTGATTCTGTTCGGCGGCGAGCACAACGTCGGCACGGGCTACACGAACGAGACCTGGGAGTTCCAGGACAACTCGTGGAGCCAGCTAGCTCCAACCAACTCGCCATCGCCGCGGGACTTCCCGTCCATGACCTACGACCCGGAGGCCGGGGACCTGGTCCTCTTCGGTGGCACCAACGACACGACGACGTTCAACGATACCTGGCTCTTCTCGGGCACCACCTGGACGCTGCAGACCCCGAGCTTCTCCCCGGACGCGCGGTGGGGCGCCGGGATCGCCTACTTCGCCACGCAAAGCCAGGTGGTGCTCTACGGCGGGAGTCCCGCGAACACCTACCCGTTCGACACGTTCGGATACGCCTCCGGCACCTGGACGCTCTACGATACGGAGGACGACAGTCCCGGGCAGACGCTCGGGGTGGTTCAGATGGCGTACGACTACGCCGACGGCTACGTCGTGCTCTTCCAGGATACGTTCACCTACGTCAACTCGACGTGGACATTGACCTTCACTTCCTCTCCACCGCCACCGGCGCTCTCGGTCTCCGCGAGCGCGACCCCGACCAGCGGGACGATTCCCTTCCCGGTGGCGTTCGCATCCGAGATCTCGGGAGGTACCCCGCCGTACACGGCGACGTGGAATTTCGGGGACTCCTCTCCCGGGGTCTCGGGCCCGCCCGCGACCGCCGGCAATACGTCCCACACCTACGACTCGGTCGGTGCGTTCAACGCGACCCTGACGGTCGAGGATTCCGCGGACGCCACTGTCGTCCAGAACTGGACCATCGACGCGGCGGCCCCGGCCCTGACGCTGTCGATTCAGGCGAGTCCCACGACGGTCGTCGTGAACGCCACCGTGACGTTCACCGCGACGCCGGGCGGAGGAGTGCCTCCGTACGCCTACAGCTGGACGTTCGGGGACCAGGGGACCTCGTCCGCGGAGAACCCCACACACGCCTACGCAGTGGCGGGAAAATACACGGCCCAGCTCGTGGTCACGGACCACGACGGCTCGACCATCTCGCGGTCGGTCACGATCAACGTGACGGCGAGCACCGGGCCCTCCCCCACGACTTCGACGACGAACCTATGGATCTACGCCTCCATCGCGATCGTGCTGCTCGTCGTCGCGTTGCTTGCGGTGCTTCTCCTGCGCCGCCGTAAGCGCGATCCAACCTCTCCTCCCCCCGCTCCGCCCGCAAGCCCCGGAACGGGTCCCTCCCCGTAGGACGCGCGCCGCCCTGGGCCAGGGCGGTGGGGGCGGTCGGGGTGCGTGACATGTTCACACGGTGAACGCGATATGTAGCGTCTTCACAGACCAATCGCTTATAGACCGGACCGTTCTCGCCTAGCCCGAGGGGCTGCGTGAGCGACTTTCCGTTGTTCTTGCTGCTGACGTCCGTGATGGGCCTGTCCATCATGCTCTCCCTGCCGATCGTCTACAGCAAGCGGGCCCAGGGTCGATGGGCGGTCGTCCTGAACGCCGGAGCGATCGGGATCCTGGTGTTCCTCCTCGCGGACATCTTTTCCGATGTGAGTCCGATCCTCTACCCGAACGGCTACGTCGCCGACGCGCTCTACTCGGTGATCTTCGCGATCGGTTTCACCGTCGCCTTTGTGGGTCTCTACTTCGTGGACAACCTGCCGAGGTCCCAGGCGGTGTCCCAGAGCGGGCCCCGCACGACGGCCCTCATCATCGCGCTGGGCATCGGCCTCCAGAACCTGACGGAGGGCCTCGTCTTCGGAGTCAACTGGACGATCGGGATCGTCGGCATCCTCGCGGTCGTCTTCGTGGGATTCTTCCTCCAGAACGTGACCGAGGGCTTTCCCATCGCGTCCCCCTTCCTGGGCACGGGCGAGGCCCGTCGCGTACCGATGATGGTGGGACTGTTCCTGGTGGGAGGTCTCCCTACGATCATCGGAGGCGCGATCGGCTATTACTGGAGTAGCCAGACCTTCATCGTCGCGTTCGACGCCCTCGCGATCGGCGCGATCGCCTACGTGCTCCTTCCCATGCTGCGCGTGGCGTTCCGGCCGCTCGACACCCCGGAGGCGAGCGCCCGGCGCAACCGGATCGTCTACCTGGGCGTGATGCTCGGCTTCGTCATCGGCTTCGCGGTCAACGCCATCTGACGCCGGCGCCCGGGCTGACGGCAGCCTCGCGTCGGCGCTGGCAATCGCTGGCCCGAGCCCCGAGGGGCTATGTAGCGTTCCGCGCTCGGCGACCCTCGATGAAGGCCGCGACGACCTCACCGGTGCTCTGGGTCCAGGTCATGCAGGCCCTGGTGGCCCGAGAACTGGTCGAGAGCTTCGGGCTTCCGGAGCGGCAGGCCGCCGCGCTGCTCGGCATCGTGCCGTCCTCCGTATCCCAGTACCGATCCGGCAAGCGGCTCGGGCCCCAGTTGAGCCAGTACCTCGGGCATGAGGAAGCGCGTCGACTGGCCCGACGGACGGCCCAGCAGCTCATGGAGGCGCCCGCGGGGTCTCATGCCGTGCTGGAGGCGGCGATCGCGCTCGGAGAGATGTTCGACCCGGGGGCCGGAGGTGCCGCGCCCGCTTCCGGACCGACGTCGGCGGTGCGCCGGGAGGCGCCGAAGTGGCTGCGCGACCGCATCGTCGGCGAGCAGAACGCGGTGGCGGAGTGCATGCGCCTCGCGCAGCGGTCGCGGGACGAGCTCACGCGGGCGCTCTTCCGGCAGATCGCGTCCGACAGCCTGCGTCACGCCGAGATCGTAGCCTCGCTCGCGGCGTACCTCGACCGCGGAGTGACCTCGAGCCTTCCGACCGGCGTCACCCGCGCCGACATCGAGCACCTCATCGCCCGGGAGCACGAGGCGGAGGAGACCAGCGGAGAGGACCTCGGCCCCGAACTCGGGGGCCTGATGCGGATCCTGTGGGACAGCATGGAGTCCGACGAGAAGAAGCACGAACTCCTGCTCCAGAAGCTGCTGGATGCCGGACTTCCGAACGGCCCCAAGCCCCGCGGGCGGCGGCCGCGCGGGTCGCCTTAGCTCCGAGCCCGCGCCCGTCCGTTACCGGACATACGTCAGCCAGTGGGCGTACTCCTTCGAGCGTCCATGGATCGCGTCCTCGTACCGCTTCTGGAGGCGCGCGGTCACCGGGTACTTCCCGTCGCCGATCGGTCGGCCATCGACCTCCCGGATGGGAGTGATGCCCGCCGCCGTGCCGGTGAAGAGCAGCTCGTCGGCCGTGAACATCTCTTCGCGGGTGAAGTCCGCCCGTCGGAAGATGAGCCCCTCGTCGGCGACGAACTGGATGACCGAGTCGCGGGTCACCCCGCGGAGGATCCCCGAGCTCGCGGGCGGCGTGCTCACGACGTCGTTCTTCACCCGGAAGATGTTCTCGCCCGGGCCCTCGGCCACCATCCCGGCGGAGTTCAGCAGGATCGCCTCGTCGTAGCCAGCCGCGACGGCTTCCATCTTGGCCAGGCCGCCGTTCGCGTAATTGGCGGCACACTTGGCCTGCGGCGGGAGCGACCGCGAGTCGACCCGGACCCAGCTCGAGACGAGCGCCCGGACGCCCGTCGACGCGTTCGCCTCGCCGAGATAGGCGCCCCAGCTCCAGAGGACGATGGCGACCTGGACGGCGCTCCGGGTGGGGTCGAGCCCCATCTCCCCGTACCCCGAGAACGCGATCGGCCGGATGTAGGCATCGGCGAGCCCGTTGTCCTTTACCAGGTCGCAGCAGGCGCGCACCAGCGCCTCCTTCGTGTACGGGATCTTCATCCGGTAGATCTTCGCGCTGCTGAGAAACCGGTCGATATGCTCCGGCAGACGGAATATGGCCGGTCCGGCCGGTGTGGTGTGACACCGGATTCCCTCGAAAACGGCGTACCCGTAATGGAGCCCGTGGGTCAGCACGTGGACCCGGGCCTGGTCCCAGGGCACGAGGGCACCGTCCATCCAGACGCTCTTCAGCGGGCGTATCGCGACCATCGTCGACCCCCAGATCGAGCGGGGCGTAAGCTGTCGGGTCAAGCCGGACTGACGGGGCTCGGGAATCTTAAGGGACGGTAGCGGGTCGGGGGCCGATGGACGCGTCCGAGGGCCGAGCGACCCGGTCGGACCCCGCGCCGCCTCCCGAGCGCCTCCACAGGCCAGACCCTCCCGAGTTCGGCGACCTGTCCCAGTTCTTCAATCCCTTCCTCCCGCACTTCGTGCGCGACGCCCTCACCGGAGGAGGAGAGGTCTGGGTCACGCGCGACGCGGGCCGGGTCGATGGCCTGCTCCTCTACCACGACACGGAGCGGGTCGGGTCGATCTTCACCCGGAGCCGTTCCCGGGCGGAGGAGCTCCGGGGCCTGCATCAGCCCGGGGCCATCTTCTCCGAGTTCCCGCTGACTCCTTCGGTCGAGGTCTACTCGGTCTGGGAGACGCAGGCTGCGACCGTGATCCGGGAGCACCGGTACGCGCATCCGGTCCGGGGCGCTCTCCGCACGGACCTTCCCGAGGTCGGCCGGCTGCTCCGCGAGACCTACGGTCGATTCGACCCGCGCTGGCTCGAGGTGGCCTTCCTGCCCGGAACCCGTTGCCTGGTGATCGAGGTCGGGGGCCAGATCGCCGGAGCGGGTTGGGTCAGTGTCGCCGGTCGGGAGGGTCGTCTCTACTCCCTCACGGTCCGGCCGCGGTTCCGGCGGGTCGGCGTGGGGACGGACCTCTGGTATGCACGGACGGCCTGGGCCGCCCGGTCCGGGGCGACCCGGGTGATTTCGGAGATATCGGAGCAGAACGTTCCATCCATGCAGATCGCCGAGCGCGGCGGCATGCGTCGAATCGGGGCGCTCTACCTGTCCCGGACGCCGGGAGCCCCTCAGGTGAGGGGAGCGCCGCAGTTGGGGCAGACCTTGTCCGTGACGTCGATGAGGTTGCCGCAGTAGCGGCACGGGACCTTGACGGTCTCGCGGAGCACGACCTGTGGCACGGGCTGTCCCGAGGGGGTGAGGTGTACCGGCGGCGCGCCCGGCCCACCGGCGTAGACCGGTGGCGGTGGGGCGCCGTAGGGGATGGAACCCGGCGCGGCATGCTGCGGAAGCCGGGGCGGGGGCCGGGGCCGACGACGCGAGGCGAGCCAGACCCCGATCACGACGAGGACGATCACCACCACCACGACGCCGATGATCTCGAGGTCCGTGGTCGTCACCCCGGAAGAGGAGCCGGACGGGGGAGCCGAGGTCGGGGTGAGGGTGTACGACGTCGACGTCACTCCGAGCTGGTCGGTCCAGGTGAACCCGTCGCCCGAGCTGTTGCTGTCGTGCTCGGTGTAGAGATACCCCACGATGTAGCCGGTGCCGACGTCGAAGTAGGCCTTCCAGTTGTAGTCCGCCGTCAGTATCCCGTAGACATCGTCCCGCTGGTACGACCCGTTGCCCTCGGCGAAGATCGTCTTCACGTAGCTGCCGGGGGACAGCTCGAAGGCGTAGTCCGTCGAGACGACGTTGAAGGCGCTGTTGAGCAGGTAGAACTGCTGGCCGGCGCCGAGGGAGTTGTTCATGTAGAACCAGACGTACGGATTCGTGTAGCCGGTCTGATTGTCGGTACCCTGGACGTAGAGGAAGG
>JASHPT010000079.1 GCA_030037955.1 Thermoplasmata archaeon
GATTGGTTGCTATGAGTGGTTTCGCAAGAACCCTGGGAAGGAGCAGCAGGTCTTCGAGAACTTGCGGCTTGGGGATCCCAATTACGAGAAGTTTCTCCTCGTGGGCAACCAAGCGAACCACCGCACATCGTACATCGTGATAGGCGTCATTCGATGGAAGGAGTAGTGCCAGCCTCGTGTGCTGCCCCACGGAGGCCCTTCTCTCCCAGAAGCGGGTGGCGTTGCGCGACCCGATGAGGCGCCGACCGGATCGCCGACCCTAGGGTGATCTCCACGAGCTCTAGCCATATTGGAGTGTTTCAACGCCAACCTCTCAGGAAAGGAGGTGAGGGAGCCCGGAAGCGACGCGTCCGCGGTGCCCGGAGCGTCCCGCAGAGCAGGTCAAGCGTCACCACCTCGGCCGGGATATCGCGACGACACAACGTCCGCGATATAGTCGCCGATCGCCAGCGACGCCGTCGCGGCCGGGGATGGCGCGTTGAGCACGTGTACTGCCCGAGGGGACTCGACGATGACGAAGTCATCGACCAGTTTTCCCGTCGGAGACACGGCCTGGGCACGGACGCCGCTGCCACCCCGCACCAGGTCCTCCTCGGTGATCGACGGCACCATCCGCTGGAGGTCTTTCAGGAAGGCTCCGCGCACGAGGGACCTCCGTACCTCGTAGGCCTCGACCCGGCCGTAGCGCCACAAGAGGCCGGGGGTGCCCGAGTAGGTCACGGTCTCCGCGAGGTCCCGCAGCCGAATCGTTCGCCATCGGTATCCCTCTCGGGCGAGGGCCGGGACGGCGTTCGGACCGGCCTCGACGTCGCCGTGAACGGTGCGCGTGAAGTGGACTCCGAGGAAGGGAAGCTCGGGGTCGGGCACCGGGTAGACGAGGCCCCGGACCAGGGAGCGACGATCTGGACGGAGCAGGAAGTACTCGCCCCGGAACGGGATGATCCGGGCGGGAGGCGTGAGGCCGCTCAACCTCGCCACCCGGTCGGACTGGAGGCCGGCACAGTTGACCGCCAAGGCCGCGTTTACGACGCCTTGCCCGGTCCGGACGGAGACGCTGTCTCCCGAAGTTTGGAAACCGGTCACCGGAGTCCGGAACCGGATCTCTCCGCCCCTGGAGCGGATCTCGTCGGCCAGGGCCCGAGAGACCCCGAGGTAATCCACGATGCCGGTGACGGGGACATGCAAGGCCTCGAGGGCACGGACGTTGGGCTCGCACTCTGCGACCTCCGCCGCTGTCAACCGACGAACGCCCGGGATTCCGTTCGCCCCCGCCCGGCGCTCGAGCTCAGCGAGGTACGGCCGTTCCGATTCTCGGGTAGCGACGATGAGCTTCCCACACTGTTCCCAGGGAACCTTGTGGGCCTCGGCAAAGGCAATCATGCGCGCGTGGCCCTCGACGCACAGACGGGCCTTCAGCGACCCCGGCCGGTAGTAGATCCCCGAGTGGATCACGCCGCTGTTGTGACCGGTCTGGTGGGCCGCGACGTCGGCTTCCTTGTCGAGCACCAGCACCGGGGCCGAGGACCGGGCCTGCAGGGCTCGGGCCGTGGCGAGACCGACGATGCCGGCGCCGATGACGACGACGGGGCGAGCCGACGTCATGCCGGGTGGGAGTCCCGCGCCAGGTCGGCCTGCAGGCGGTCCACCTCTGCCGGGGCGTATCCCAATTCGGTCAGTATCTCCCTCGTGTGCTCGCCGAGGCCGGGCGCCGGCCGGTGGACGAGGGTCCCACGAAGCGCCGGACCGAACGGCGATCCGCCGACCTGTACCTCGGGGCCATTCGGACTCGGCATCGTCACCACGCTGGCATTGTGTAGCACCTGGGCATCCCGGAGCAGCTCCGGAATGGTCTGGAGTGGTGCACACGGAACGCCGGCGGCATTCAGCCGCCCGACCAACTCGACGGTGGCCTGTGTTCTGAAGAGCGGCTCGAGCTGGTCGATCAGCTCGGCCCGATGAGCGACCCGCTCGTGGTTCGTGAGGAACCGAGGGTCGGTGGCGAGCTTCTCCACGTCCAGGGCTTGGCACAACTGCCGGAACTGCGCGTCCGTTCCCACCGCGAGGGCGACGAACCCGTCCCGGGATGCAAGGAGCTGGTACGGCACGATCAGCGGATGACCGGTGCCGGTCGGGACGGGTGCCTCGTGGCTGAGTGAAAATCCGGTGATCCAGTAGCCCAGGAGACTCGTCGCCGTATCGAGCAGGTTGACGTCGACCGGAGCCGGGGTCGCACCCGCATCCCGGCGCCGGAGCTCCACGAGCACGCCGATCACGGAATAGAGGCCGGCAACCAGGTCGAAGAAGGCCACCGGCGTCCGCATCGGAGCTCCCGGAGTCCCCGTGAGGCTCATCAGGCCGGACCGGGCCTGGATGGCGAAATCGAACGACGGGTCATCCCGGCTGGGTCCGTCCCGACCGTACCCGGTCACCGATACCCGGAGGAGGCCCGGACGCAGGCGCTGGAGCCGGGTGTCGTCCAGCCCTAGCCGCTCCAGCGCTCCCGGTCTCGAGTTTTCGACAAGAACGTCCGAGCGCGCGAGGAGTCGTTCGAAGACAGCCCGACCACAGAGCCCTTTGAGGTCCAACGCGATCGAGCGCTTGTTCCGGTTGACCGAGAGGTAGTATGCGGAGTTGCCCGGGCTCGCGAACGGCGGTCCCCAGCCTCGGGACAGGTCGCCCCCGCCGGGTTTCTCCACCTTGATGACGTCGGCCCCGAGGTCGCCCAGAACCATCGCACAGAAGGGACCGGCCACGCCCTGGGAGATGTCCAGCACCCTCAGGGATGCGAGCGGTAACGGGGGGGAGGCCATTCGCGAGACGGAGGCGGCGCGAGCCATAACGGTCTAGCCGGGCCCTCTCGAGGGGATCCCCGACGAAAACAGTTTGGGCCGGGATTCCTCTGGTCGGCCGATGAAGATCCGGGCCGTCCTGCCGGCATTCCTGCCGGTCGAGGAGATCCAACGGCGGTTGTTGCAGCTGATGCCGGATCTCGACGTGGTCGGCGAACCGTTGGCGAACGGACGGTACCCGGTCGCCGAGCTCGACGCGATCGTGCTCACTACGTTCCACGAGCTCACGGCATCCGACATCATTGCGATGCCGAAGCTCCGCTACGTCCAGGTGGCCAGTACCGGGTACGATCGGGTCGATGTGGCCGCGTGCCGGGCCCGGGAGATCATGGTCTGCAACATTCCGACCGCGAACTCGAAGACGGTCGCGGAACACGTGATCCTGCTCGCGCTCGCCGCCCAGAGAGATCTGGTGACCGTGGACCGAGAACTGAGGATCGGCCGTTGGACGATGGCGATCGGTGCGCAGGAACTCGCCGGCAAGGTCTTCGGCATCGTCGGGACGGGGCGCATCGGACGGGAGCTCGCGGCGCGTCTCGTCCCGTTCGAGGTGTCCGGGATCTACTACGACAAAGTCCCTCTGGCGCCGGAGCAGGAGCGCTCACTCGGCCTCACCGCAGTTCCGCTCGACGAGCTTCTGGAACATTCCGACATTGTCTCGCTGCACCTCCCCCTATCGGAGGAAACCCGGGGAATCGTCAACGCGGATCGTCTGGCGAAGATGAAGGCCGGCGCGCTCCTGATCAATACGGCGCGCGCAGAACTGGTGGACACCGCCGCCCTCACCCAAGCGGTAACCAGCGGGAAGCTCCGGGCGGCGCTGGACGTCTTCCCGACCGAGCCGGCCGACTTCTCGGACCCGATCTTTCGGTCGGAGCGGGCCGTCTTCACGCCTCACATGGCGGGCGTGACCCAAGAGGCCCAGATGCGATTCCTGCAGGAGACCGTGAAGAACGTCCTCCGATTCGCTCAGGGAAAGGAACCCCAGTTCCGGGTGGATACCCTCCCGGCGTAACGACGGCCAGGGTCCGGAGGGCCGAAGTACGAAGGTCGCGGAGCAGATCTCGGCCCTCCTCGAGCGACGGGGGATCCGGGAGATCTTCGGCAATCCCGGAACGACCGAGCTTCCCTTTCTGGAGGGGGTCCGCCAGCGGTACATTCTGACCCTTCACGACTCGATCGCCGCCGGCGCGGCGGACGGCCTCGCACAGGCGACCGATGGCGTAGCGGTCGCGAATCTCCACGCAGCACCCGGCCTCGGAAATGCGATCGGATTCATCGACACCGCACGACGGAACCGGTCCCCCGTGCTGATCACCGTGGGTCAGCAGGACCGCCGGCACCGGGAGTACGAGCCCTTGCTTCAGGGCGACTTTGAGTCCATGGCGGCCGGTCTCGTGAAGTATTCCCACGAGGTCGGCAGTGCCGCCGACGTCGAGGGGGCCTTCGATCTCGCGTTCCGACACGCCATGGAGTTCCCTCGGGGACCCGTCCTGCTCAGCCTGCCCATGGACGTGATGGAGTCCGCGGGCTTCGCCTATGAATCTGCTCCCACCCTCCCAACCGAATCGTTCGAGACGACAGAGGCGATCGCCGAGCGGATCAATGCCGCCTCCCGGCCTGTGATCGTTGCGGGATACGAAGTCGACGTCTTCGACGCCTTTGCGGAGCTGGCCGACCTGGCGGCCCGACTCGGGGTCCCGGTCTACGCGGAGCCGCTTTGCTCTCGGGCGCCGGTGGCACTTCCCTTCGGGCCCTTCGCCGGTGACCTGCTGCCCGCGTCGGCACTGATTGATTCGGCGCTCGGAGATCATGACCTCGTCCTGCTGGTGGGTGCGGACCTCACGCTCTACCCGTATACGCCGGCCCCTCTGCTGCCGGGAAAGGACGTGGTCTACGTTGGGTCGGATCCGGCCGTGGCGAATCGGTTGCACGCGGCCCATGCTTGGGGCAACCTGAAGCAACAGCTGGCACGGCTCGTGCCGCTCGTATCCTCTCGCGCCCAAACATTCCGGAGACCGACGGATCTCGGACGCCCCAATCGGGTGGCACGAGCCGCCGCGACGCTCGGGGGCGTCTACGTACTCGACGCGGTAGCGCGGCGGTTTCCTGACTACACGATCGTCGATGAGGCGGTCTCGCTGACTCCTACGCTGAAGTCGATGGGAGTGTACCACGGCCACCGCAGTTACTTCGGATCCCGGAGCGGACAGCTCGGCTGGGGCCTCGCCGCTTCCATCGGCCTCGGTCTCCGACTTCCGAAGGTCCTAGCCGTGGTGGGGGACGGAGCCCTCCAGTATGCCGTGCAGGGCCTGTGGACCCTGGTCCACTACTCGATCCCGGTCAAGATCGTGGTCGTGAACAACCAGAGCTACGCCATTCTCCGCAGCTACTCCAAGTCCTTTCACGGCCGGTTGACCGATGCCGAGTATCTCCGGGTAGCGGGCGTCGACGTCGAGAGTCTGGGGCAAGGGTATGGCCTGGCAGTCCGGACGGTCGAACAGTCGACCCAGCTGGACGAGGCGTTGCACTGGCTCCGGGAGAACTCCGGACCGGCGCTACTCAACGTGAGGATCGATCCGACGGTCCCGGATCTCTTCGCATAGCCCACGAGGGGCCCGGGGCGACCCGCTAGGTGACCTTCACGCTGACCGAGACCGGCGCGCCGTTCACGGTTACAGTGCCTGAGCTCGGGGTGCGCGGGCAGCTCGGGCTCGTGTTCACGGAGTACGAATAGGTCCCGTTTGCTTCCAGGAAGGTGATCGTGGACCCTTTCGAGGTGCCCGTGACTCCACCCAGCGTCACGGACCACGAATCTCCCGAGGGTAGTCCGGTCTCCGTGAACGTCACGGCATAGGTCACTTGCGTGTAGACCAGCACCGGTTCGGTCACCGAAGCGCCGCTCACGACAACGGTGCCGGTATACGGGAGCGTCGACTGGTGCCAGCCGGGGTTGCCGGCGACCGTGTAGGAGTAGGTACCGCTCGAAAGGCCCGTCCAGGTGAGACTGTTCGCGCATCCGCCGACGGTGATGAGGCTCTTGGTGACTCCGTCCACGGTCACCTGCCACGTGAGGCCCGACGGAAGGCCCGTTTCGGAGAAGGTCACGGAGTAGGTCGTGACCTTGGGCTCGACCGTGACCGAGACGGCGTTCGACACCACGGTGACGGGCTCGCTGTCGGTGACCTGGAGCTCGAAGTGCCAGGTGCCGGTCGTCGTCAACGTCCCGGTAGAGGTGCTGGGTGTGTCTCCGGCGCTGCAGCCAAAGGGTCCCCCCAGGTTGCTGTAGCTGGAAGCGGACGGGCTCTGAACGAGCCACTGACAGGTGTAGGGCGAGATGCCGCCGCTGAACGAACTGGTCGTCAAGAGCACCGAACTCTGTCCCGAGTAGATGGTTGAAGGACTGGCAGAGATTGTCGGGGGCTTCAGGGGCGGCGGAGTCGCCGCGCCCGTGATCGTGATGAGGAAGCTTGCGCTCGAGCCCTCGCACGAGCTCGGCGTTGAGGGCGACAGCGATAGGCTGGACTGATAGCCGAACGTTCCGCCCGCAGAAATCGTCTGGACGGGCGAATGCGCGTTGATGTTGTCCGAGTACAGGAAGTAGCTTGCGCAGGTCGAGGAGGGATCTATCGTGTCGCCGAGGGTGCCGGCATAGCTCCCGGTGTTCGTGATGGTGGCAAAGAAGTCGCACCCGGCACCGGGAATCAGGTTAGAGGCCGTGACGACGAGCAGCGAGGAACTCTTCAGCGTGGCTGAACACGCCACGCCGCTGCTCGCGGGAACCGGCAGCGGGCTAGAGTAGGAAGACCAGATGATCGAGAAGTCGGACGGGCAGCTTCCGCCGCCACCCCAGCTCCCGCAGCCGCCCGGGCTTGTGCACGCATAGGCGACGCTTCCAGACCCGATCAGGATCACTACGGCCGCCACGGCCCACGAGACCCGCCCGGAACGCAGGCTCGCGGTGAGTCGGTTCATCGGTCGGCTCCGTGCCATTCCAGTGGCGCTCGAGGAGGAAGACTCGCGGACCGTCGACAACCTCGGCAGCCCGTGCGCATCCGCTGCATCTGGACCTATCCCCCGG
>JASHPT010000080.1 GCA_030037955.1 Thermoplasmata archaeon
GGCACTGCTCGCAGATCTCGGTATGGAACTCCCGGACGAACCGAGGGTGCGTCTCCTGTCCGCACCACACGCATCGAAATCGTAGCGTCGGCGAGGGATAGCCCGTCCCGTCGGGCAGGAGGTCCATCGGGAGCGCAACCTGGGTGGCCGAGGGATTCCCCGTCGAGACTTCGATCTCATCCAGCATCTGACCGAAGTTCCCCACGAGGTCGCGTGCCTGCCGGACGGTATCCTCGGAGTCCCGCACCGCGAGGCCCATCGAGACCGTGGTCCCGAGCGAGGCGATCGTGGGCGCGTCGTCACCCCGCCGGAGCCGAAGGTCCCTCAGCCCCTGGAGCCAGCGCCTGCGCCCCGGATTCTGGAGCACCGTTGCTGGATTGGACCGATAGGCGTAGCACGCCCACTGCCGATCGAAGGCCGGGTCGCCGGTCTTGTATCCGGCGAGATTGCGCTCGGCCCGCCGCTGCTTCTCGACGATCCAGTCGAGGTCCGGGCTGAGCCGCGAGAAGATGCGGGGGCGTCCCCCGATGTACAGCCACGGGGTTTCGTGGTGCACCATCCGACCGGGGTCGTCCCAGCGGATCCCCGTGACGATGTTGAGCAACGGCGAGGGGGAGAAGAAGGTCGGACGATAGTAGACGATCTCCCACGTGCGCCCCCGCGAGGGACCCACCAGCGGCGGGTCCCGGACGGCCGGCTTGGTCACGGCGGGCGGCATCGGCGTGAACGCGGCGTCCCGAAACTCCGGATTCGCGCGCGTGAGCGCGGACCGGACCCGAGACCACAGGGGATCCCGGCCGGCGTCGGCGGTCCCCAGCGTGTACGCGGCCACCCGGTCCCCCGAGGGAAGAGGAGCACCCCGCCGAAGAAGAAGAGCCTCGCGGTGCCGAGGCGGCTCAGGCCGGCCGGCGAGGACTCAACGGATCGGTCGCGGTCGGATCCGGATGCGGCGCACGAGGTGATCGCGGCCTCGCTCCCGCTGGGAGAGCTGCCGGGTCGAGACCACGGCGCCGTACGCCCGGGCCGTGTCGAGCAGGGGGGTGAGGGAGGACGGGGTCAGATTGCCGTAGATACCGGCCGGACCCTCGAAGAACAGCTGGCGGCGCGCGTCGTCGTCCGCCGCCGGATCGTCGCTCCGGTCATCGATGTCGAGGCGAAGGTCCGTATCCTTCCAGTCCCAGGTGCGACGTCCGCCCCACCGTCGATCGAAGGTGATTCCGGACGCGTTCGCCCGGATCCCCGAGACCGGGTTGATGAGGCCCGAATAGAGGCTCACGAAGGCCACCCCGAACCCCAGGACGATGAGCAGCAGCGCGATCCCATAGGTGAGCGACGGGCCCCGCGGGGCGAGCAGCCCGACCTCGATCCCGCCGACCACGATGAACGCGCACCCCAGGGCTACTCCGGTGCCCACGACGCGCATGCGCTGGCGGAGCCAGAGGCGAGCGGTCTCCGACAGGTCGATTTTCACCCGGGCCCCGGTCTCGCCTGGTGGGCCACCGCTCTTGGCCATCCGTCCCGGGGAGGATACTCCGTCTTAAAGGGCGATGCTCGGAGGCCCCACCCCACCGCCCCGGGGTCGGCCTACCGACGGACGGACGAGTCGCCGGAGTCCGTTGCTACGGCGAGATCCGCGAGCCCGACGAGATCCGGAACCACTTCGGAAACGGCGGCGCCGGGCCGGAGCGGCCCGTCCCTCGCCACATACACCGTCCGGAATCCGAGCGCCGCAGCGGTCGCATGGTCGTACTCGTACGAGGCCGACACGTGCATCACCGCGGAAGGGAGCAGCCGCTGTTCCTTGAGGAACCGAATCCAGTGCGGGGGCGCCGGTTTGTACGAACGAACGGCCTCGGCCGTCACGATGCAGTCCGCGACCAGGCCGTGACGCGCCAGCGTCGCGTCGAGCAGGTCTCGATCAATGTTCGATAGGACGCCGACCCGGATACCCCGACCTCGGAGAGCATCGAGCGCCGGGAGCACATCGGGAAAGATCGGCCAGTCCGGAATCGAGTCGGGCAGCTCGCGTGCCCGCTCGGCGGCGAGCTCCGACCCGTCGGCGTGACGCACGGCGCGGATCAATGTCGCGATCATGACTTCCCGGTAGGATCGAAACGCCCCGGACTCCACTGTCGGCTCCTCCGCCAGATAGCGCCGAAAGAGGCGCTCCCCGGCGGCCGAGGTCGACGCCAGGCCGATCCGCTGGACCGTCTTGACGAACCCCGCCCGCCAGTCCACCAGCGTGCCGTAGCAATCGAATGTCTCCCATGGGGCCGACGCGTCGGGTCCGGCAACGAAGGGCGTGACCGGGACAGGACGCCCGCGCGTGAGATTGAGCAGCTCCAGCGACGTGAGTCGGAAGACCGCGTTCGGATGGCCGGCGGCGGCCCACAGCTCCGGTAGCTCCAGGAGATCGTAATCGATGAACGTCGGGATCGGGGACGGGTGACCGGCCGGGGGGACACCCCCGATGGCGTATCCGGTGGCCGACCGTGCGAACTCAGGATGGGCGCGCTCGAGCGGCTCCGATGTGAATTGCGTCATCCACGCCTCGTCGACGCGGTTGGCTCCTGATACGAGGATCAGGATCGGGGCGCCGGAGGAGCGACCGCGAAACACGAGCGATTTCACGATCTGCCGGATCTCACAACCTACAGCCTTCGCGGCGTCGGCGGCCGTGCGAGTTGTGTCCGGCAGCTCGACGACACGACCCTCGAGTCCACGGGCGACGAGGAACGAGTCGAACCGGCGGGCCGAGGCTCCCCGGAGGGGTGTGGCTCCGCCCATGTGCTCCCGAGGCACCGACTCCGGGTTAAAGCGGCGCTCACCCCGGAATCTCCGGATCGGAGAGTCGCACCGCAGACAGGCGCCGAACCGAGCCGGAGTGGCTGCAGTTACGATTAGGGCCAGTCCCCTAGCGAGGACCGTGCCCGCATGGGGCTTCCCGGCCCGCTCCCCAGGTTCGACACGGTGAACTAGTACGACCTCCTTGCCGAGGAGCGACGCATGGAAGAACGACGCTCGGGCTTTTCGATCCGCGGCGGCCGCGAGCCGATCTTCCATGGGGGCGTGGGCATTGCCCCGATCTCGCTGCAACCCGGCGAGCAGGT
>JASHPT010000081.1 GCA_030037955.1 Thermoplasmata archaeon
CGTCACGTATGCCGTTCCGAAGCAGCTCATCCCGCTCGCCGGGAAGCCGATGCTGTACCACGTTCTCGACCTTCTCCCGCCCTCCGTCGAGGAGGCCGTCCTTGCGACGGGGTACAAGGCCGACGAGATCGGACGATACGTCACCGAACATCCTCCGAAGATCCCGGTCCGGATGGTCGCGGAGACAGAGCCGCTGGGCACGGGGGGAGGCATGCGGAATGCCGGCGGGGAGATGTCGGACCCCTTCCTGCTGCTGAACTCTGATGTCATCGCGGCCTTCGACGTGGCGGCACTCGTGACGGCCCAGGAGGCTCACGGCGGTATCGGGACGATGACGCTGGTCGAGGTCGAGGACCCGACCCCGTACGGGGTCGCGGCCCTGGATGCCGACGACAAGATCCTTCGGTTCGTCGAGAAGCCGACGCGGGAGGACGCTCCCTCCCGGTGGATCAACGCCGGGCTCGGTGTCTGGCGACGGGAGGTCCTGGCGCGGATCCCCGCGCAGCCCCCGGTGAGTTGGGAGCGCGAGGTCGTGCCGGGCCTCCTCGCCGAGGGCGTCTACGCCTTCCGGGGCCAGGGATTCTGGGAGGATGCCGGGACCCCGGAGCGCCTGCTGCGCGCCCAGAAGTTCCTGTTCGAGGCCGGCCGCGGGGGCCGGCGCGCTCTTCCGACCGGGACCACGGGACGAGGGCCGGCCGCGGTCGACCCCTCCGCGGCCGTCGAGGGCGCGACGTTCGGCGGTTCGGTGACGGTGGGTCCCCACGTGATCGTGGGCGCGGGGGCGTACCTCGAGGACTGCATCCTGATGGACCGGGCCACCATCGATGCCGGCGCGTCGGTGCTCCACTCCATCGTCGGGCCCCGGGCTCGGGTTCACGGCGGCCACCGCGTGGCGCACCAGGTCCTGGGCGAGGGCGCCGAGGCGTAGCCCGGGCGCTATCCCGAGAACGCCGGCCCGGTCGCGATCACCTTGAGCGCCTTTTCCGGCTGGGCCGCGAGCTGGAAGGCCTCCGGCAGCTTGTCGAGCGTGAAGTGGTGCGTGACGAGGTCCCGGACCTCGAGCCGCTTGGCCCCGAGCAGCGAGTGGACCTCCGCGACGTCCCGCTCGGTCGTCGCGTAGGTCGGAAGGATCCGGATCCCGCGCAGGTAGAGCTGCTGCAGGTCCTCCTCCAGACGGCTTCCGGCCTCGGGAAGCCCGAAGAGGTTGACCGTGCCCCCGCGTCGGACCAGCGAGACCGCGAGCGGGACGGCGGCCGCAGCGCTGGTCGCGACGACGGCGAGATCGACCCCGCGTCCGCCCGTGGCCAGTTGAACGAGCTGTCGGACCTTCTCCGCGTTCCGCGGGTCCACGGTGGTGTCCGTGCCCCGCCGGCCGGCGGCCGTGCGGCGGAGGTTCGAGGGGTCGGCGCCTCCGATCCACCCGGCCCCCAGGGTCCGCGCGAGACGGGCATACAGGATGCCCACCGGGCCCAGGCCCAGGATCATGACCGAGGTTCCGGGGGGCAGCCCGACGGTCCGCAGCGCGGTGAGGGCGCAGCCCGCAGGTTCCAGCAGCGCTCCATCCTCCCAGCTGAGGGAGGGGGCGAGCGGGAGCACGGCCCCGCGGCTGACGTTCGTGGCGGGCACCCGGAACTGCTCGGCAAAGCCGCCCGGGTCCAGGTTGGTCTTGGTGTACGACGGACAGTAGGTGTACGCTCCGGCGAAACAGGCGGGGCAGGAGTAGCAGGGCACGTGGTGATGGGCGAAGACCCGGGCCCCGACGGCGAGGCCGGTCACGCCGGCGCCGACGGCCGCGACGGTACCGACCGGTTCATGGCCGATGACCTGCGTCGCCCGGTAGTTTCCCTTGACCTTCTCGAGGTCCGACCCGCAGATGCCGCAGGCGGCCATCGCGACCACGACCTCGCCCGGGCCCGGCGTCGGGTCCGGCCGGTCCTCCACCGTGACGCGCCCGGGGCCGGCGAGGAGTCCGGCCTTCATCGGGCCCGCAGGGCCGCTCCGATGGCCGCGTCGAGGATCTCGACGCCTTCGTCGACTTCGTCCCGCTGGATGATCAACGGAGGAATGTACCGGACGGTGGACTTGCCGCACGGCAGCAGGATCAGGCCCCGTTGGTATGCCTCGACCAGGATCTGGTCGCGAAGCGCGACGGCCGGCGCCTTCGATTTCGGGTCCTCGACGAACTCGGTCGCGACCATCAGGCCCAGGCCCCGGACGTCGCCGATGACCTCGTACTTGCGCTGGAGCTCCCGCAGGCGCTGGACCAGGTAGGCGCCCTGGACCCGGGCGTTCTCCAGCAGGTGCTCCTTGTCGATGACGTTGAGGACGGCCTGAGCCGCCGCGACCGACACCAGGTTCCCGCCGAAGGTGTTGGAGTGGGCGCCCTTGGCGGGATAGTCGAGGTCCTTGCGAGTGATGATCGCTCCGATCGGCAGTCCACCGCCGAGGGATTTGGCCGTCGTGACCACGTCCGGTACGACGCCGTGATGCTCGATGGCGAACATCTTCCCGGTCCGGCCGATCCCGGACTGGACCTCGTCGTCGATGAACAGGATGTCCTCGTCGTCCAGGATCTTCTTGATCGTCGTGTGCCAGCCCTTGGGCGGAACGATGTACCCGCCCTCGCCCATCACCGGCTCGGCGATCATCGCCGCCACGTCGGAGGGCGGCACGGCCGTTTCGAAGTAGAGCTCCTTCAGGATCTTCGCGCAGTAGAGGTCGCAGCTCGGATACGTGAGCTTGTACGGGCAACGGTAACAGTACGGCGGGGGAATGTGCGTGCCACCGCCCGTATGGGCGTTGAATCGCGCCCGCTGGACCGGCTTGGAGGCGGTCATCGCGAGCGACCCCATCGACCGGCCGTGGAATGCGCCGAGGAGTCCGATCACGAGCGGACGCTGCTTCTGCCAGCGGACGAGCTTGAGCGCGGCCTCGGCGCTCTCCGTCCCGCTGTTGGTGAAGAAGACCTTCTTCGGGAAGTCGCCCGGGGTAAGCTCCCCGAGTCGTTTCCCTAGGGTGGTCTGCGATTCGTAGTAGAAATCCGTCCCGGCGAAGTGCATCAGCCGAGCGGTCTGCTCCTGGACCGCCGCCACGACGTCCGGGTGGCAGTGACCCACATTGAGGACGCCCACGCCGGAGGAGAAGTCGAGCAACCGGTTTCCATCCGCATCCGTGACCCAGACCCCTTCGGCTTCATACGCCGCGATCGGGGAGGTCTTCGTCGTGGTCATCAGGTACTGTTCGTCGGCCGCCACGATCGCCCGGGCTTTGGGACCCGGAATGGGCGTCAGGATGCGGACGCCCCGTGACTTCGTCGGAGGCCGATGCGGAGCGGTGGCAGAGCTGGGCTTGCGCGAAGAAGAACCGGCGGACATGACTACAACCGACCAAAGTTACGAGGGCACCGCATTAAAGGACTTCGTGGGCTCGGGTTCTCCTCGCGGCCGTTTTTGCGGGCGACACGCGGGCGGTGTCGCGATCCTCGGTCGAGGGCCGGCCGTGCCGGGTCCTTGATTAGGCCTTGACGCTCGCCGTCGGTCGACCGAAGGAGAGCGTCGTCATGGCGACATCGCACACGAGCGCACTGTACCAGAGCATCCACCGCCAGCCGGAGATCATTCGGGACGTCCTCACCCGGGAGGCCGAGCATGCGCGGGCGGCAGCCGAGATCCTGGCCGGCGCACGCCGTGTCTACCTCACCGGCACCGGCACGAGCAGCCACGCCGCTATCGTGACGGAGTACCTGTATCGCTCCCTCGGACTGGACGTGGAAGCTCGCACCGTTTTCGACTTCGCGAACTACGGGCCCACGCCCCGGCGGGAGGACGTTGTGGTGGTCATCAGCCACCGGGGGGCCAAGACCTACGGGAACCGGGTACTCGAGATCGCCAAGGCTGCCGGCTCCCGGATGATCGGGGTCACGGGCTTCGATTCTCCGATGTCCATTCCCGAGGTGATCTTTCACACGGCGCCGCAGGAAAAGTCCTCGACCCACACGATGAGCTACACCGGGAACCTGACGGCCCTGTGGATGACGGGCCTCGCGTTCGCCGAGCGGGCCAGTGGCGCTCCGCATCCGCTGCGCCCGGTGCTCGAGAAGATGCCCGAGACGGTGGCCGAGGTCGTCCAGCGCGACCATGTCCTCCAGCCGGTGGCCCAGGCGCTGGCGCGGTCCGGGCGGGTGGTGTTCGCCGGGGCCGGACCGAACGTCCAAACTGCCCGCGAGGGCGCGCTCAAGGTCAAGGAATCGTCCTACCTCACCTCCGAGGGCTTCGAGATCGAGAACCTGCTCCATGGGGGACTCCAGCCTCAGCAGCCCGGGGACGTGGGTGTCGTGCTGGTACCGCCGAGCGGGGCCTCGGCGCGCGCCACGGACCTTGTCCGGGCCCTCGAGCTCCTGGGAGCCACGATCTTAGTGGTGCACGACGAGTCGCAGCCGTTCGCGGTGCCGGCGGTCGAGGGAGTAACGCCGGCCCTCTCGACGTTCTTGCTCCCCTCGGTTCCGGAGCTGCTGAGCCCGATGGTCACGGTACTCCCCCTCCAGATGCTGGCGTGTCGAACGGCCGAGATCCGGGGAACGAACCCGGACTCGTTCCGCTCGGACGACCCACGGTTCAAACGGATCAACGACAGCTACAAGCTGTAGGCCGAGGGCGACGCTCGAGCCGTCCGGGACGGCGTCCTAGCGGGCCCGGGCGGCCTTCCGATAGTCCTTCCCCATCGCGCGGGCGAATCGTTTCCACGCGACGACCGTCGTGCGTTCCCGCTCCTTCTTCGGCATCCGAAAGTACTCGACCAGCGCCGGGCGACGTCGCCACCAGAGCTCAAAGCGCGTCTTCTGGCCCGGGAGCGCGGTCAGCCGGTAGTCCCCGACAATGTGTGCGTGGTTTCCCGTCCGCTGCATGTGCCACGCATCCGGCGGCTGGAGATCCACTTCGTAGCGGGCCCAGTCCCAGCCCACGGGCATCCATTCGAGGTCCTCGAAGACGACCCGACGCTTGGTCCGCGACAGGATCCTTCGCTCGTAGGCCTCGCCCTCAAGGGCTGCATCCGTCGGCCGGAAGTCGGTGCACCAGCGATAGGCGAAGTCGAGCGGGACGGGCAGCGTGACCTGGACGTGGAACTCGGGCCCGGGTACCTCGGATCGGGTCAGATGCCGCGCCATGGGGTTCGGGCGGGACGAGCCCGCACGGCCTCAAAGCCGTGTTGCCCGGCGGCTCGACCCTTGAGCCCGCGCGTCCGTGCCGGGCGATTCACTTGGGCGGAGAACCGCCCGAGGCCGGCGGCTGAGCCGGCGGCGCGAGCGGCATTCCGAACATGCCCTGGTACGGGTGACCGGTGATGCCGGACATCAAGCGGTCGATGCCGATGAACAGCAGGGCAATCCCGAGCAGAAAGACCAGCGTCAGGACGGCGATCCCGGGAAAGACCAGCACGATGATGCCGGCGGCGATTGCGACGAGACCGACGACGATCGCCAGGGCGCGTGCCCATGTCGGCAGAGTCACGGTTGCAGCGGCCATGGAGGTACCTGCACCGACAACTCCCGCTCTGCGATAAGCCTACCTCTTTTCGAGGCCGCACCGACTCCTCGGGGCGGTCCGGTCCGGGCATCGTACGCACGTTTATGCCGCGGGCTGGGTTCCGGCGTCGCCCTCAGGGAGTGTAAGGAACCATGACTGGACCCGGCGAAGCGTCAGGCGCCGCTGCGACAGGTACCCCCGCCGTAGGTGCGCGTCGGGGTTCGCCCGACTGGGCCGCTCTCGGCCAGCGATGGTGGAGCCACGTCGAAGTGCTGGCGAGTGACGCGATGGAGGGCCGCGACACGGGCAGCCCGGGATACGACCGGGCGGCCGACTACGTACAGCAGCACTTCCGTGCGGTGGGTCTGCAACCGGCGGGCACCGACGGGTTCCGCCAACGCATGGACTACCATGTGGCCCGGATCGACGAACCTCATTCCTCGCTCGAGCTGGTGCACGACGGCCAGAGCGTTCGGGTCGTGCTCGGGGAGGACGCAGTCCTCGGCCTCAGCTACGCTTCGGTCGAGAACGTGGACGCCGAGGCGGTCTTCGTCGGGTACGGGCTCAAGATTCCCGAACTCCAGTATGACGACCTCGGGGAGACGGACCTCCACGGCAAGGTCGCCGTGTTCGTCACCGGGGGTCCCACCGACCTCCCCGGGCCGATCAAGTCCCATTACCAGTCCTTGGACGAGCGCCGTCGCGCCATGCGCGCGGCCGGCGCCGTCGGAACCGTCGCCATTCCCAATCCCAAGGCGCTCGAGATCCCGTGGCCCCGGGTGGCCAAGTTCCGGTTCATGCCCCGGATGGACTTGGTCGAACTCGGTCCAATGGGTTCGCCACCACTGCCTTTCTCTGCGACGTTCAACACCGACCGGGCGGAGATCCTGTTCTCGGCGAGCGGCCATAGCCTCGCCGAGTTGCTCCCGTTGATCCAGGACGGAAAGCGCCTGCCGCGTTTTCCCCTCAAGCTGAAGATCCGTGCCCACGTCGCGATGCACGTCACCAAGGTCACCTCCCAGAATCTGGCCGGAGTCCTCCCTGGCAGCGACCCGGCGCTCCGGAACGAGTACGTCGTGATCTCGGCTCACTTGGACCACGTCGGCATCGGGGAGCCGGTGAACGGGGACCGGATCTACAGTGGCGCGATGGACAACGCCTCCGGGGTCGCCTCCCTGATCGAGGTGGCGCGGTCGATCGTGGAGAGCGGGCAGCGTCCGCGTCGCTCGCTGCTGTTCCTGGCCGTCACGGGCGAGGAGAAGGGGCTGCTCGGCTCCGAGTACTACGCGACCCACCCGACCGTGTCGGGCCCTATCGTGGCGGACGTCAACATGGACATGTACAATCCGCTCTTTCCGCTCCGCTACCTCGAGGTCCAGGGACTGGCCGAGTCCTCGATGGGAGACGACATCCGGTCGGTGGCCCAGGCCGCCGGGATCGAGGTCCAGCCGGACCAGGAGCCGGAGCATAACCGGTTCATCCGCAGCGACCAGTACAGCTTCATCAAGACCGGCGTCCCGGCTCTGACGTTCAAGTTCAGCTACCTCCCGGGCACGCCCGAGGAGAAGATCTTCAAGGAGTGGCTGACGGTGCGATACCACGCACCGCTCGACGACCTGGAACAGCCGGTCGACCGGGCTGCGGCGGCACAGTTCGATGCCCTGCTCGAAACACTGGCACTCCGGATCGCCAATGCCGAGCGGCGGCCGACCTGGAACCCGGACAGCTTCTTCCGACGGTTTGCGAAGTAGCTCCGGGGTCCGGCGCACCCGTTCACAGCGCCAGGATGGCGAAGTAGACACCGAAGACGATCATGAGTGCTCCGGACACCCAGCCGATGTACTGACGGGTCCGCGGGTATCGCTGCACGCCGGTGTGCACGGCGAACGGAAACGCGACGATCCAGACCAGGATCGCCCCAAACAGGCCCCCGAGCAGGACGGCTCCTCCGATGTACGCGAACGCGAGACCGGCCGTGAGCCACCAGAGGATCTGGAAAGGGTTGGAGAGCCCCACGCCGAGCGCCGAGGAATACGCGGACAGCTGGTCCCGGGTCGTCTCCTCCGGGGCTGGACGACGGGTGAACAATCGATAGGCGAAGAACAGCATGACAACGCATCCGAGGACGTACACGTACCGGATCACGAGCTCCACGTCCAGCTCGCGCTGGAGCAGGTAGACGACCAGCCCGAGGATCAGGTCCGCGCTGAAGGCGCCGAGCCCGGTGAGGAAACCGGCGCGGAAGGAGACGGCGGAGCGTGCGGCCATGAGGGCGTTCATCGGTCCGGGTGGCGCGGCCAGAGAAAACCCGAGAACAACACCGAAGGCGGCTTCGAACAGGAGCGACATCGGGCCTTCCGGGCTACCGCTTCCGTTGAAAAGTCGGTTGGGGCCCGATCCCCGCCCGCGTAGCCGCGCGTCGAACCGGGGCGTTATACCCCGTTGCGCTCCTCGGGAGGATCCCGGCAGGTTCGTCCGGCCGGGTCAGAGAAGGCCTCACGAATGCGCCTCCAGGATTGGTGGTACACCACTCTCATGGGTACCCCGCTCCGGCTGCAACCGCCGCTCATGGGGAACATTCGCACCGATGTGCTGATCGTCGGGGCCGGCGCTTCCGGCCTCGCCGCGGCACTTCGCCTCATGGACCAAGGCCTCGACGTCACCGTCATCGACCGCAACGTCTGCGGAGGGAGCTCGACCGGCAAGAGCGCCGGGTTCCTTACGCCCGATAGCGAGCTCGAGCTCTCCCAGATCCTCCGCCGGTACGGACGACAGGGGGCGAAGGATCTCTGGGAGTGTGCTCAGTGGGGAGTGGACCGAATGGTCTCGACCATCCGGGAGCACGGGATCGAGGCGGACCTCCAGAAACAGGACTGTCTCTTCCTCGGCGAAGGGGACGGCGGCCCCAAGGAGATCCGGGACGAGCTCGCCGCCCGGACCTCGATGGGGTACCACGTCCGGGGGTACTCGGCGGCCGAGCTTCCCTCGATCATCGGGGCGGTCGGATTCACCGGGGCCGTCCGGTACCCGGACACCTACGGGGTGAACGGGCTCCGGTACGCCCAGGCCCTGAAGCACGTCCTGTTGGACCATGGCGTCCACGTGTACGAGTCGACCGAGGCGATCGCCCTCGAGGGTCACACGGTCCGCACCCATCTCGGGAGCATCACGGCCGATCACATCCTGTTCTGCGCGGACAAGCTGCCGCGCAGCCTGACCCCGTACTACTGGAACTACTACTACGCCCAGACCTTCCTCGCGATCAGCGAACCGCTGCGGCCCCAGGAAGTGGCGGCGATGTTCCCCGAAGAGCCGTTCCAGTGCTGGGACTCCCACTTCATCTACGCGTACTGGCGACTCACGGGCGACCACCGCATCCTCCTCGGCGGCGGCAGCCTGTGGACGACCTACGCCAAGGCGGACACCTGGACGGACCGGATCATCGACCGGGTCATTCGTCGGTTCCACGACCATTGGCCGCCGGCGCGCCACGCCCACTTCCGGCAATTCTGGATGGGTCGGATCGACATGACG
This sequence comes from Thermoplasmata archaeon, assembly GCA_030037955.1. Lineage (GTDB taxonomy): Archaea > Thermoplasmatota > Thermoplasmata > Lutacidiplasmatales > UBA184 > JAKIWV01. Next base: position 9,057 of record JASHPT010000081.1, read on the forward strand.
CGCGACCTGATGCCGAGTGTCCTTCGAGAACCGACGGCGCCCTGGATCCACTATGTGCTCGGCTGCGTCGGTCTTCCCTGGGCGACGTTCTGCGGGGACTTCGCCGCCCGTCACGTGCTCTCCGAGACAACGCCCGACGACGCGCGGTTCTACCGGTACTTCGACGTCAACCGGCCCTTTGCGGTTCCCGTGTGGGCCGAGAAGCTGATCGGCAAGCGGATCTCCTTCGTCCTGAACCAATTCTACGCGAAATACCGGCAGGTGGACCAACCACAGTCGGCCCAACCGCCCGGCGCGCCACCCGCTTCACCTAAGTTCTAATACGAGGAACGGGTCCCGGGGCCGGGGTCCTCGCATGAGAACTCGAACTGTGTTAGAGATCGCCGTGGTATGGGTGCTGATCGCCGCCTTCCTCGTCGGTTACCTCGGGACGGCTAGCATGCACGCACCCGCGACGAGCGCCACCACGCCGACCCTGGCGGGCAGCCCGACTCACTATGGCCATACGATGATCGGGGTGGGCTCGGGGCCGTTGTCGACGTCGGCCGATGTCGCTCTGTCGTGCCCGCTTACCGTCGGCTCTAACTGTCTCGGCTCGTACAACTGGGACGGCTATGTCGTGTACAACACCTCCTACACCGTGACGCACGTCATTGGTTCCTGGATCGTTCCGACCATCGTCGGCGCGACGTCGACGACCTGCCCGGACGCTCAGCGAACCTGGGACAGCAATGCGGTCTGGGTCGGGATTGACGGCGCCTTCACGCCGACCGTCGAGCAGACCGGCACGAGCTCCGACTGCTTCTACGGCGAGCCGTCCTACTACGCCTGGTACGAGTTCTACCCCTCTGGCTCGGTGGTGTCCTCGAACGCCGTCTACCCGGGTGACCACATCACCGCCTGGGTGACCTACGAAGGACTCAACGAGACGGGCGTGCCGACGTTCAAGACGGTTCTCGAGGACACGACCCAGGGCTGGACCTTCGTGAGCCCGGTCACACCGGTTCCGGACGCCGCGCTGGCGTCCGCGGAGTGGATCGACGAGTCGCCCTACTACGACGGCTTCCTCGGCCTGACCCACGTCCAGCCGGTGGACTTCTTCGGGGCGTCTGCGACCATCGGAGGCGTGACCAAGTCGCTCGGCGACTGGGGCAAGTTCAACATCTACTGGATCGTCAGCGTCGACTACAACTTCCCCTACGACGAGACCATCTTCTTCGTGAAGGCGGAGCCCCTGGCCCTCGCCTCGAACGGAGCCGGTTTCAAGGTCGACTGGGTCTCGTCCGGCCCGTAGACCCCGCCGGACCAACCCCTTCCTCCCCGCGGGGGGACGCTCCCCCCGCGGGCCTTCCATCGGAAGTTTGTCCCCCGCGTGACCGACCCAACTCTTCTAACGTAGGTTCGCGATCCTCCCCGCCGGCGGGAGGGCGTCGTTGAGCACCTACCGACAGGAAGCCCACGGAGTCGTTGCCGAGGCCGTTCTGACGGTGGCTCTCGCCATTCAGATCGTGGTCTCGGCGGTCCTGATCGTCGTTTCGGCGCTCGAGGCGAAGGCCGCCCTCGGGGCCGTTGGTGTGTCCGCCTCTCCCAACCTCGGAGCCATCGGCGTCGGGGTCGGAATCGCGACCGGCCTCCTCCTGATCGTCGCCTACGCTCGGTCGTACGCGCCCGCCCGACGCGGATACTACGGGCAAGCCCGAACCCCGACCCTGGTACTCGGGATCCTCTTCGTCGTGCTGATCGTCACCGCTCTGATCGGCGTGCTGTATCTCTTCGCCTACGCCCGGCTTCGCGACGCAGAACCTCCCTCGGAGCCCCTCGTGTAAGCCCGGCCGAGCGCTCGACCCGGGAGATGGGCTCGGCCGGATTCGAACCGGCGGTCTTCGCTGTGTGAGAGCGACGTCTTCACCGCTGGACTACGAGCCCGTCGGGGACGCCGACGGACGCGTCCTGCCCCATAACGGTCTCGCCCCGCGCCCCGCACCCCTTACGGGAGGGTGAGGAGGAGCGGGATCGCCAACGTGGCCAGCACCGTGAGAATGAGTCCGTTGGCCAACGCCATCGAGCCTGCGTCGGAGTCGCCATACGCGGTGACGAAGTAGAGCGTCGTGTCCATCGTCGTCGCGCCCCCCATCGCGGTCAGGCCCTCGGACCGAACTCGGGGGCCGAGCCACGGCGCCGTGATCATCGTCAGATTCTCCCGGAAGAAGTTCGTGAGGAAGGCCACGAGGCCGGCGACCGGCCCGATGGCGGTCGTGACCAGGGGACCGGCGAGGCTGTAGAAGCCGAATCCGTACGTGGCAGCCAGAGCCGCGCGGAGCGGGAATCGCGTGAGCACGGAAAAGACCGGTGCGGCGATGAGAGCTCCAAGGATGGCGGCGAGGACCGGGGTCGGTGCGGTCCGGAGCGAGGCCCATGTGAGCCGGATGTTGAAACCGACGAGGGCGAGCAACCCATAGAGCGCGACCGTCAGGGCCAATTCTCCCGGCAGGGTCACGAAGCGACCTGCCACGTACCCGGCGACCAGTGCCACGACGACGAGGACCCCCAAGGGCCTCGGCCGCTGGCCGTGGCCCGCCGCGGGCGGGCGCCGCGGAAGGACGAACGTCAGCCCCACCGTGATGGCCAGCGTCAGCCCGACCAGGCCCAGGGCGAGGGGGATCGCGTCCAGTAGCTCGTCGCCCGGAAGGGCGGACAGGACCACCCCGAGGAAGAACACGAGCACCGCGATGTCGGCGATGGTGGCCCGGTCGACCCAGGGACTACGCCAGTCCGTGAGATGACCGGCGACGACCCCGGCCACGAAGGCGACGTAGACGAAGACGTCGATCACGCACCGGCCCCGCCGCGTGTCCGAGGGATCTCACGCCGTCCACGGGGTGATCGTGACCGGGTGAGCGGAGGCGCCCCGGCCGAGCCAGAGCGTGTCGTCCCGGCTTGCACCGAACCCCAGGTACTCGACGGGGACCCGCGTCTCCTGGGCGATGTAGTGGAGGAACCGCTTGAGCGCCCCGGGTACGGCACTGGTCCCCTCGCGTCGGATCTTCTCCCGCAGCCGCGACGTGAAGCTCGGCCAGCCCGGGAACTTCTCGTACACCGGGGTCACTTTGGCGTAGTCGCTCGCCAGCGTCGGGGGATAGTCCGTGATCATCTCGCCGGCATCGGTCCGGTAGCCCACACAGATCGGCACCTCGTCGAGGCCCCCGAGGACGTCCGCCTTCGTGATCGCGAGGGAGCTGAAGCCGTTGAGCCGACAGACGTATCGGAGCAGGACCAGGTCCAGCCAGCCGCAGCGACGGGGTCGGCCGGTCGTAGCCCCCCTTTCCTCTCCTTCTCGGGCGAGGAACTCCCCCATTTCCCCTCCGACCTCGGTCGGGAAGGGCCCAGCGCCGACGCGCGTCGCGTAGGCTTTCGCGACGCCGAGGACCTCGTCGAGCTCGGAGGGAGGAATCCCGCTCCCGACGAGCGCGCCGGCCGCGGTGGGGTGGGAGCTGGTGACGAACGGATACATGCCGAAGTCGACGTCCAAGAGCGCGCTCTGCGCGCTCTCGAGCAGGATGGACTGGCCCTCGGTGATCCCGTTCCAGAGCATCGGCTCGGTCGGCCGGACGTACATCGCGAGGCGCGAGCCCATCTCGGTCAGCGCCGACTCGAGCTGGTCTCGCGGCGGCGGGTCCTTGAGGAAGGTCTTCGTCGCATACAGGAGGTCGAGCTTCTGCCCGAGCTCGGCGGGATGGACCAGGTCGACCATCCGGATCCCCCAGCGGCCGTAGCGGTCCGCGTAGGCGGGACCGATCCCACGACGCGTGGTCCCGACGGAGCCGCCCGGGCTCTTGGAGATGCGCAGGTCCTCTTCCCAAGCATCCTCGAGGGTGTGCAGGGGGAGGATGACGTGGGCCCGCTCGCTGATCACGAGCTCGCCCTTCAGGAGGTCCCGCTGTTGCAGTTCGAGGATCTCCGATTCCAGCGCGACAGGGTCAATGACCATCCCGGGACCGGACACCCCCGTGACGCCGGCTCGAAGGACCCCGCAGGCGAGCTGGTGCAGGACGACCTTCCCTTGCGGGAGCACGATCGTGTGTCCGGCGTTCGGTCCACCGCCGGTGCGAACGACGAATCGGGCATGGGCGGCGAGAAAGTCGGTGATCTTGCCCTTGGCCTCGTCGCCGAACTGGGCCCCGACGACGACAGTTACGGTCGTGAGCGTAACCCCGCGGTCCGGGTAGCATATTGCTACATCTTGCTTGCGCCCGGAAGGGCGACTCCGGCCGGCTTCGTACGCAATCCCACAACGGTTATGGGGATGGCCCAAGTCCTGCGGCGGTGGTCGCGCAGCGGGTTCGCGACATCGAGATTTCCGGCATCCGTCGGATGTTCGAGGGCGCTCCGGCCGGAGCCATCAACCTCGGGCTCGGCGAGCCGGACTTCGAGCCCCCGGCCGTAGTCATCGACGCCCTCGTGGCGGCGGTCCGCGAGAAGATGAATCACTACGGCCCGTCGGCCGGCCTGACCGCCCTCCGGGAAAAAGTGGCGGACCGATACCGCGACGCCGACCCGACCATCGGTCGAGAGAACGTGATCATCACGGCCGGGGGTTCGGAGGGGCTGATGGCCTGCTCCCTGGCTCTCTACGACCCCGGCGATGAGGTCCTCGTCCCGGATCCGGGCTTCGTACTCTATGCGCCCCACGCGCGGCTCGCCGGGGCCAACCCGGTAACCTACAGCTTGCTCGAAGCCCACGGCTTCCTGCCCGACCTGGATGAGCTCGAGCGGAAGGTGACGTCCCGGACCCGTGCGATCGTCGTGAACTCTCCCTCGAACCCGACCGGCGGGGTGTTCCCCCGAACGACCGTCGAGCGTCTGCTCGCCTTCGCCGACCGGCACGATCTGACGATCATTTCGGACGAGGTCTACGACGAGATGGTCTACGAGGGCCAGCACACCACCTTCGCGGGTAAGAGCGACCACGCCGTGGTCGTGAACTCGTTCTCCAAGATGTTCGCCATGACCGGGTGGCGCCTGGGGTTCCTGGTCGCCCCGCGCGCCCTCGCCGTCGAGATCAACAAGGTGCACTACCACATGATCGCCTGCCCGTCCACCCCGGCGCAGGCGGCGGTCTGGGCGGGTCTCGGCGCGGCCGAGGAGGCGACGGCGGCCATGCGGGCCGAGTTCCGGGCCAGGCGGGAGCTGGTCGTCCAGGAGCTCAACCGGATGCCCGGGATCCGATGCGTTCCGCCGGCGGGTGCCTTCTACGCCTTCCCCCGGTTCACCTGGCCGGTCACGGCCTACGTGGCGGCCGGTGACCTCCTCAAGCGGGGCCTGATCACGACGCCAGGAGACGCCTTCGGGCCGCTTGGCGCCCGGCACCTCCGGTTATCCTTCGCCGCCTCGAGGCCTAACCTCAAACGGGGGCTCGCGATATTACATCAGTACGCGACCGACATGGCCGGTCGTCGGAGGACGGCATGATCCGTTGGCTCACGGTGAGGTTTCTGCGTCTCTCGGCGCTGACCCGGCCCGAGCCCGAACGGACGGCTCTTCGACGGATCGCCCAGGAATTGGCGGACCGCCCGCGGCGGCCCCCGGTCAGCCAGCGAGTTCCCGGTACAGCGCCAGATGGTCGTCGATAACCCGGTCCCAGGTGTAGCTCTTCACCCGGTCCCGCGCCGCCGCCACGAGAGCGGCGCTGCGGCTCGGTGACCCGAGGACCTCGCGAATCGCACCGGCCAGGCCCTCGACATCGCCGTACGGCACGAGCAGGCCGGCGCGTCCCTCGTCGAGGACCTCGGGAACGCCGCCGACGCGTGTCGCCACGATCGGGACCCCGGCGGCCATGGCCTCCAGGAGCACGAGACCGAATGCCTCCCACTCGGACGGGAAGGTGAACGCCGTGGCCCGGCGGAAGACCGCCCGGTAGACCCGCGGGTCCTCGACGTGCCCCAGCCAGACCAGTTCGGAGTAGATCCCGAGCCGTCTGGCCTGCTGCTCCAGCTCCGGTCGCATCCCCCAGTCCCGGCCCATGATCACGAGAGGGATCCGCTCGGGCGGTGGGATCCGGGCCAGGGCGTCGAGCAGGAGGCCGAGTCCCTTGTTCTGTGCAACCCGTCCCGTGTAGAGGAGGTACCGGGGGGGCAGGTCCGGGAGCACGAGACCCGGCGCGTCCGGGACGCTCCACGCGGCCAGGTCCACGCCGTGCGGGATGACCCGGATCCGGTTCGGCGGCACGAACTCGGACAGCAGTCGACGCTCCTGCTCCGTGATCGCGATGACCGCGTCCGCCGTTCGATACGTCGTGGCCCCGAAGAGCAGGTCCTGGACTCTCAGAAGAGAGTGGTGCAGCGCACCCTGGTCCTGCCGGGCCGGATGGTAGTGCGCCGTCACGACCCAGGGGATTCCCAGCTTACGGGCCTCGGCGGCGGACTCCAGCACATGTCCGTACCGATGCGAATGGGCGTGCACGAGGTCCGGCTGACGGTCTCCGAGGCCACTCATCAGCCCCACGACGAGCGGCATCGTGAGGCCGGGGATGAGCCGCTTGTAGACCGGGAACCGGTGGACCGGGACTCCTTCGACCGTCGGAGGGAAGTCGCTGCGCCGGACCCAGTGCGCCTCGTCGAAGAGGTCGCTCGCGAACACCTCGACCTCTTCCCCCCGGTGCTGCAGCCGGACCGCCAGTTCTCGGACGACCGTCTCCACGCCGCCCGGCGCGTCGAAGCGGAGCGTCACCTGGGCGATCTTCATCGGGCGAGCACCTCGGAGTACACGGCGTCCAGCCGGTCCACAACCCGGTCCCACTGATAGCGGGGAACCACGACATCCCGGCCGTAAGCTCCCCAGCGCTGGCGGACAGCGTCGTCCTCCCAGAGGTCCCGGAAGGCCCCCGCCAGGGCGACGGCGTCCTCCGGAGGGATCAGGCGCCCGGACCGTCCATCCTCGATGACCTCCGGGATTCCCCCCACGCGCGAAGCGATGACCGGCGTTCCCTGGGCGAGCGCCTCCAGCAGTACCAGGCCGAAGGCCTCGTACTGGCTCGGCAGGGCGAAGAGCCGGGCTTCGCGGAAACCGGCCGCGAGGAGCCCCTCGTCCTGTACAAAGCCCGTCAGCCGAACCCGACCCGCGAGCCCGAGGTCGCGTACGCGCTGCTCGACGCGCGCCTGTTCCCCTCCGTCGGCCCCCACGAGGACGAGGTACGCCGACGCGTCGTGCCGGGCCAGGTCCGCAAAGCCGTCCACAAGGGCGATCAGCCCCTTGTTCGAGGCCAGACGGCCCACGAAGAGGACGAACGGCCCGTTGATCTGGAACGTGCGACGGAACGCCTCCGGGTCCGCGGGGGGCGCGGGAGCCGGGGTGTATCCCGGCGGGATGACTTCCACCCGGGGGAGCGGGAAGCCGTTCGCGCGGATCAGGCGCTCCTCCTCCTGGGTCTGGACGATCAAGCGCGCGGCATCGCCGACGATCGGGGCGGCTAGCCGTCGGTCGTAGAAGCGTCGGATGCCGTGGCGCAGCCGGCCGCCATAGATCGACCAGATCGGGTGGTAGTGGGCGGTCAGGACATACGGGACTCCAACCTGTCGGTGGTATCGACGGGCCACAGCGGCGTGGTTCGTCCCGTAGGTGTGAACGTGCAGGAGGTCGGGCCGATCTGTCTGTAGTCGGCGGTAGAGGCCCCGAAAGAACGGGTAGTGGAGCTCACCGGGAAGCGTCCAGGCCGGGAGCCGCTGTACCGTGAGACCCGGGGGCGTCGGAGGCTCCACGAAGTTCGCCGGCAACGGCTCCCACGGGAATTCCCGTTTGAGCCGGCTCGTATAGACGGTGACCGCCCGGCCCCGCCGGGCGAGCCGAACGGAGATCTCCTGCACATGGCGTTCGACGCCGCCCGGGGCGGGAGGATAGCGTGTCGACAGTTGGGCGATCGCCACGGGCCGGACCTACCCGGCGCGCGACTGGACGAGGCGCTGGGCGTACTTCTTGAACACCTCGGTGGCCCGGGCCACCGACTCGATCTTGACATACTCGTTGGCCTGGTGCGACAGCTCCTCCTCGCCGGCGCCAAAGATCACGACGCGGGGATTCGCGAGAGAGTAGTGCACCGCCTCGGAGGCATGCACCAGTACCGTGCTCTCGGCCAGTGAGATCTCCTTGAGCAGGCGAATGTGCTCCGAATTCGGGTCCAGCTGCACCGACGGCATCGAGACGATCCGGCGGAGCGTGAACGGGGTCTTGATCCGACGCAGGTGCTCCTCGACCTCATGGTAGAGCTGGTCGGGAGTGTAGGGTGGCGGGAACCGGATGTCGACCTCGGCCACGGCCTTGTTCGGGACGACGTTGAGCCGGGCGCCGCCGTGGATCGTGCCGATGTTGATGGTCACGCTTCCGAGCTCCGGGTGGGCGATGCGACCCTTGAATCCCTCCAGCGCGCGGAGGATGCGCATCAACTTGGACACGGCGTTCTCTCCGAGATGCGGCATGGCGCCGTGGGCCGCCTTGCCGCGGGTCTCGATCGCAAGGTCCAGGACTCCTTTCTCCGCCGCCGCGATGCGGAGGCCGGTCGGCTCTCCAACGACTACGGCCTTGGCGCGACGGATCGACAGTGTCTTCGAGAGCGCCTGAGCGCCCTGCATGGTCGTCTCTTCGTCGGTGGTCAGCGCCAGCGCGACCGGAATCTTGCGCGCGACCAGGTCCTGGGCCGACTGGAGCATGGCGATGACGGTGCCCTTCATGTCCGCCGCTCCCCGGCCGTACATCCGGCCGGATGCCAGCTGACTCTGGGAGAAGCTCCAGTAGTCTCCTACGGGTGGGGTGTCGAGGTGCCCCGACAGTACGATGCCGGCCTGGCCGTACTCTGCCAGGAGCGCCGGCGTGCCGGGATCTCCGAGCAGGGTGTTCCGCATGTGGATCTGGTCGGTGAAGGTCTGAACGTAGTCCAGGATCTCCTGCTTGTTCGCGCTCGGGTCGCTCGGGATCTTGATCAGCTCCGCGAGCATGTCGACCATCTGTCGTTTCATCAGGAATCTGCGACCCGGCGGCCGGCCGGCGTCCGCCGAACGGTCAGCCGCGCCCCGGAAGGCCCCCCGCTCTTTAACGGTTCGTGCGTGGAATTTCCGCACCCGGTCGAGGTGAAATTCCACTCCGATCGACGCGGCTACACCGCGGCGCGGAAGGTCCCGACCAGCTCGTGGGACGCGTTTCGCCACAGCGCCCCGGGATCGCGCCGACCGAGCCGGAGGTCCCGCGCGACGAGCCAACCGAGCCACTTGGGATAGGTCGCGAGTTCCCGCCGTGCCAGAGACCGACCCATGGCATGCATCGTCGCCTCGTCGACGACGAGCCCGAGTGCCGCGTGGCGCTGCTCGTCCGTAGGGGCGAGGTGCGCGAACGCCACGAGCCGGTCGATGGTGTCGGCCGGACGCTCAGTGACATCCTCGAAGCGGAGGTCCAGCCGAGGGACCTCCGGGTGTCGCGCCCCGATGGCGGCCAGTTCCTGAGCGAAGCGGGCCGTCACACGCTTGCTCTCCTCTGCCCCCGTGCCATCCCGCCGGAAGAGCGACAGAGCCACTTGGTCCGGGTTTCGGACCACGAAGATGAAGCGCGGGTCGTGGACCCGCGGGAGGAACGCCTCCACCGTGAACACAGACCAGGGGTCCTTCCACCCCCAAACCTCCCCTTCCGTCGAGTGGACCACCCGCTCGATCTCGGTCGTCATCGCACGGGCGCGTTCCGGGATCCGATCCCAGGGGAGGGTCTCATGGACCCCGGTCCCGTCGTACTCCAGGATCCGGCCGTTCAGCCATACGATGTCCGGGTTCTCGAAGTGACCCATGGGATTCGACCAGTGGCGCCCGATCCAGTCCGGCCGAGCGTTCTTCGGTCCCATCCGTACCCCGAGGCGGTCGAGCATACCGGCGACGGCCGAGGTCCCGGACCGATGCATCCCGAGCACGATGTAGGTCGGCATCTACCACCGGGCCATCGCATTGAGGAAATTGGCGGTCTGCGCCAGGGTAGGCGAGAGGACGTAGAGGGCCCGCGAGAGACGGGCGCCGGTCGGGTCCCCGTGCGATCCCTGCAGCTCCTGGAGCATCTGCCGACGGGAGACGTTTCCCTCGGCAACCTCCAGAAAGTGCTCGATGTCGCGGATGCGGCGGCGGAGGATCTCCTGAGCCCATGGCGCTCCCGTGGCCATCGCAAGCACGACTCGGTGACTTTGCAGGTGGTCGGCCTGCATCCGACGGTACTGCGCCACGTAGGCCTGGAAGGAGGCTCGAGAACCCCGCGAGAAGTTCTCGGTGTGGACACGGAGGCGGGTCAGGGGGTCGCTCGAGAATCGAACCCCGCCCGTAGAGAGGAGGCCCGTCCAGAGCAGGAAGGTGTCGATCGAGGCACGGATCTGCCGAAGGGGCTCCTCACGCGCCAGCAGGGCCGTCCGCCGGAGGGTGATGGAGCTGTCGTTTCCCGGGTCCGCCCAAAGCCAGTTCGCCACCGAGCCGTCGATCGGGGCCGGGATATCGACGTCGGCGCGGAGGCGCTTCTGGCGACGCCACATGGCCCCGCCCATCGGCGCCGGCAGTCCGGCGTCGTTGATGACCGACTGGCCGTGGCCGTAGTAGGCCAGCTGGGGTCGGTCCTGGAAGACCGTCAGCACCCGGGCCAGCTTACCCGGTTCCCAGATGTCATCGTCATCGAGAAAGGCGAGGAGGTCGCCGTTCGAGGCCCGGGCCGCGTCGGCGATCATCTCTCCCGTTCCCCTCCCCGTGGAGTCGAGGAGCCGCACGCCGGGGAGGGAGTCCACATACGGGTCCGGGAAGTCCTTGGTCACCACGACTTCGTAGGTCGACGGGTCGGCCGTCTGATGCAGCGCCGAGTCCACGGCGAGGCGGAGAAACTCCCGGCGGCCGTGAGCCATTACGACAGCGCTGACTCTCATGGAGCGAGGGCGGAGCCCTCCGAGGTGGTACGCCGGCGGCTCGCTATTATCCTGCCCGTCCGCCGGGCGACGCGGGGAGGCTCAGCTATCCTGCGAGACCCGGGGCACCCGGGCCAGCGCAACCGTTTATGCCGGGAGGCACTGTCATCGCCGTGGCGCTGACTCCGCCGGAGGAGATCCGGATCGTCGACATCCGCGACGAATCGCTCACCGGTTCGATGATGATCGTCGGATTTCCGACGCACGGTCTCGTCGGGTCGGTGGCGGCTTCGTACCTCGTGCATGCGTTGGACATGACCCCGGTGGCCTACGTGGCCAGCGAAGGGTTCCCGCCCACGGTCATCATGGAGGGGGGCGCCGTCAGCTCGCCCGTCCGGATGTACGCGAGCAAACTCGTCTGCGGCGTAGACCGGAAGTGTGACCAGCTGGTCGTGGCCATTTCCGACATCCAGCCTCCGGTCGAGCTCCTCAATGGACTGGGTCGTTCGCTGCTGGACTGGGCCGAGCGCAAGGGCATCCAGATGGTGGTCGCGGTCGAGGGTCAGCCGGTGGACGAAGGGGTCCGCGGCGATGCCCGGGTCGTGGCGATGGCGAACCGGCCCGCCGTACCGGTGATCGAAAAGCTCGGGTTCGAGCCGGCGAACGGCGTGATCACCGGCTTCGCCGGCGGGATGTTGCTGTCGGCCTTGGGGCGGCACCTGCCGGTGCTGTGTCTGGTGGCCCAGGCCCACAAGGACTTCCCGGACGCCCGAGCCGCGGCCAAGGTCATCGAGTCGATCAATCCGCTCGTTCCGATGCTCGCGCTGGACACGAAGCCGCTCCGCGAGAAGGCTCGACTGCTCGAGGCCCAGATGCGGAAGTCGCTGGACGACCAGAAGAAGTCGATGACGAGCATGCGGCAGATCGAGACCGAAGGGCCGGGTGAGATGTATCGCTGACACGGCGCCGCGGACGACGGCCGGCCCGGTGCCACCGGTTTCTCCCGGAACGCAGCTCCGTCGCTTCCACCCCCACGATATCCCGGTGATCGCGGACATCGTCCGGGATTCCTTGCACGAGAACTACGATCAGTCGCTCTACCTCTCGCTGGGCCAGCAGTGGCCGGACGGGTTCCTGGTGGCGACCGACGCGCTGGGCCGGCCCGTCGGCTTCCTGCTCGGCGTGATGCAGGTGGACCGGGAAGGTCGGATCCTGATGTTCGCCGTCGACCGGGACCACCGGAGCCGGGGCGTCGGCACACAGCTCATGCAGGCCTTCCTCGACCGGTGCCGGACGCAGGGGCTCCGCCGGGTGACGCTCGAGGTCCGGGTCAGCAACGCGACGGCGATCCGTTTCTACACGGACTTTCGGTTCTCCGTCGTCGACCTGCTCCGAACCTACTACTCGGACGGGGAAGACGGCTACCAGATGGCGCGCGACACCGGCTGAGGCCGATTCGCCGCCGGCCAAATCATATAGGGTGTCCCGGTTCCCGAGGCCGGTACCTATCATGGCGGCTCCGTGGCCCACCGCCGGCGACATGATGACCGCCCGCCCGATCACGTTGCCCCGCGAGGCCCCGCTCTCGCAGGCCCTGGGCATCATGCGGGGGCGACGCATCCACGAGATCCCGGTGGTTCAGAACCGCCGAGTCATCGGGATGGTCACCCTCGATTCGATCGCCCGTCGGGTAAATCTCCCGCTGTCCACGAAGATCGACCGATTGATGCTGTTGCCCCCGATCGTGTCGCCCGCCACCGGATACGCCGAGCTGAGCGAGCAGCTCCTGGCGACCGGCATGCGTGCCGCGCCCGTGACGGGGAGCCGCGGCGAGTTGCTCGGGGTCGTGTCTCGTACGGACCTCGTGCGTCGCCTTCCCCGGATCCCCCCGCTCGCCGATCATCGGGTCGAGGAGGTGACGGCCCCGTTGAACCTGATCCTGCAGGAGCGGGACCCGGTCCGCACGCTCCTCGGACAGGAGGCCCTTCGACACCTCGAAACCCATCCCCTCCCGGTCGTCGACCGCCGGGGAACGCTCTCGGGCGCGGTCGGGGTCGCAGACCTCGGCGAGGTGCTCTGGCGCCCCGTCGCCCAGGGCCACCGGGACGTGGAGAATCGCGGCACGGCCACCGAGGTCGAGATCCGCACGATCATGCACAGCCCGGCCGTCACGGTACAGCGCGACACGACGACCGGGGCGGCGGCGCGTCTCATGAGCGACGAGCACGTCTCGAGCGTCTTCGTCGAGGAGAACGGCCGACCCGTGGGCATCGTCTCCCAAGCCGACCTGATCGGCCTCGCGGTCGGTGGTGGCGCAGCCGGCGGCGGCGCCTTGGGAGATGTCTTCGTCCAGATCCAGGGCCTGCGGGCCTCCGCCGATCCGGCGATCCTCTCCGAGATCGACCAGGTGATCGCCCGGGGCCTGCGGCGGGTAGCCCGGTACGTACACCCGGTGATGCTGACGGTGCACTTCTCTCCCCATGCCGCCCACCGGTCCGGCGAGGCCTCCGTGGAGGGCCGGCTCAACACGGACCGGGAGATCCTCTACGCGTCCCGGACGGGATGGAACCTCTACGCGGCGCTCAACGAGATGCTGGACGAGCTGGAGTCGCAGGCCCGACGGCAGAAAGAGGAGCGTCGGGACGCGACGCATCGCACCTCTCCGCGCCTGGTCGCCGAAGCGCTCGAAGAGACGTCGGCCGACCCGGAGCTCGAGGCCCGGATCCGTTCCGCCACGCGCGACGAGCGCCGTCGGCGCCGCCATCGCTGAGGTTTCAGGAGGTCGGAAAGGACCATGATGCCCGGGGGCCGGATGAACGAGCGCCAGATGCGGATGATGATGAAACGGCTCGGGATGACGACCGAGCCGATGGAGAACGTCGAGGAGGTCATCATCCGCACCAAGGACCAAGAGCATGTCATCGAGTCCCCGGAGGTCACGGTCCTCACCGTCCAGGGGGTCCGGACGTACCAGGTTGTTGGCGAGGCCAAGCAGCGGCCCCGAACCGCCGGCGGAGCCGGCTCGGCGACGCAGACCCCGGCCACCGAGGTAGGTCCTGCGAGTCCCCCGGACGAGGACATCCAGCTTGTGATGGATCAGACGGGTGCGTCCCGAGGGGAGGCGATCCAGGCGCTCGAGGCCGCGGGCGGCGCCCCGGCCGAGGCCATTCTGTCGCTCCTCTCGCGTCGGGGCACCGGTGACCGGTAAGCCTCCTCGGATCGCCCAGGAGTGCATCGAGGGCTACATCTTCCTCCGGACGCCGCTGCGGATCCTCCTATTCCGGCGGCGCCCCGCCCGGGGCCGGATCTGGGTGCCAATCCAGGGAAAGGTCGACCCGTCGGATCGTAGCTTGCACGCCGCCCTCTACCGAGAGCTGGCGGAAGAGACCGGATTCCGTACGTTCCGGTCGGTGGCGCCTCTCCACTGGGTGGTCCGGTTCCGCGGACTCAACGGGAAGCTCTGGCGCCTCCATGCCTTCGCCGTAGAGCTGTCCACGAGACGTAGCCCCCGGCTGAACGAAGAGCACGAGGCCTTCGCATGGCTCGAGGCCCCGGAGGCACTCCGGCGCCTCCACTTCGCAGACAACCGGGCAGCGCTTCGCCGACTACTGCGGCGCCTTCCGGCGGAGCGGTCCCGCTCCGGACGGCACTCCGTGCCCGGAAACGTTTAGCCCAGTCGTCGGCCCTTAGGCTCCGTCGTGACCGCGGAAGGTTCGGCACTACCCATCGAACCGGGGCTGGCGCCACTCCTCGCCGAGGCCGAGAACTCGGCCGCAAGCGCTGCGTACCGGGTCTTTCCTCGGCTCGGGCCCGACCTCTACCGCACCCTTCGGGAGTCCGGTGTCCGACGGATCGCTCTGCAGGTCCCGGCCGGCCTGACTCGCGGGGCCCGAGAGATCGCGGACACCCTGCGTACCGAAACCGGAGCGGACGTCCTCCTCGCCGCGCGGGCATGCTTCGGGGCGTGTGACTTTCCGGCTCCGGACGAGGTTCCGGGCGCCGACGCTCTCGTCCTGCTCGGCCACGCGCCAATCCCCAATGTTCGGCTCGCGCTGCCGACCTACTTCGTCGAGATGCGGCATCCAGGGGGCGACCCCGACCGGCTGGCCCGTCTCCTGGTCGACCGGAAACTCCCAAGCCCCCTGGGCCTCGTATGCTCGATCCAGCACCTGGACCTGGTCGACCCGCTCGTCGTAGCCGCTCGGCGCGTGGGCATCGAGTTCCTGTTCGCCGAAGGGGACCGGAGACTAGGGTACGCGGCCCAAGCCCTGGGATGCAATTATACGTCGGCCGAACGGGTCGCCGACCGGGTCCGCGGGTTCGTCTTCCTGGGAACCGGAGACTTCCACCCGCGAGGACTCGCGCTTGCAGTAGACCGGCCCGTGTGGACCGTCGATCCGCTCACGGCCCAGGTCGAACCGCCAATCGACCGTGCCTCCCTCGTCCGGGATCGCTTGCTGAGGATCGCGAGCTGCCGCGACGCCCGGAGATGGGGCGTGCTCGTCTCCAGCTTTGCCGGACAGAACCGGAGCCCGATGGCGCTGGCCCTCGTCCGCAAGGCACGGGAACGGGGTCGGGAGGCGGAGACCCTGGTCTTCGCTCGCCTCGATCCGGCCGACCTCATTGGCCGCGACTTCGACGCGTACGTGAATACGGCTTGTCCCCGCATCGCCCTCGACGACGCGGCACTCTACCCTCGGCCCATGCTCACCCCGCCGGAATTCCTGCAGGCCATCGGTGAACGGCCCCTGGACGAGTATCGCTTCGACACCTACCATTGAGCCGGAGTCTCGCCCGCCCGCCACGGATCATGCACCGTTCGCTTCGGTTGCTCGGCCCCGGCTTCCTCGTTGCCGGGCTCGTGCTCCTGGGGTACTCGCTCCGCACCGGTGCCGCGACACTGTACCTCGTGGTTGTCGTTCCGGTGGTCTCGGGATCTGGTCCCGGGTTCTACCTCGCCACGGTGCTTCTGGTCCTCGGCATCTTGCTGCTGCCCCTCAGCTTCGCGGCGGTCCGAGCAACCTCCGAGGACGAGGAATCTACGTCGGCGGCACCGCCCTCCGCCGGCGGGGTGCTTCTCGTTGGGCCTGTCCCGATCTTCTTCGGCAGTTGGCGAAAGAACCCACCAATCTCCTACCGGTGGGCCGTGGCCCTGGGTATTGTCCTTGTCGCAGTCGTCCTGCTCGTGCTCTGGGGCTTCTCCGTATTCTGACCCCAGACGGCGTCCAGGAAGGCCCGATGTATCCGGGGGTCGCCCGACAACTCGGGGTGAAAGGTAAGGCCCCAGACGTGGCCGGCCCGGACGCCCACGACCTCCGAGCCGCGGAACGCGAAAGCCGTCACGCCCGAGCCCACCCCCAGGATCCGCGGGGCCCGGATAAATATCCCCGGGAAAGGGCCTCCGGCGAGGCCCTCTACCCGAACGTCGGCCTCGAACGATTCCTTCTGCCGACCGTAGTCGTTCCGACGAACCCGGATGTCGAGCGCTCCCAACGTTGTCGGGTCCCGGCCGGAGGGGCTCGGCTCCAGTCTTCGGGCCAGCAAGATCAGTCCGGCGCACGTCGCCAGGACCGGGAATCCCTCGGCGAGCTTCCGGCGGAGCTCGCCGGCGAGTCCGGTCGAGTCGAGGAGTCGGCCGATCGTGGTGCTCTCCCCGCCCGGCAGGAACAGTGCGTCGACCGACCGAAGGTCCGCCACCGAGCGTACCAGCTGAACGTGCGAGGCTGGAAGGACGCCCTGCACCGCCGTCCAGTGCTCCGGCACGTCGCCCTGGAGGGCCAGGACGCCGACCCGCTTCATTGCGGGCCGGGCGCCCGGAGCTCCTCGAGGATCTCCTTGGCCCGGTCGATCCGGATGCGATGCTCGGCGACGAGCCGGGCCACGACCCGGTCGATCTCGTCCGGATGCGCGCCGGCGGTCGCAGCGATGTTGCGGGCATGGAGCTCCATGTGTCCCCGCTGGATCCCCTCGGTAGCAAGCGCTCGGAGCGCGGCGAAGTTCTGGGCGAGCCCCACGGAGGCGAGCACCTGGGCGAGTTCGGCGGCGCCCTTGACGCCAAGGAGCTTCACGTTCGCCTTCGCCGTCGGGTGGACCGCGGTGGCTCCTCCGATCAGTCCGACGGCCAGCGGGAGCTCGATCGAACCGACCAGATTGCCGTCCGGGTCCTTCTCATACGTCGTCAGGGGCGTGACGACGTTGCCGGGCTTGGCGTGGAATGCTGCATAGGTGTGGGCGCCGCTCTCGATGGCCCGGAAGTCGTTGCCCGTCGCGACGACCACCGCCGAGATGCCGTTCATGATCCCCTTGTTGTGGGTCGCACACCGGAACGGGTCGATCGCGGCGAAGGTGTAGGCGTCCAGGATCGCCTCGACGACCTCCGGACCCTTCCTCGTCTCCGTGGCCAGCAGGTCGGCCCGGAAGGTGGCGGTCGCCCGGGCCAGCCGGTGGGTCGCGAGATTGGAGATGATCCGGAGGAGGCTCCGGCCGCCGGCCAGCCGGGCGAGGTCGGGCGCGAGGGCTTCGCACATCGTATTGACCGCGTTCATGCCGGCGGCGTCGCGCGCATCAACGAGCAGATGGACGATTACCATGGGACCGCGGGGCGACGGGAGGACCCGAACCTCGAGGTCCCGGGCTCCGCCGCCGAACTTGATGAGCATCGGGTCCTGCGCGTTGGCCTTCTCGAGCAGGCTGTCCCGGGCGGCGAGGATCCGCAGGCGGGCGGCTGACGGGTCGTGGGCGTCTAGGATCTGCACCTGGCCGATCATCACAGGCGCCGTGGTCTGCGCTGTGAACCCGCCCGAGGCCCGGGCCACCTTCGCCGCATTCGAGGCGGCGGCGACGACGCTCGGCTCCTCGATGGCCATCGGGATGAGGTAGTCCTTCTGGTTGATGCGGAAGTTCGTGGCGATGCCGAGGGGATACGCGTAGGCTCCGACGACGTTCTCGATCATCCGGTCGAAGGCCGCCGGGTCGACCCCCGGGGGAAACTCGTAGGCGGCGAGCTCCGCGTCAGTGAAGTCGGCCCACTCCTTCAGCAGCTTACGCCGCTCCGGGATGGATAGGCGGTAGAAGCCCGAGATCTCCGACGATTTCTCCATCGACCTTCCCCCCTGTTCTACGAGGACTCCTCTTCGGACTCTGGAGGATTCGACGACCGCGCCTTGTCCTCCGGAGTCGGAGGTTCCACAGACCCCTCTCTCATCGATGCTCGCGCCACCAGGACCTTGGCGGGCCGAAGGAGTCCACCCTGAAATCGGTAGCCCTGCTGGACGATTTCGGCAATCGCCCCCTCCGGGACGCCCTTGGGCGCCGGAACCTCGCCCACGGCTTCGTGTTCCTCAGGGCGGAACGGTTCCCCCACCTCGGCCGTTGCGGCGAAACCTACGGACCGGAGCGTGGTCTCGAGCTCATGCCCCAGCAACTCCAGGCCCCGGCGCAGCGGGTCCGACGCCGGCAGAGACCGCCCGGCCGCTTCGGCCTGGCGGAAACCCTCGACCAGCGGGATGAGACGACGAAGCAACGCGCCCTCGGCTTCGATCCGGGCGCCGGCGCGATCCCGCTCGGTACGACGCCGGAAGTTGTCGAAGTCGGCCAGGAGATACTTGAATCGTGTCTCCCAGTCCGCGGCGTCCGCCGCGACCGGCGGGCCCGAACCGACCGGAGGCGTTGCGGGCGGCGGGGAACCGGCGTCCCCTTCGTCTTGGCCGTTCCCGTTGCCGTCCATGGATGGCCCGCGCACCAGTGCTGCTTATTTTGGGGTTTCCATCGTTCGCGGGGACCCGATTCTCGAGGTAAGCGGCGCTGGCACCACCCTCCGGCGGACCCCCCCAGCCCGCGGTCTTCGAAGCGACCCGGACAGCGCTGGCTGGCGGGTTTTCGGCGCGGTTTCCGGGCCAAATAAGGCTGCTGGAGGGGGCGACCGGAGGTGTCGAAATTCGAGTGTGTCCGAAGCCTTATAACGACTGAACCGACTGATTTTTTCGACCGATCCGGGGTCGGTTTTTCGATGGTCCAAGAGACGATTTCCGCTGGCACGTACGACGCCAGTTCGATCCAGGTTCTCGAGGGTCTGTCGGCGGTCCGGCGTCGTCCCGGAATGTACATCGGGTCGACCGACGCTCGCGGCCTGCACCACCTGATCTGGGAGGTCGTCGACAATTCGATCGACGAGGTGCTCGCCGGTTTCTGTACCGAGATCTGGGTCACGCTCGGAGCGGACGGGACCTGCACGGTCGTGGACAACGGCCGCGGGATTCCGATAGAGAACCACCCTCGGTACAACAAACCGACGCTCGAGATCGTCATGACCGTGCTCCACGCCGGCTCGAAGTTCGACCGGAGCACGTACAAGGTCTCCGGGGGGCTCCACGGGGTCGGAGTCCACGTCGTCAACGCATTATCCGAGTGGCTCGAGGTCCGGGTCCGTCGCGGCGGACAGCTCTACCTGCAGCGGTACGAGCGCGGCGCGCCGGTCGCGCCGCTCCAGACGCTGGGGGACGGCGACGGCACGGGCCTCGAGACCCGGTTCAAGCCCGACCCCACGATCTTCGAAACCGTGGCCTTTGACAAGGAGACGGTGGAGCGCCGGTTGAAGGAGCTCTCGTTCCTGAATTCCGAGGTCACGATCCACTTCGTGGACGAGCGGGACGGCACGAACGAGTCCTTCCACCACGCCGGGGGCATCTCCGAATTCGTCCTGGACCTCAATGCGAACCACACGGTGCTCTTTCCGGAGCCGATCTACCTCCACGCCAAACGCAACTCGACGGACATCGAGGTGGCGATCCAGTACAACGACGGCTACAACGAGACCATGCTCGCCTTCGTCAACAACATCAACACGATCGACGGAGGCACGCACGTCATGGGACTCCGGGCGGCCCTGACGCGGACGCTGAACGACTATGCCCGGCAGCGCGGGATCATCAAGGGCGACAAGGAGTCGCTCACCGGCGAGGATGTCCGGGAGGGGCTCACCTGCGTGATGTCCATCAAGGTGCTCGAGCCCCAGTTCGAGGGCCAGACGAAGGCGCGTCTCGGCAACTCCGAGGTCAAGGGCCACGTCGAGAGCGCCGTGAACGAGAAGCTTGCTGACTTCCTCGAGGAGCACCCCGCCGTGGGGCAGGGCCTCGTCCTCAAGGCGGTCCAGGCGGCCGAGGCCCGGGAAGCGGCCCGGAAGGCCCGGGAACTGACCCGCCGCAAGGGCCTCCTCGACGGGGGCGGACTCCCGGGCAAGCTGGCCGACTGCCACTCGAGGGACCCGGCCCAGTGCGAACTGTTCATCGTGGAGGGTCCGTCCGCCGGCGGTACGGCCAAGCAGGGCCGGGACCGGGAGTTCCAGGCGATCCTCCCGCTCAAGGGTAAGATCCTGAACGTCGAGAAGGCCCGTCTCGACCGGATGCTGCAGAGCGAGGAGGTGCGGACGCTGCTCGTGGCCATCGGCACCGGGATCGGCGATGACTTCGACCTCAGCAAGCTGCGGTATCACAAGATCATCCTGATGACCGACGCCGACGTGGACGGGGCGCACATCCGAACGCTGCTCCTAACGCTCTTCTACCGGAAGGTCCCCGAGCTCATTCGCGAGGGCCACGTCTACATCGCACAGGCGCCGCTCTACCGCCTCCAGAAGGGGGGAAAGGCCGTCTACGCGTACTCGGACGAGGAGCGGGAGACCGAGCTCAAGGAGCTGGGCGGCATGAAGGGGGTCACGATCTCGCGGTACAAGGGACTCGGCGAGATGACCGCAGAGCAGCTGGCGGAGACCACGATGCGGCCGGGCGGTCGGAACCTCCTGCGGGTGACCGTCGAGGATGCGGCCAAGGCCGACCTGCTCTTCACCATCCTGATGGGCGAAGAGGTCGAGCCCCGGCGGGACTACATCCAGGCGCACGCCGTCGAGGTAACGAACCTCGACATCTAGGCCCGGGGCCGGCGGGTCGTCCTCACCGGCGGCCGAGGTCGTGCTCGAGGGTCCGGACCTCTTCCTCGACGTACTCGAGGCTGCTCCGCCAGACCTGGCGCACGACCGGCCCCACCGCGAAGAGCAGGGCGCTCACGACGGAGCCGACCGAGACGAAGGCCATCACCGAGGCGAAGATCTTCGACGCATCGTTCGGCAGCGGAAACGGCGGTCCCTGGCCGGTGGCGAGCATGCTCTCGAAATAGACTGAATCGACGGCATCGAAGCCGGCGAACACGTGGAACCCGAGCGCTCCGACGACGAGCACCGTTCCGATTCCGGCGACCGCGTACACCAGGCGCCGACGCGCCGCCTTCGTCAGCCGGAGCGATGGCGGAGCGGTCATCATGACAGGCTCCCCGGACTCGGCCTAAAAATGTGGCGTCGCACTGGGCCGCGGCGCCGGAATGCGGCGAACAGGCACGGCTTATACC
Organism: Thermoplasmata archaeon; assembly: GCA_030037955.1. GTDB lineage: Archaea > Thermoplasmatota > Thermoplasmata > Lutacidiplasmatales > UBA184 > JAKIWV01. Next base: position 30,358 of record JASHPT010000081.1, read on the forward strand.
CCACTCGGGGTCCTGCCGGAGGTGACTCCGAAACCCGGGGCATCGGTGCTGTTCCGCGGCGGGCTCCTCGTCACTCAGGACCCCGGTCGGCGGGTGGTCCGAGGTGACCTGCTCGTGCAGGACGGGCGTATCGCGGCTATCGGTAGCCTCGCCTCGGCGGCCGCCGACGAAGTGGTGGACGCGTCGAACTTCGCCCTCGTACCCGGGTTCATCAACACGCACACCCACGTCGCCATGGGACCGTTGCGAGGGATCGCAGACGACCGGGACCTCGGAGGATTTCTCGAGCGACTGTTCGCCGTGGACGCGCGGCGGGTCGACGCGGACGTCGAAGCGGGGGCGGCGCTTGGCATCGCCGAGATGCTGCTCAGCGGGACCACGAGCTTCCTCGACCTGTACTACATGGAGGACGCCGTGGCCCGCGCCGTCGAACGGCTCGGCATCCGGGGCTTCCTGGGCTGGGCCGTGCTCGACCCGTCGATGACGACTCAGAAGGGCGTGCCGGTGGAGAACGCCCGTAGCTTCATCGGCCGGTGGAAGGACCATGCCCGGGTCACCCCGCTGGCCGCCCCCCAAGGCGTCTACGTCTGTTCTGAGGAGACATGGCGGAAGACCCGGGAGCTGGCGGATGCGACGGGGACGCTGTGCCACTTCCACCTCTCCGAGACCCGACGCGAGGTCCAGGAGCTCCAGCAGAAGGTCGGCGAGCGACCGGCGGCGTGGCTCGACCGGATCGGCTTTCTTGGCCCGCGGATGGTGGCGGCGCACGGTGTGTGGCTGACCCGACGAGAGATCGACACCCTCGCCCAGCGTGGTGTGGGCGTCGCCCACTGCGCGAGCTCCAATCTCAAGCTGGCCACGGGGGGGGTCGCCCCGGTGGTCGAGATGCAGATGGCCGGGGTCCGCGTCGGTCTCGGGACGGATTCCGTCGCCAGCAACAACTCCCTCTCGATGCTCCGGGAGATGCACGTAGCCGGACTCCTCCAGAAGAACCACCGGTGGGACGCCACGGCCCTCACCGCGCAGGCCCTCCTCGATATGGCGACCCGGGAAGGCGCCCATCTGGTGGGCCGCTCGACCGACCTGGGCTCGCTCGAGGTCGGCAAGCAGGCCGACCTCGTCCTCGTCCGCCTCGACCATCCAACGGTGGTCCCAGCGAGACCGGAAGCGATCGTGTCTCACCTGGCCTACTCTGCCTCGGAAGAGGCGGTCGACTCGGTCTACGTCGGAGGCGAGTGCCTCGTTCGTCGGCGAGCGCTGGTCCGCGAGCCGTGGGACCCGATCCGAGGCGCGGCGGAGCAAGCCGCCGCGTCTCTCTGGGCGCCCTAGGCGTCCAGCCCGAGCTCCTCGGAGAGAGTCTGCCGGAGCGTATCCGCCAGCTCCAGCGGAGGGCGCCCGGACAAAGCCTCGGAAAGACCGATCAGCTTCGAACCGATCAGGCTCGGCGGCAGGTCGAAGAGTGCCGTAAGTCGGGGAGCATCCACGGAGTACGGCAGGACGCCGTGATGGAGCAGCGTACTGGCCGTGAGGTGCTGGGACGCACCCCCGACGGCCCGCTCCCCGATCCGGAGCACGTCGCCGGCTCCGGAGAGCAGGCAGTACTCTCCCGGGGCGGCCACGGGGGGTGCCCAGGTCGCCTTTACCCTGTACGCGGCGAGAAATCGAACGACCCCGGCCCCGAGTCGGCCGTAGGCCTTGGTGAAGTCCCGCCCGACGCGGGGGTCGCTGCGGGGGAGAACGATTGACCAGGCGATGTCCTGGGGCGCGTGCCAGAGCCCCAAGCCTCCGGTAGAGCGACGCACCACCGGGAGCCCCACCGCACGGGCGCGTTCCGCGCACGGTGCCGTATCGGGTTGGCTCACGCCCAACGACACGGCGGAGCCTGAGAAGAGAGCCACCCGGACGGCCACACGGCCGGCGTTCAGGAGCTCTGCATCGCCCCGAAGATACTCCTCGGGGCTGAGCGCCGGTATCCGTTCTGAGGATCCGGCACGTGGTCGGCTCAATCCCTCACCCGAAGCCGGGTCGTAGGGACCTCTGCTTCCGCGTAAGGTTATCTGCGAATTTCGGTCCGGTCAACCATGGCCGAACTGACCACGTTTCAGCTGCACGCAGGGGATCCGGCGCCGCCCTTCGCTCTCCCCGGGGTCGATGGAAAGACCTGGAGCCTGTCCGACTTCCGGGAGAGTCCGTTCCTGGTCGTGACCTTCTGGTGCAATCACTGTCCGTACGTCCAGGCCTGGGAGGGTCGCGTCATCGCACTCCAGAAGGAGTTCGGTCCCCGAGGGGTGCGCTTCGTCCTGATCAACGCGAACGACGACCGGGAGTATCCCGACGACCGCTTCGACCGGATGGTGGCTCGGGCTAAGGAAAAGGGGTACCCGTTCCCGTATCTCCGGGACGACTCCCAGCAGGTCGCGCACGCCTACGGCGCACTGGTCACTCCCCATCCGATGCTCTTCGGGCCGGACCGAAAGCTGCTCTTCCAGGGTCGGGTCGACGACAATCACGAGGACCCGAGTCGCGTGAAGCACCAGTTCCTCCGCGAGGCGCTGGTCGCCGCCACCTCGGGCCGGCCGATCGCGGAGCCCGAGCTACCGGTGCGCGGATGCTCGGTGAAGTGGCGGTCGTGACCGCCGGCGGGCCCCCGTCGACCGCCGGCGAGGTCCGAGGGCTCGAACCTCCTCGGTCCGGTGCCGGAATCCGGACACGAGATCGGGCCGGAGGGGCCGACCCTCGCGGTCGAGCCGAGCCGCGATCGCCACCTTTCCGGCCAGGGCTCGGGCGAGCTTCCCGCGTGACCCCCGCGGTGCCCCCTGAATGTCGGGGTGGAGGAACAGGAGGCCGTGCCGGGGCGGCGGGGCGTGGCCCCGCAGATGCTCAAAGAAGGCGCGTTCGGCCCCGAGCACCTGGATCGTGCTGGCCGGCAGTTTCGCTAACCGGTCCAGTCCTCCGGCCTGGGCGATCAGCCGGGCAGCGAGGAGTGGACCAAGCAGGCTGCTGACGTTCGGCGCCTCCCGAGGAACCTGCTCCTCCAGCGATTTCTCGAGCGTCGTCGATACCGCCCCCAGGCTCAGGTATAACTGGGCAAGACCGCGCCGGGCCTCCCCGAGTGATGCGGCCGGACGCGCGATGTCGTCCGCCCGGTCCTCCGTCTCCGTGGCGAGCCGACGGGCCGCAGCGTCCGTCGAGCCGGCCCCCTCCTCGGTCGCGGGCGCGTCCCGGCTGCCCCAGCTCCCGAGCCGCTCGCCCAGCAGGTTCCGGGTGGCGTCGAGGTCGCGGAGCGCCTTCACGGCCTCCTCGATGTGAATGGACGGATCCCAGGCCGACCGAAGCGCCTCCTCCGCGTGGTCGAGAAGCAGCTCCCGATGCCACGACGGGTCGAAGCCGTAGGTGCCAGGGTCCAGCTCGGGAATCTCGCCGAAGCCGGGCTTCGCCCCCGCTTGGACGAACCGGCGATCCCGGCTCCGGAGGCCACGCGCCAGGTGTTCGGCGACCAACCGGGTCTCCTCGGGAGCCAGGTGTCCGTCCCGCCGCATCCGCAGCCGGTCGAGCAACTGGGATCGGTCCGCGGGGAACGGATAGGAAGCGACTACCTCCTGGCCGTCCAGGACAAAGGCACCGAACCAGGTGGCCACCACGTCGCGCATCGGCGGCCTCACCCCATCCGGAGCCCGCCGTTGACCGGGAGCGTCGCGCCGGTCACGTAGCTAGCCTCGGGGGATGCGAGGAAGCCGATGACGGCCGCGACCTCCTCTGGGCTACCGATCCGCCCCGCCGGAATCTGCCGGACCCTGTCCGCCCGCTGCGCGGGCGTGTCTCCGGCGAGTACGGCGGTGTCGATCCCGCCGGGGGCCACGATGTTTACCGTGATGGACGGCGCGAGCTCCCGCGCGAGCGACCTCGCGAGGCCAAGCTGGGCGGCCTTCGCCGTCGCGTACGGACTGCCCCGCCTCGACCCGTCGAAGGCCAGGAGGCTCGATACGAAAATCACGCGACCCGCATTGGACCGCCGGAGGAGGGGCAGCAGCTCTCGAGTCAGGGAGGCGGGCGCCACGGCGTGGACGCGCAGCAGTTCCAGGAACTCCTCGTCCGTCGTCTTCTCGAAGGTCTGCCGCGGGTAGGCCCCGCCGTTGTGGACGAGCACGTCAAGCGAGTCCCAGTGGTCCCGGACCTCCTTGGCCATCCGAGGGATTGCCGCAAGGTCCCGAAGGTCGCCCCGAAGGAGGAAGGCTTGCCGGTCCTCCTTCGCGATCTCGGTCTGGAGGGCACGCGCCTCGTCGCCATGCTGGAGGAAGTGGATCCCTACATCGGCGCCATCGCGGGCGAGCCGGAGAGCCGTCGCCCGGCCGATTCCCTGGGAGGCACCGGTTACGAGGGCCCGCACGCTCCGGCGCTATCGTCCCTCCCCCATTACGCTTCGGCCCGGTGACCGAGGGGTCGTCCGGCCGGCGCCTTCGCCGTCATTAAATAGCAAATTCCGGGTCGGGCGGCTATGGCGGCGACGCCGAAGGAAGGCCCCCGGATCCGACGCGAGCGGACCGGGACGGTTGCGGTACTGACGCTGAGTTCTCCTCCGCTCAACATCCTGACGGCGGAGCTCCTCCGCGAGCTGAGCACGAATCTCACGGCCGCCGTTGCGGACTCCAAGGTCCGCGCGATCGTCCTCACGAGCGGCCTGGAGAAGGGCTTCGCCGCGGGCGCCAGTATTCGAGAAATGGCGACGATGGGCTCCCGACAGGCCGACGTGCATGGTGCGTTGGGCCAGGCCGTGACCCGTCAGATCGAGAGCTGTCCGCTCCCCGTCATAGCGGCCGTTCACGGCATCTGCGTCGGCGGTGGGACCGAGATCGCCGCTTCCTGTGACTTCGTTCTGGCCAGCGACGACGCGAAGTTCGGTCAGCCGGAGATCAACCTTGGGGTCATGCCCGGCTGGGGCGGTACTCAACGGTTGCCCCGACGCATCGGAGCCCAGCAGGCACGACTCTGGATCCTCACGGGCCGGTCGATCGATGCACGGCAGGCGTTCGAGCACGGACTGGTCTGGAAGCTGGTGCCCCGAGCCGACCTGGTGTCCGAAGCGATGAAGCTCGCCTCGGAGCTCGGCCAGAAACCGCCGCTGGCGCTGGCCGCCGCCAAATACGCGATCAATGACGCCATCGACCGAGCGGAAACCCACGGTCTGGCCGTCGAGCGCCGACTATGGTCCCAGCTGTTCGGGACTCCGGATCAACGGGAAGGGATGACGGCCTTCCTGGAGAAGCGGCCACCGGTCTTCTGGGGCCGGGACGACTGGAACCGGGACTCGCAGGGCTTTCCGTGGGCCCCGCGAATCCTCCGTCGCGCGCCGACGCCGCCCCTGCGGCCCCGGCGGGTGGTCCGGAGGCGAAGGAGTAAGACCTGAGGGCGTTCGGGTTTTTTCCGTGCCGCGGTGGCTCAGTCGGTAGAGCGGCTCCTTGGTAAGGAGCAGGTCGAGGGTTCGATTCCCTCCCGCGGCTGGGGACCCGCTGCCCCTCGAACCGTGCGGCTATCCCGCCGCCGACGGGCCTACGTGTCGCCGACTCGGTCGAGCACCTTGAGGGAGGTGAGGGTGATCATCTTGCTAGGCCGGCCCGGAGTCTCGAGCGCAAACGGGACGGGAGCCTGGACCGGGTGCTGCGCGAACCAGCGGGCGACCGGTCCCTCGACGTCCGGGTGCACGGCATCGAGATTCCAGCGGCCGTCCGATCGTCGCTTCGTTCGTAGGTGACGGAGGGCGAACCGGAGCCGTGGGTCGTCGCCGTAGCCCAGTGCCGTGAGCATGTCGAGGCCGACAAGCAGGTCGTAGTAGTAGTGGATCGGGTAGTGGAAGCGGTACCAGGGAGCGTACCGGCCCCCCTGGTGGTGGAGCTCGCGAGAGAGAAAGTACTCCGCACCGAGGTCCACGACCCGGCGCATCTCGGGAGTCCAGTACTCTCGGGGATATGCGGCAAAGGCACTGAGACCCTCCCACGAGTCCAGGTTGCGCCCGGGGCCCCAACATGCCCAGCCGCCCTTGGGGTTGGCGTGGTCGACGATCCAGTCCATGCTCCGACGTACCCGGGGGTCGTCGGCGTATCCAAAGTGGATCAGCGCCCGAGCCATGTCCCCGACCACGCAGATCTCCCCGGTCCCCTTCGAGTTCCCGCCCACACCGCCGTTCGACAGTGGGAACCCGGCCATCCAGTACTCGCAGGCGCTGCGGATCGTCGGAACCGATTTCGTGAGGCCGAGGTCCGAGAGGACCAGCATCATCCAGTGTGTGGAGATGTACTTCGGGCGGTACTGGGAAGATCCCTCGACCCATCCGCGTCCCGGCACGCGTTGGGTGAGAATATCGTGGGCCCAGCCCCGCGACGGAATCCGCCGCTGGGTCTCGCGGACCTCCGCGTCAGTCTCGGGCCGGCCGAGCAGTTCCGTCAGCGTCCGGTATCGGATCGCCGGCTGGGCGGGATCGAGGAGCCAGTCAACCGGTCGGGTGGACGGCACAGCGCCGCCGAGGCCCCACGGCTAAAATCGATTCCTGCGGGCCGAGTCGAAACGGCCCGGACGTCCGACGACTAATCTACTGTGGCGCATTCGCCCGATCCGGATGCTAGCGACTCACCCGATCTCGATCCCGAGTTCCGACCGCTCTCTCGATGCGTACGTCGCGACACCGGACTCTGCGACCCGGGCGGGACGACACCCGGCCGTCGTGGTCATCCACGAGATCTTCGGTCCGGATGCGCACATCCAGGACGTCGCCCGGCGGTTCGCCACGCTCGGCTACGTCGCGGTGGCCCCCGACCTCTTTACCGGGGAGCTCCACCGGCTGCTGACCCCGGAAAACATCGGACTGGCGATGAAGGCGTTCGCAGATGCACCCCCGGAACTCCGGCGGGATCCGGCCAAGCTGGCAGCCTTCGCGGCCTCTCAGCCCCCCGAGCGCCGACCGATCCTGGAGGCGTTCGGCCGCATCAACACCCCGGCGGCGCACGAGGCGTTCGGCAAGGACCTCCATGCGGTCGCGGAGTACCTGCGGGCCCGGCCGGACGTGGACGGGAGCCGTGTGGGGTCCGTCGGGTTCTGCTTCGGTGGAGCGATGTCGGCACGTCTCGCCACCGCCGACCCCCGGCTCCGGGCCGCCGTGATCTTTTACGGCCAGAATCCGCCCCGCGAGCTGATCCCACAGATCCAGGCTCGGATGCTCGGTCTCTACGGGGAGCTGGACCCCGGAATCACCTCCACCGTACCCGACTTTGCCGCGGCGATGAAGGCCGCGGGAAAGTCGTTCGAGTATCACGTCTATCCCGGCGCCAAACACGCTTTCTTCAACGACACCCGGCCGATGTACAGCCACGACAGCGCGGTGGACGCGTGGAACCGGGTGACGCAGTTCTTCGGGTCGACCCTCTCCGCCTGATCGACCCGGGATCGTCCGGCGTTACTGCGCCATCCTGGGATACAGTCGGGCCTCGATCAGTGTGAGCGCCACGGTGACTCCGAGCAGCACCGTCAGGTCGACCCACAGCGGGAACAATCCGCTCCCGTGGGGGAGCATCAGAATCCGGAGCGCGTCGACCAGATAGGTGAGCGGGTTGACGAGCGCGATGGCGTGCAGCCAGCCCGGCATGATCGAGAGCGGGTAGATCGCGTTGCTGGCGAAGAACAGCGGCATCGTCAGCAGCTGGCCGATCCCCAGGAAGCGTTCCTGGGTCTTCACCAGGCTCGCGATGATCATGGACATCGTCGAGAACAGGGC
>JASHPT010000082.1 GCA_030037955.1 Thermoplasmata archaeon
GGCCGGGCACGGACAGGCTCCGTGGGCCCGCGCGGCGTCGGCACTGACCGAGCCAAGGGTCGCGTCCAGGTAGGTTCCTCGCGCCGCGGCCCAACGGCCCTCGGTCGTGTCGACGAGGTCCACGCCAAGCCACGCCAGCAGGCTCAGCCGATGGGGCAACGCCACCCGAGGCGCCCACACGAGCGGGTAGCCGCCCAACCGTCCCCGAAGGTCGGTGAGCGTCTGCACCAGCGGCTCGCCGTCCTGCCACAGCGCCCGCGCATTGCCGAGGATCACGAGGTCCGGCCGTTCTGCCCGGAGGCCGGTCCACTGGACCTCTGACAGAGGGCCGTGGACATAGGCCACGCCGGGATCGATTCGGAGCCAGAGTCCCGACGTTCCGGTGATCTCCGGCGTGGGCACCGGAAATTCCAGGCGAAGCTGCGCGGAGCCTTGCCGTAGCAGGAGTTCCCGCCGGCCCGCGGGCACGGCTCCGCCGGCCCGCAGCTCGACGCCACCGTCCGGTACCGGCTCGGTCGGACCGGGATCCTCCGGCCGAGCCCAGAGCAGAGCCGGCGACTCGAAACGCAGCGAGCCCAGCTGGACGGTCCCGGGAAGGAGGGCTCCGGTGCCGGGCAGCAGCGAGCGATGCACGGCCGACCCCGGCCTCGGTTCGGGCGGAGACACGGCCGGATCCCGGGCCTGGGGCCCCGTCACTCCGCGCTTCGGCTAGCCGAGGGCCGACGCGCCCGACGGGTCGGCGCGGTGTCCGAGGGAAAGAACCCGGCCCAGGTCGAGATGAGCGCCTCGCGTCGCTCGGCCCCGGCCTCCGAGCGGCCGCGCTTGCCGATCAGCGGGTCGTGGGTCTCCCGGACCTCGTGGAGGAAGGCCGCCGGATTTTCGCTCGCCCGTTCGAAGCCGTAGAGGATGAGCTGGCGGAGGAAGCTCGAGCGTCCTCTCCACCCGATGCGCCGGCGCACGATCGGGTTGAGATGGCGCTTGGCCAGCCGCCAGACCTCGTTCGTCGTCTTGTAGTCTCGCGCCGAGAGGCCGATCATCACCTGAGGCATGCGCGGCACGAGCCGGTGCCGGGTTATGGCGGTTGTCACCGCCAGGCGTGGAGAGCGGTCGAACCTGCGAGCACCGCGCGTGCAACCAAGTATCCGGTGCTCGGAATCTTAGAATCGAAGCCCCGGAAGCGCCAGGGCGGCGACCACACCGACCAGAAAGATCATCGCCAGGACGAAGTGCCGCTGGAATGGCGCCCGAACGTGGTCCAGCTCCCGGGGAAGCGAGAGGTCGGACGCGACCACGACGACTGCCATCGCGCCCCAGGCTATCCAGTAGGGCAGGTTGAAATGCTCGAGGAGGCCGAAGAGTGCGAACAGGCCGAGAGCGACGGCGTGACACCCCGCGACGAGGAGAACGCTGCGCTCGCGTCCAAGCCGACGGGGCAAGGAGTACAGACCGAGGGTCTCGTCCGTCGCCAGGTCGCCCAGGCTGTGGATCGTTTCGAAGGCCGTTCCCCACGCGAGGATGGCGAAGACCGCCACCACGGCGGCGAGCGGCAGCGTCCCGGTGACTGCGATGAAGACCCCGGCGGGAACCAGCGCCTCGACGAGCCCGAGGAACACCGTCGTGAACGACGTGAAACGCTTCGTGTAGCTGTACCCGAAGATCAGCGCGAGAGCGACCGGGGAGAGCTCGAACGAGAGCGGGTTCAGGAAGTACGCGGCGGCGATGAGCAGGGCGGAGCTCAGGACCGTGAGTGTGAGGGCCATCGCCGGTGTCATCCGACCCGTGACGAGTGCCCGTTGCTGAGTCCGCGGGTTCCGGGCATCGAGGAACCGGTCGCTCCACCGGTTGAACGAGTGCCCGGCGTTCCGGGCGGCGATCAGCGCGATGACGACCAGCGCGAGGGTCTGCCACCGGGGGAGGCCCTGCGACGCCGCGAGCAGGAAGGCGAGGCCGAACGGGAGGTTCAGGCCGAGATTCTGGATCTCGAGGAATCGGCCGAGCTCTTGGGCCCACCCGGTCGGCGGAGCCGCGGGTGCGTTCACGACGCTCGCGCGTCCCGGAGGAACGCCAGGGCCGGAGCCCGGGCCACGAGTTGGTCGATCCGGGCGACCACCGCCGGATCCATCCGGATCTCCTCCGGCCAGGGTCGCGGGAAGTTCTCGTCCGGGCGCTTCCGCGTAGCGTCGATGCCGACCTTCCCTCCCAGGTTCGGGACGGGGTTCGAGATCGACAGCTGGTCCACCGGCCCGTGGACCAGCTCCAGGTCCCGCTCCGGGTCGGCCTGCAGCCCGACCCGATAGAGGACCTCGGAGCGGTCGTGAACGTTGACGTCCTCGTCGACCACGATGATGTACCGCGTGAACATCATCTGGCCCAGGCCCCACAGTGCGTGCATCACCTTGCGGGCATGGTACGGGTAGGCCTTCCGGATGGAAACGACGGCGACGTTGATGAACAGGCCCTCGGCCGGAAGGTCCATGTCGACGATCTCGGGGAGGACCAGGCGCACGACCGGGAGGAAGAGACGCTCCACCGCCTTCCCGAGGACGGAGTCCTCGGTCGGAGGCTTTCCCGTGACGGTCCCGAGATACACCGGCTGGCGTCGTGTCGTGACGTGCGTGACGTGGAAGACCGGGAACGGTTCCGGGGCCGAGTAGTATCCCGTGTGGTCCCCGAAGGGTCCCTCCACGTGCCGCTCGGTGGGATCGACGTAGCCCTCGAGAACGATCTCCGCCTGCGCGGGCACCTCCAGCGGGACCGTCCGGCACCGGACCAGTTCGAGCGGTTCCTCCCGGAGGAATCCTGCGAAGACGAAGTTGGAGAGTCCTTCGGGGACGGGCGCTAGGCCGGCCAGCACGGTCGCCGGGTCGGCCCCGACGACGGCCGCTACGGGCATGCGTTCTCCCCGGGCGCTCCACTTGCGGTAGTTGTTGGCGCCGACGCGATGGACCTGGAAGTGCATGCCCAGGGTATCGGGCCCGTACTGCTGCAGCCGGTAGATCCCGGTGTGGCTTTCGCCCGTCTCCGGGTCCTGCGCTACGACGATCGGGAACGTGACGGTCCGGCCCCCGTCTCCCGGCCAGCACCGAAGGATCGGGAACGCATCGAGATTGACCTGCGAGGTCTCCGTCTCCTGACATGGCGCGCTCGACACCCGTTTCGGGGCGAGCGTGCGAAGGGTGTCCAGCGTCTGGAGGGTCCCGCCCAGGTCCTTCAACGCGCCGACCACTCCCGCCGGCGGGCGGAGCCGGACCAGTCGGGAGATCCGGTCCATCGGGCCGTCGATCGTCTCGGCACCCAGGGCACGGGCAATCCGCCGGGGAGAACCGAGGACGTTCATCGCCACCGGCATCGAGCTGCCCGTGACGGATTCGAACAGCAGGGCGGGGCCATCCTTCCGGATCGTTCGCTGCGTGATCTCGGTGATCTCGAGGTCCCGGCTCACCGGCTCGCGGACCCGGACCAGGTCCCCCTGAGACTCCAGGGCGGCGAGGAAGTCTCCCAGCGATCGGAAGCCCATCGGAGGGCGCCCAGCGCGGGACGTTATTTAACCGAGGACGAGCTCAGCCTCCCGAGCCGGGGTTCATATGGGAACCTCGTTGCTGTGGCTACCGGATCGCGGATGAAGACGATCTCGTTCGAGTTCCGTACCGCGGACCTGGAGGCGATCGGTCTCATCCCCCGCGGGTTTTTCTCCCGGTACGAGGAGGTGGAGCTCCTCGAGACCCTGCGGCTCGAGCGCGGCTGGCGCCTCCAGCTGCTCCGGGTCCGGCGGCGGGGCCCGCTGCGGACGGCAGTGGAGCTGGCCCGGGAGTCCCAGCGCATCCGGCGGATGTACGGTCTCGAGGAGCTCGAGCTGGTCGAGCGCCGTCCCCGGACCCGGGACTACATCCTGCTCGTTCGCCAGCGGAACCCGGCGGAGATCGCTCGACTGTTGACCGTGGCCGGCGGCGAGATCACGCCGGTCGCCCCGTTCCGCGCCGATCCCGAGCACACGGTCGCGACCTTCTACGGCGACGAGACCGCCCTGCGCCGCGTCGTCAGTCGTCTCGGTCGGGACGGGATGCCGTTCCAAGTGCTCCGCACGTCGGGACGGCCCTACTGGGGGCCGACCGGCTCGGATGAGCTCACGGAACGCCAGCGGAGCATCCTGTCCCGGGCCTGGGCCCTGGGCTACTACTCGGTGCCCCGACGGACCTCGCTCACCCGACTCGCGAAGGTCACCGGTCAGAGCCCTCCCGCTCTCAGCAAGATGCTCCGACGGGCGGAGGGGCGTCTGGTCGCCCGGTTCCTGTCGACGACCGAGGCGCCGACCGGAGAGGGGATCCCCGCCTCCTCGGGCGATCGGGCCGACGGCTAGGCCAGCGGCCGGAGCGCCCGCCGCACCAGGAGGATGGCGATCGTCCCCAGGACCGCGAACCAGGCGAACAGGCCGAGCAGGTAGATGTCCGGCGGGTACGGATACGCCGACGCTCCGTAGAGGGTCTCCCGAAGGACGTTGACCGCCAGCGAGACCGGGTTGTACTGCGAGGCCGACTGGAGCCACTTCGGCATGGCGCCCCAGGGATACAGGGCGTCCGAGGTCAGCAACACGGGGAGGTTGACCACGTTCACCAGGGCGAAGTACGTCTGGGGCTGCTCGAACAGGATCCCGAAGGTGAGGAAGATCGTCGCGAAGAGGAGGGAGATCAGGAGGACCGCGACCAGGATCTCGAGCGCGCCGACGACGCCGACGGACGCGGTGACCTGCATGCCGGTGAGACCCGGCACGTGGGCGAACAGGATCGCCAGGCCCAGGACGAAGAACGCGAGGAGCACCGGCTGCGCCGAGCCCGCGATGAGGCGCGACCCGAAGACGGCGGCCGATGGCGCGGGCGTCCCCCGGGTCCGCTTGAAGATCCCGAACAGCTTGTCGAAGATCACGTTCGCGCCGATGAAGAGCGTCGCGGTCACGGAGACGAAGCCGACCATGCCGGCGGCGAAGTACGAGTAGTAGCTCGGAGCGCCGCGGAAGTACGCGTGGATCACGGCCAGCTTGACCGCCTCCGGCGTGCCGGCGGGCAGGAACTCGGCCGGGTTGATGTTGAAGCCCTGTCCGAAGAGCAGCAGGTACAGCAGGGGCAGGAGCAGGGAGGTGAAGATCGCCTGCGGGTTCCGCGAGATCTTCAGGAACTCGCGCCGCGTGAGGGCGCTGAGCTCGCGCAGCATCAGCGCCGCCCCCCGAGCCGGCCCTGAACGCGCTGGAGCATGACCGCTCGGTCGGTGGCGGTGAGACCCTCGCCCTCCTCCCGGTACTCGCGGCCCGTGAACTCGAGGAACACCTCGTCCAGGCTGGGCCGCTTCACGGTGACGCCCGTGACTCCGACGCCGGCCCGCGTGCAGGCCTCGACGGCGAGGGGCACGAACGGCTCACCGCTCTGGCACTTGACCCGGTAGCTGCTGTCCTGTTTCTGGACGGAGTTGACGCCGGGAAGTCCCGTGATGAGCGCCGTGAGGTCGCTTGCGCCCGGCGTCGTCTTGAGCGTGACGATATCGCCGCCGAGCCGGTCCTTGAGCTCGTTCGCGCTGCCCGTCGCCACGATGTTCCCGTGGTCGATGATCGCGATCCGGTCGCACATCGTGTCGGCCTCGTCGAGGTAGTGGGTCGTGACGAACACGGTGAGACCCTGCTCGGCACGCAACTTCTGGATGAACGACCAGAAGCCGGCACGCCCCTGAGGGTCCAGTCCCAGCGTGGGCTCGTCCAGGAAGAGGACCTTCGGCTGGTGGACCAGACCGACGGCGAGTTCGAGGCGTCGGCGCATGCCGCCGGAATACGTCTTGACGAGCCGGTCCGCAGCGTCCCGGAGCTGCATGAGGTCGATCAGGCTCTCGGAGCGTCGGCGGGCCTCGGCCGCGGGGATGTTGTAGCACCCGGCGGCGACCTCGAGATTCTCGCGGCCCGTGAGGTCCTGGTCGGCGGTCGATTCCTGGAAGATCACACCGATCCGCCGCTTGACACCCTCGGGATCGACACTGACATCGAGCCCCTGGACCACCGCTCGGCCCTGGGTGGGCGCGAGACTGGCGGACAGCATGGAGACTGTCGTCGTCTTGCCGGCTCCGTTGGGTCCGAGGAATCCGAAGATCTCCCCGGGTCGTACATCGAAGCTGACGCCGTCGACCGCCTTGACCTTCCCATTGTAGACTTTGACCAGACCCTCGGCGTGAATGACTCCTTGTTCTTGCATGGGCTTTCCCTCAGTTCCTCATCTTTCGTAGTCGGTCGGCCACGGCGTCGAGGTCTTGCTGGACCGGGTCCGTGGCATGGGGCTGGCTCCGCCGGAGGTCCTCCAGATACGCGGTGAGACCCGAGAGTTCCTGGGCGATCTCCTGGGGCGTCCGGGGTCCCCCACCCATCCGCCAGCCGTGGCTCCACGGATCCTCGGTCGTCGCCGATGGCGTGAGCTCGTATCGGCTGTCGTCCCTCTTCCGGAGGGTGCCGTCCTTGACCATCTCATCCAGCAGCGGATACACGGAGCCGGGCGACGGTCGCCACCAGCCGTGCGTCATGACCTCCATGTCATCCATGATCTCCGCCCCGTTCCGCGGCTGCCGGCGCAGGATGATGATGACCCAGTGCCGAAGTCCGCGCTTCTTGCGACCCCACATGGCTCGAATTATCGATATCGGAATTTCGACTCCTATATTAGAACTTAGGGCACTCGCCGTGAGTGCCAGGGGCTAGCGCGTCCGCGATCCTCCGCCGTGGCTCGGTTCACCGGGCGCACGGCCCGTTCCCTGGTGCGGAGAGCGGTTCCACCGCGCTCGCCGCGCCCGTGGCGTTAAGTTGACCGTCTGTTGGACCCGAACCATGGCGAGAGCCGCAGGTCGGACGAAATCCGGCTCGGACCGGCGTCCGCGGGCCGCCCGGATCCGGGTCCGAGCAGTTCTCGCAGAACCGGTGTCGGGGATCGGCCATCCGCCGTTGCCGAGGAAGGCGACGACCGGCTCCGCCTGTTTCGACATCCATGCCGCCGAGGCGACAACGCTTCGCTCGGGCCAGGTGACCCTCGTCCGAACCGGTCTGCGGCTCCGCGCCCCGGCCGGCACCTTCCTCGAGGTCCGGCCCCGCAGTGGGCTCAGCAGCCGAGGGGTACTCATGGTGAACGCTCCCGGGACGATCGACCGGGACTATGCGGGCGAGGTCAAGGTACCGTTGACGTTCCTGTTCCCCGGCGAATACGAGATCCAGGTCGGCGACCGGATCGGACAGGTGCGCGTGGTCAAGGAATACCCGACGCGGTTCGAAGCGGGAGAGGTCCGGCCGACGGCCGACCGCCACGGCGGCTTCGGCAGTACCGGTCGCTGACGACCAGCCCGGCGCTAGAACTCTTCGAGCATCCGCTGCACCTGCGGCGGCATGGGAGGCGCAATGGGGCCCTTCCGAGCCTGGCCCTCGACCTTCTCGAGCATTTCGTGCATCCGCTGCTCCTTGCGCCGAGCCGCGAGGAAGGTCCCCACGTCCCGCGTCCCCGCGGTGATGAGGACGACCACCCGTCCGGTTCGGAATCGCCCCGTACGTCCGCGTCGCTGGATCGTACGCACCTCGTCGGGCACCGGTTCGTAGAACACGACGAGGTCCGTGGACGGGATGTCGAGGCCCTCCTCTCCCACCGAGGTGGCCACCAGACAGTTCACCTCGCCGTCGCGAAATCGGTCGAGGAGTTCCACCTGTTCCTTCTGGGAAAGTCCCGTGTCCGTGCCGTGGCTCGCCTGGCCGACGAACCGGGCGGCACGCACCCGACTCTCCGGGTCCTTAGCGAACTCGGAGACCAGTGCATCGGCCGTCTGCCGATAGTGGGCGAACAGGATCACCCGGGCCGAAGGATGCTGCTCGATCTCCTCTCGCACGATCCGCACGGCGGTCGCCAGCTTCGGATGCTCCAGGTCGAGCGTCGCGAGCTTGCGCTGCAGCTCGACGATGTCGGGGTCGTTCAAGAACGCCCGATCCGACTGCCGGGGTCGGCCGTTCTTCGCCGTCCGGCCGCTCAGGTACTTTCGGAGCGCCTCGACGCCCTGCGTCTCCGCCAGCTCGAGGCCGTGGAGCGCCTTCATCGCCACGGCCTGCGCCGTCACGGACTGCCAGAGCCGGCCGTCCGCGGCCTCTCCCCGACGGCGGGCCAGGTCGATCTCGCGGCGAAGCGTGAACCCGACCGCGAGAAGCTCTCGCCGTCCCGCGTCCTGATGCGGGAAGTGACCGAGCCGATGCAGCGTTTCCGTCTGTTTCTGCACGACCGCTCTCAGGTAGGTGGCCAGCTGCCGCACCTCGGGGGGCAGGGGGACCTCGACGCGCTCCACCTCGGTCGAGTGGGTGTAGGGGACGACGTCCCGGTCCGTCGCGCTGCGGAGCTCGAAGTGCTCGATGCCGAGGTTCGCCCAGACCGCCTGGATCCGCTCGATCCTCGAGCCGGGGGATGCCGTCATCGCGAGGACCCGTGCGTTCGTGGCCTTGAGCGCAGCGCCGACGGCCACGTACGGGTAGTCGCCCACGGCCCGGTGGGCTTCGTCGAAGATCACTAGGGAGAACGTCGACAGCGGAAACGTACCCTGGGCGAGGTCGTTGGCGACGACCTGCGGCGTGGCCACGACGACCTGGGGAGGGGACAGGAGTACCTGTCGCCGCTCGGGAGAGATCTCTCCCGTGAGCACGAGGGGAGGCGGGCAGAACAGCGTGGTCTCCACGCTCCGGGCGTGCTGGGCCACCAGCGGGCGAGTCGGAGCCATCAGGAGAACCGACCGTGTGGGCTCGCGGAGCAGGTAGTCCGCGGCTACCCGTAGGGCAATGGCGGTCTTTCCGAGCCCGGTCGGGAGCACTACGAGCGTGTTGGCTCGAAGCGCCGCTTCGGCGATGGTGGACTGGTACTCCCGGTCCTCGAGCACGTCCGGCCGGATGCGGGGATGAGAGACGGTCGCCATCGTCGGGAGCGGGGCGCAACCACCGGCCTCGGCTTATTTAGGGGGCCGCCTCCGACGCGGGGATGCTGGCGCTGGCGTGGACGCTGCTCTTCCTGACCTACGCCGTGGTCGTCCTCGTCTTCCAGGGAGTGCCCATCTACCTGGCCTACCAGATGCCGCACCCGCGCGGCCCAGGCCGGCCGAGCCGGACCGGCGACTCCCCGCTCGTGTCCGTGATCATTCCCGCGCGCAACGAGTACCCCGACCTGGGGACGTGCCTCGACGGCCTCGCGGCCCAGACCTACCCGTCCCTCGAGATTCTCGTGGTGGACGGCGGTTCTACGGACGGAACCCGGGAGCTGGTCGAGGCGAGGGCCCCGCGGGTCGTGCTCATCGACGAGCCGCCCCTGCCGGACGGTTGGGTGGGCAAGAGCTGGGCCTCGTGGACCGGTGCCCACGCGGCTCGAGGGCAATTCTTGCTGTTCCTCGACGCGGACACCCGACCTGCGCCCGAGGCCGTCGAAACGGCCGTGGACTGGGCGCAGAACGACCACGCGGATCTCGTCACCTTCGCCAGCCGGATCGAGATGGTCGGCGTGTGGGAGAAGATCGTGATGCCGTTCTACGTGCAGATGGTGCTGACGTACTTCCGGACGCCGAGAGTGAATCTCCCGGACTCCCGGGCCGCGATGGCCAACGGGCAGTTCCTCCTGGTTCGCCGGGGAGCGTACGACCAGGCCGGTGGGCACGAGGCGATCCGCGACCGCGTCCTCGAGGATGTGGCGCTGGCCGAGCGGTTCCGCAGCGCCGGCAAGACCCTGCGGGTCGGGTGGACACCCGAGCTCGTCACGACGCGAATGTACCGGAACTCTACGGAAATGTACGAGGGGCTCCTCAAGACAGTCTCCGGAGTTCGCTTCTCGGCGTCGCGGCAACTCGGCTTCGCCGTCGGGCTGGTGGTCTTCTACTGGCTGCCGCTGGCACTCCTACCGGTCGGGCTCGCGACCGGTTCGGCCGGGGTTGCCGTGGTCGGGGCCGTCCTCTGGGTCGCGCTGTTCGGCAAGCACGTAGCGCTCACCGACGCGATGCGCGGGTCGGGGGCCTACGGCCTCCTCTTCCCGGTGGCGGTCGGCTACTACCTGGTGCTGGTGCTTGTCGCCCTTCGACGGGGGCTTGGACACCGACCGGTTCAGTGGAAGGGTCGGTCCTACCGGCTGACCGAGTGAATCGGCCACCGACGGGCAAGCATTTTCCGCTCTGAGTCGCTCCGAGCGTCCTCGATGTCCGCGGCGATCGAAGCGCCCTTCGGCCTCTTCATCGGGGGACAGGAGACGGCGGCGCACGATGGCCAGCAAGCGACGCTGCTGAATCCCGCGACGAACCGTCCCCTCGCGGTGACGTCGGTCGGCGGCCGAGAGGATGTCCGGCACGCGCTCGAGGTCGCCGACCGTGCCTTCCGGGACTCCCCGTGGGCCGGCGGCGACGGCTCGCAACGCACGAAGGTGCTCTTCCGGCTGGGGCGGCTGCTCGAGGAGCAGGCGGCCACATTCGCCGAGCTCGAGACGCTCAACATGGGCAAACCGCTCCGCGAGTCGAAGGGGGACATCGACTTCGTCGTCCGGACGCTCGAGTACATGGCCGGGCTCGCCGACAAGATCGAAGGCGAAACGATCCCGGTGCCGGGAGCGCGCTTCGACTACACGGTCCGGGAGCCGCTCGGAGTGACCGTCCACATCGCTCCCTGGAACTACCCCCTGCTGCTGGCGGTGCGTTCAATGGCCCCGGCGCTGGCGGCCGGGAATGCCGTGATTCTCAAGCCCGCCAGCCTCACCCCGCTGACGGCTCTCCGCTTCGCCAAACTGGCCCATGAGGCGGGCGTTCCGCCCGGAATTCTGAACGTTGTCGTCGGGAGCGGGCGAGAGGTCGGCGAGACGCTCGTGACCGATGCCCGATGCGCGTCCGTCTCCTTCACCGGGAGCAGCGATGTCGGGCGACGGATCGCCGAGCTCGCCGCGCCTCGGATGATTCCGACGGTGCTGGAGCTGGGTGGGAAGAGCCCCGTCGTGGTCTTCCCGGACGCCGACCTCGACCGGGCGGCCCGGGCCGTGGCGAACGGAATCTTCCAGAACTCCGGGCAGATGTGCTGGGCCGGCTCGCGCCTGGTCGTGGAGGCGGGAATCGAGGCGCAGCTTCTGGAGAAGGTCAAGGCGGCGGCCCAGGGACTCAAGCTCGGTCCGGGCACGGAGGCCGGCGTCACGATGGGGCCCCTGGTGTCCCGCGAGCAGATGGACCGGGTGCTGGGGTTTGTCGCGGAGGCACGCGACGGTGGTGCTCGTATCGTGGTCGGGGGCGGCCGGCCGGCGGGACCCGGGCTGCAGGAAGGGAACTTCGTCGAGCCCACGGTCGTGGCGGATGTGGACGCCGACGCGCGGATCGTCCGCGAGGAGGTCTTTGGCCCCGTCCTCGCGGTCCACCGTTTCGAGGGCGTGGACCAGGCGGTTCAGGTCGCGAACCGCACGACCTACGGTCTGTTCGCGTCGGTCTGGACCCGGGACATTTCCACCGGGCATTCCGTGGCCCGGCAGCTGGAGGCGGGCATCGTGACCGTCAACGAACCGCCGATGACCTTCCCCCAGACGCCGTTCGGGGGGTACAAGCAGAGCGGGCTCGGATTCGAGCAGGGCCGGGACGCCCCGCTCGTCTATACGCGTCGGAAGAACGTCATCGTGAGCCTCGGCGCCGCGAAGGCGAAGAAGTAGGTCGCCGGCGGAGACCTGGGGCCGCCCCCGGGGCGGCCCGAAGGCCGTACGAAGTGTGGAAAAAGGGGGGTGGTCCGGCTCTTCCGAGCCGATGGCGTCCCCGCCGACCGAACTCCGGTGGACCAGTTGCGCCTTCTGTGGCGACGCGGCACCGCCGACGGCCAAGATTTGCCCGACCTGCGGGCAGCCGCAGGGGACTCCGGCGGAGCGCGCGGCCCTCGCAAAGTCTCGGCCGGGCCGTCGGCGGGCCACCCTGCTCCGGTGGCTCCGCATCCTGGTCGTTGTCGGGATCGCCGGTGGCATCGGCTATGCCATCATCGCAGCGGAGATCGCCGGCCCGACGACGTATCCGGACGCGCTCACCGGAAGCTGGACCCTGAGCGTCCACCCGGGCGGCTGGGGGCTGATCGCCGGGAACATCACGGGAGAGGACTACATCGTCGGTAACTTTTCCGTCGAAGCCCCGGTGGCCGCCGACGTGATCGTCCTGATCTTTAACTCGACCGAGTTCGGCGTCTTCTTCCAGCACGAGGCGGCGCAGACGGTCGTGCCGGCGTACACGAACGTCACGTCCTCCCGGCTGGTCTTCGCGGCGCCCTACACGGACGAGTTCTTCTTCGTCTTCGAGAACCCGTACCCGACCGCCGCGAACATCACCGAGCGGCTCTACGTCACCACGACGTACGAGACGAACGTGGTGCTGGGCTGACCGAGTCGGCGTTCACTCGGAGGCGGGGGTCTCCGGGGCTCGGGACAGGAATTCCGCCGGCACCGCATCGACCAGGAAGACCGTCTTCCCGGCTCGCATGATGACGACGCCGCCGTCCTGCGCTTTCCGGGTGTCGACGGCCAGCAGCACCGGGTTCGGTGTGCGGACGGCCCCGGCGGACCGGGCATCGGCGGCCGTCTTCGAGAGGTGGACCTTCTTCCGGTCCGACGGCTTGAGACCGACCTCGAGCACGATGGCCGCCTCCTCCTCGGTCACGGGGAAGAAGAGCTGCTCCGGGATGTGGTCCGTGGGCAGGTCGAGGTCGACGTCCAGCGTGTGGCCGTAGGT
Source organism: Thermoplasmata archaeon (assembly GCA_030037955.1). Taxonomy (GTDB): domain Archaea; phylum Thermoplasmatota; class Thermoplasmata; order Lutacidiplasmatales; family UBA184; genus JAKIWV01. Next base: position 12,751 of record JASHPT010000082.1, read on the forward strand.
CGCCCGGATCCGGTCGTCCTTGACCTCGTAGCGCCCCTTGGCGTCCGTCTCCGCGATCGCTACGATGTGATGGACGCGAAGCCACCGATAGGCGCGGTGCTGGTTCGAAATGTTTCGGACCATCTGGGGAAGCGAGACCCAGCCGTGCGCCTCCATCGTGAGCCCGTACTTCTCCGGGAAGTGTCGGAGGATGCCCGTGACGATCCGTCCGAGATGGTCGAGCTCTCGGTCATCCATCAGGAAGCGCGCGGTCTGGCCGCAGACCGGGCACGTGTCGCCGCGGAAGTAGCCGTGCTGCTCGCACTCTTTGAGCATGGGTGACCGGGAGGGATTCAGGCCTTGATTTTGTCCGCCTTCTTCTCGAAGGCAGCCAGGGTATCGCCGTACCCGTCGGCGAGGTCCTTGAGCACGCGCTTCAGCACCTGCTGCGGCTTCTCGCCCTTGGTCTTGAGATACAACGTCGGCCGGTCGAGGATCGGGTGACCCAGGAAGTAGCGGGCCTCCACGACCTTGTCCTCGGCCTGGAGGGCCTCCACGAGCGGGATCAGGAGCGATTCCTCGCCCTTCGGAAGCTCGATCCGGAGGGCGTCGTGCTCCTTCTCGACGACCTTGATCTCCATCGGCGAAACCGGACGCGGCCACAGAGGTCCCGTTCATAAGCGTGGCGCCGATTCGCATCGCGCCGGAGGGAACCAGGACCTGCGGCGCTGGCCCCGGGGGCCAACCGTATATCTCCGATTCGGTCCCAACACGTCGAGACGGGGCCATGCGCGCATTGGTCGTCGGTGGAGGAGGCCGCGAGCACGCCATCGCCTCCGAGATCCACCGGGCGGAGGCCGCACTCGTCGTCGCGTCCCCGAATGCGAATCCGGGGATCGACCGCCTCGCGGCGGCGACCCTGAGGACCGACGTGACGGAGGCGAGCGGCATCGTCGAGTTTGCCCGGGAGCAGGAGGTGGACCTTGCCATCCTCGGGCCCGAGGCAGCCTTGGCGGCGGGTGTGGCCGATGCCCTCCGGGCGGCCGAGATTCCTGTCGTCGGGCCTGACCGGGCCGCCGCGCGCATCGAGTGGTCGAAGAGATTCTGCCGGGAATTGCTCCAGAAGCATGGCGTGCCCGGAAACCCTCGCTTCCGGTCCGTCACGGACCTCTCGGACCTGGAGGCGGCGACCCGGGAGTTCCCCGGGCCGTTCGTGGTGAAGCCGTCCGGCCTCTCCTCGGGCAAGGGCGTCTGGGTCCAGGGCAAGGACTTCCAGACGGCGGACGAGGGGGCCGCCCATGCACGGGCTCTCCTAGCCTCACCGGCGGGCCGCGACGGCCTCGTGCTGGAGGAGCGTCTGGACGGCGAGGAGTTCAGCCAGATGGCCTTCGTCACCGACTCCGGCGTCTACCCGATGCCGGCGGTGCAGGACTACAAGCGCGCTCTCGAGGGCAACCAGGGTGGAAACACCGGCGGCATGGGCTCCTATTCTCAACGGGACCACCTGCTGCCGTTCCTTTCGTCGGCCCAGCGGGAGGTCGCCATGGACATCCTGCAGCAGACCGTGGCGGCGATGCGGGCCGAGGGGCTCCCGTACCGCGGGATCCTGTACGGCGGATTCATGCTCACCCGAGACGGCCCCAAGCTCCTGGAGTTCAACGCCCGGTTCGGTGACCCGGAGTCGCTCAACGTGCTGTCGCTCTACGAGCCCGGGGATTTCGGAGAGCTGCTGATGGGCGTGGCGACCGGCCGGGTCGATCCCGTGAACGTTCGGTTCCGCCTGCGAGCCACCGTCACGAAGTACATTGTCCCGGTCGGCTACGGGGGGCAGCCCGCCGGCGGCGCCATCCTGGAGGTCGATGAGGCGGCGATCGCGGACCAGGGCGTCCGCTTGTACTTCGGGTCCGTCGACCTTGCCGGGGCCGGTCGCGTCCGGCTGACCACCTCTCGGTCGCTGGGCCTCGTGGGAGAGGCGAGTGCGATCCACGAGGCGCACCGCCGGGTGGAGTCCGCGCTCGCCTTCGTCCAGGGGGACTTCTACGTGCGACACGATATCGGGAGCCGCGACGATATCGCGGCGCGTGTCGAGCACATGCGGAGCCTGCTCGCGCCCGGTGCCAAGGCCTCTCCTCTTCCGTTGTCGGTCTCCCCCCCGGACGCGTCGCCGGCCAGCCACGGTACGTCAGCCCAGGTCCTCACCGACTAGCCGGGCCGCCGGGCGCCCGACCCGCCGCCGCTGTTCCCGGCGCCCGTAAAGTGTCATAAAGCGCCCCGCCCTCGCGAAGCTCCCGTGTTCTGCCCGAAGTGTAAGCGCCTGATGCGGCCCGATAAGGCCGCAGGGGTCTGGGTCTGCGCCGCCTGCGGGACGAAAGTCCCGCTGGGGAAGGGCGCCGAGGTCGGCCGCTCGGCGCCTCAGGCCCGGACGGTGGCCGTCGTGGAGGAGAAGCTCTCGGCGGCGCTTCCGACCGCGGACGAGCTGTGCCCGAAGTGCGGCAACACGAAGGCCTACTGGGTACTCCGCCAGACCCGGGGCGCCGACGAACCCGAGACGCGTATCTTCGAGTGCACGAAGTGCGGACACAAATGGCGGGAGTACCAGTAGCGGTCGATCCGGTCGAACGGGTCCGGGCGCCCGACGCGGTGGGGAAACGGGTCCGGCTGCGGGGCTGGGTCCACCGCTCCCGTTCCTCCGGCGGTCTGCTCTTCCTCACGCTGCGGGACCGCACGGGCATGGTGCCGGTGACCCTCCGCAAGGATGCCGTAGGGCCGGAGCTGTTCGCGGCGGCCGAGCACGTCCAGTTGGAAGGGGCGATCCTGGTGAGCGGCGTCGTCGCGGAGGACCCCCGGGCCCCGGGCGGCCGCGAGGTGCGCGCCGACTCGGTCGAGGTCATCCACGCCGGCGAACCGTTCCCGATCTTCAAGGACCAGACGGAGGAGTTCCTGCTCGACAAGCGGCACCTCACGATTCGCAGCGAGGAGTTCGTCCACACGTTCCGCGTCAAAGCGGCGCTCCTGGCGGAGCTGCGACGGTTCCTGGCCGAGGAGGACGTCCTCGAGGTCACGCCACCGATCATCACCGGCAACGCCGCCGAGGGAGGCTCCGAGGCCTTCGAGTTCGACTACTTCGGCCGACCCGGATACCTGGCGCAGACCGCCCAGCTCTACCTCGAGGCGATCATGTTCCCCCACGAGCGGGTCTACGCGATCACGCCCTCGTTCCGGGCGGAGAAATCACGGACGCCGAAGCATCTCACCGAGTACACGCATCTCGAGGTGGAGCTGGCGTGGACCGACCTCGACGGGCTCATCGACTTCACGGAACGGATGTTCGTCACGACCCTGCACCGGCTGGCCGAGCGAAGCGCCGCCGACCTCCGGGCCCTCGGCCGCGACCCGGCGGAGCTGCGGGCGCTCGAGGCGCCCTTCGACCGCCTCACCTACGCCCAGGCGATCGAGCGGCTCAAGGCCCAGGGGTTCGCGCTCGAGCCGGGAGCGGACCTGGGAACCGGGGAGGAGCGCGCGCTGACGCTGGAACGGACGGCGCCGCTCTGGGTCACGCACTTCCCGGCCGGGATGAAGGCATTCTACATGCTCCGCTCCCCGGGCGACCCGACCACGGTGGAGGCCGCGGACCTGCTGGGGCCGGAGGGCTACGGAGAGCTCGTCGGCTCGAGCTGCCGCGAGACGGACATCGACCGGCTCGTCGACCGGATCCGGGCGACCGGCGCCCGTTCCGAGGACTACGAGTGGTACCTCGACCTCCGTCGGCACGGCAGCGTGCCGCACGCCGGCTTCGGCACCGGCATCGAGCGGATCATGCGATGGGTCGTGCGACGCGAGCACATCCGGGACACGACGCCCTTTCCCCGGACCCCGGCCCGGCACACGCCCTGACCGCACCGACGTAGGAGAAATCCTAAGAGCGCGGTCCCCATGCGCCGGTCGTCGGGTACGCTCTGAGGCTCCGGTAGTGACTCCCCCAAGTTCTGCGGATCCGGCCGCCGGGGCTCCGGCCATTCCCACGCCCGCCGGTGTCGTGATCGACCGGGTATCGCACGAGGACATTCCCGAGATCTGCGCCCTCTACAAGCGGGTCTGGGACGCGCCGCATCCGGGCGTTCCCGCGGAGTTTCTCAAAGCGGCCGCCCCGGGCGCGCTCGAGTTCACGAGCCGGATGGAGGGCGTGACCTACTTCGTGGCCCGGGAGGGAAAGCGCCTCCTGGGGATCGTCGGCTGCTCGTTCTCGGAGGGGAACTGCCACCTGGTCGACCTCGCCGTCGACGTCGAGGCCCGGCGCAAGGGGCTGGCCACGGCCCTGGTGCTGACCGCCGTGGACTGGGCCCGCAAGAATCGAGCCAATGCGGTCTGGGCCGATGCGCTCGGCCGGTTCCCGGAGGCGAAGGCGCTGTTCCATCACCTCGGCTTCGCGTCGGCCGGGGTCCTCCACCGTCACCGGTGGAACGAGGACGTCCACTTCTACGAGACGTTCCCGTAGCTGCCGGAGGCGGCCCCGCGGGCCGCCGGCGTTCGCGGGGGCCGGAACGTCGACGAGCCGTGCAGCTGCACGAGCCGCCGCAGCCGGTGGAGTGCTTCTTCCCCCGAGCCCTGGGCGAAGAGCCGGGCTCCCCGACCGAGCTCGGCGATCTCCGTTTCGACCGGCGTGCCGTGGAGCCGTTCGTCCTGCAGGAAGTCCCCGTACCGGGACACGAAGCCCGGCAGCTCCCGCTGGACCTCTTCGAGGGCGTTGGTACGGAGCACCCGGAGCTGTTGTTTCAACGAGGCCAGCCGGCCGCTGCGGAGCTCCCGTTCGAGCTCCTGGCTCAACTCGTCCGGGTCGCTCGGGACCGCGAGGCCGAGGGCGGCCAGGTCCCGGAGGAGAGAGATCACGGACTCGAGCTCCTCCCGGGCGGTGTCCAGGTGACGCTCCTTGAGCGAGATCACGCGGTCGACCTGCTGGTAGGCCGTGAGGGCCCGGCTGATGTCCCCGGACTTCGCGAAGTGGACCGCGTCCTCCATCTGGTCGCGTTCGAGCCGGCTGTCGACGGCATAGGCTTCGAGGCGGGTCAGCCGGGTCTTGACATCCCGCTGCCACTCTTCGAGCGCCGCCAGGATCTGGTTCTGCGCGAGACGTTCCACGCCCTTGAGGACGTCTGCCCACCGGTCATGGTCGGAGGCCCGACGCGCGGCCTCCTCGGCCCAGCGGGGGAGCACCGGCAGCGTGAGTCCCAGGGGCTCGACCAGCTCGGCCCATTGCTGGAGCTTCGAGAATCGACGGGCCAGGTCCGGGGACACCGCGGACTCGCGGACCGCCGGGCTGGGTCGGCTCGGCGCCGCCGATCCGACATGGATCGCGGCCGACGGCGGTCGCTCGGGCAGTGCATCGAGCGGGGCGCCGCAGTGAGGGCACCGGGCGTCGGCGTCGGAGACGTGCTCGTGGCACGTCGGACAGCGGAGCTCCTCCTCAGCCAAGGACCCACCACCGGAAGGGCATGCAGGGGGTGAGATTTGAACTCACGAACTCCTACGAGACCAGGACCTCAACCTGGCGCCTTTGACCAAGCTGGGCCACCCCTGCGGGCCCCTCGGCGCGTACGGCTCTCGTGCCATAGCCTTTGTGCCCGGAAACAGGGCGGGTCTCGTTCCCCCCTCTGTATAGAGAGATTCTCCCACGGAAAACACTTGTACTGAGCCCGGCTCCGCGGTCCGATGCCCGACCGCCCGTCGCCGGGGCCTCCCGGCCCCGCCGGGCCCGCCATGGTGTATATCGGTCTCAAGCCCACCATGACCTACGTCTTCCAGGTCGTGGCCCAGCTCAACTCGGGGGCGACGCCGGTGGTCGTTCGGGCCCGCGGGAACGCCATCGCCAAGGCCGTGGACGTTGTGGAGGTCGTTCGGCACCGGTTCCTGGAAGGCCAGGTGGAGATCGGCCGGATTTCGACCGACACGGAGCGCCTGACGAACCGGGAGGGCCGTGAGGCCAACGTCTCGGCGATCTCGATTCCGCTCAGCCTGGTGGCGCCGGCCCCGACGGGACGGGCGTCGGTGGCTGCATCGCTCCCCACGCCGGAGTGATCTGCCGCCGGTCGAGCACCCAGGTCGAGGCCCATCGGTCGCCCAAGCGCTGCCGCTCCGAGTCTCGCAGGAGCTGCGCACCCCCGACCGCCAGGGCCCCGACGAGGAAGATGATCACGATCCCGAGCAGCACGGCCGAGGTGACGGCGAGGTCGATGCCGAGGGTCGACAACGGGGCACTGGAGGAGCGTACGAGGAACAGGACAGCCGGGCCTCCGAAGTCTCCGATCACGTAGATGACGAGCGCCTTCGGGGCTTCCCGGAGGAAGGACTGGAGCCAGCCGGGCCGCGCCAGGTTTCGGTCGGTGACTCCGAGGTGGAAGAGCGCCTTTCCGGCGGTGGCGCCGAAGAGGGTGTCGCAGACGACGAAGTACAGTGCCGCATAGCCGACGTACGCAAAGACGGCGAGGTTGAAGGGGAGTCCGCTCAGCACGACATCCGCCGAGCCCGGGAGCCGGACCGCGAGCGCCACCCAGAGCACGACCGCCGGCAGCGTCACGAGCGAGAGGTCGACCGCCACCGCCCATGCGCGGCGGCCGGGGGCGGCGAAACGGAGCCGGCTCAGGTCCCGGCCCAGTCGAACGAACTGGCTGGCCATCGCGAGGCTCCGACGCGCCTCCGCCCGGCTCGGCGACGGGTGCGATTCGGAGGAGACCAGGTTCTGATAATCGTGGACCACGTAAGGAGCGACCGGCAGGCCGTCCCAGGCTTCCGATGGCTGGGCGGGCGGCGGGATCTGGAAGATCGAACGCACGCGGGTCGCCGCCGACTGGCTCGCGGCCACGGATTCGCGGACCGACCCGGCAAAGTCCCCCTGATCCAGGCTCGTGACCGCCGCGCGGAGCCGGTCCTCGGCGGAGGTTGGTACCGTCCCGGCCCCCGCCACCGCCGTCCCACGGTACCGAACGGCGATCAGGAGCAGTCCGGCGCCGAGGGCCATGAGGCCGGAGAAGTAGACCAGGTCCAGGATCCCCGCGCCGCCGATCGCGAGGAGCTCTCCTCCACTCCCGACATAGAGCGGGGGTTCGCGGAGCAGGTCGGCCCCAAGTAGCGTGCCCAGGGTCGCGGTCCCGTAGCCGATTCCGAGTCCCCGGTACGCCGGGACCCGCCACACCGTCGCCGCCATCCAGGTCGCGACCAGACCGACGACCCACGGTCCGAGGAGGTAGTACGGGAAGGAGGAGAGGATGCCCTCCCCCGGTACGCTCGCCGACGTGAAGTAGGTGATGATGAGCGCGACGGACACGAGCGCGAGGAACGCTTGGGCTCGGGCGGAGCTCGCGGCCGGAATCGCCTTCGGCCAGAAGAGGACCGCGCCGAGGACGACCGCCCCGGCGATCGCCGGCACCAGGATGAGACTCCAAAATCCGGACGTCAGGACGACCGCCGCGAACTGGGCGCTGCACTCGATGGCGAGTACGAGGAACACGAACGCGGTGAGGCCCCACCTGGTTCCGCCGAGTTCGCGATGCAGGAGCACGATCGACAGCACGATCGGAATGAGCGCGCCGCCGACGTTGATGGCCAGCACGTCGCCGGCCCAGCCCAGGAACGGAGCGTCGGCGACCGAGCTCAGGAAGGCCCCCGGGAGAAGTAGCCAGAACGTCATCCGGCCAAATCCACTGGCCCGAGCTTCCGCCGGGCGCAGCCAGGCCCAGAGGAACAGAGCGACCCAGAGCAGCGGGGTGAGTACGAGGCTGCCGATGCCCCCGATCACATCATTGGTCAGCACCCAGGGGTCGACCATCTGACCTGTTCCGGGAGTCGCCGACGGGACGACCCGTCGGGTGGTGAGATATCACCTCCTCACCGGGCTAAACGCTTTTGGTACCCCGCGCCGGCGACGTACCCCATACCGGGCCCCGCCCAAACGTTTTTGCCGCGTTCCCCGTCGCAGCGGCGATGAGTCCGACGCGGACGGAGCAGGACTCGCTCGGGAAGCGAGAGGTGCCCGCCGAGGCCTATTACGGCATCCAGACGCTCCGCGCTGTCGAGAACTTCCCGGTGAGCGGTCTGCGGGCCTCACCGCACCTCATCCGGTCCTACGCACTTCTCAAGCTGGCCTGTGCCGAGACCAACGTCAGCCTGGGCGCCCTAGACGCGGACCGCGGCCGGGCCCTCGAGCAGGCCGCCCGGGAGGTGGCCGAGGGAAGGTTCCAGGACCAATTCGTGGTCGACGTCTTCCAGGCGGGGGCCGGCACCTCGTTCCACATGAACGTGAACGAGGTCTTGGCGAACCGGGCGCTCGAGCTGCTCGGCAAGCCCCGTGGCGACTACGCCTCGATGAATCCGAACGACCACGTGAACTTCGGTCAGTCGACCAACGACACATTTCCCTCGGCCGCCCAGGTCGCGACCCTCTTCGCGCTCGCCGAGGTCCGCGCCGGGGTCCAGGTACTGAGCGCCGCGTTCCGTCAGAAATCGGAGGAGTTCCGGACCAGCGCCAAGTCCGGCCGAACCCATCTCAAGGATGCGATGCCGGTGACTCTGGGCGCCGAGTTCCGGGCCTACGCCACCGTGCTCGACCGGATCCTCGAGACGCTGCCCGGCGTGGAGTCCGCCCTCGCCGAGATTCCGTTGGGCGGGAATGCGGTCGGCACCGGGGTGAACACCAAACCCGGGTTCCGGGCCGAGGCGGTGCGTCGCTATGCCGAGCACACCCACCTGGGGCTCCGGGTGGCACGCGACCCGTTCGAGACCATGCAGAGCCGTTGGCCCCTCGGAGCCGCCGCCGGCTGGCTCAAGACCCTCGCCCTCGAGCTCATCCGGATCGCCAACGACCTCCGCCTTCTCTCGAGTGGTCCGGCGACCGGCCTGGACGAGATCCGCCTGCCCGAGATCCAACCCGGTTCCTCGATCATGCCCGGGAAGGTCAACCCCTCCGCCGCCGAGTGTCTGGACCAGATCGCGTTCCGCGTGGTGGCCTCGGAGCTCGCCACCGCCCTCTCGGTTCAGGCCGGCCAGCTCGAGATCAATGTGATGATGCCGCTCGCGGCCTACGAGGTCCTCTTCTCGTCGCACATCCTGGCCCAGTACCTTCCGGTGTTCAGTCGAACCTGCGTCGAGGGGATCACGGCGAATCGGGAGAACTTGGAGCGCTACCTGGTCTCCTCGTCGGCGCTGCTGACCGTACTGACGCCCCGATTCGGCTACCTCAAGGTCGCGGAACTCGTGCACGAGTCGGCGCGCACCGGCCGGCCGGTACGGGAGCTCCTGGTCGCTCACCAGCTCGCGACGCCGGCGGAAGCGGAGGCCCTGCTGAGCCCGGTGGCATTGGCGAAGCTCGCCCAGCCCGTGGAATAGGCTCCGCGGCCGCGAAGGTTAATGAGCCCCCGTTTCCGTGCTCCGCCCCTCATGGCCACGGTCGAGGAGATGGCGGTCTCGCTCGGCGCAGAGTTCAGCCAAGAGTACCGCCGAGCGGTAGCGGTCCTGGGCCAGGTCGGGCTCACCGACTACGAGGCGCGGGCCTACATCGCGCTGGTCGCCCGGGGGATCGGAGACGCGGCGGCGATCGCGCAGGCCGCCGGAATTCCGAGAACGTCGGCCTACAAGGTGCTCGAGTCGTTGGCACAGAAGAACTACGCGCAGCCTGCCGGCGGGAAGCCGCTGCTGTTCAAGCCGCGCCGGCCGATCGAGGTCGCGGAGTCGCTCAAAGGGTCGATCCAGGAGGTCTTCGAGAAGCTGGAGGCCCTCCACGACATCGCGGCCGAGCACGGCGAGCCCCAGCTCGTCTATCTTCTGAACGGCCGCGAGAAGGTCATCGGGAAGATCGCCGAGCTGCTCGACCAGTCGACGACCTCCTTCATCCTGACGACGCCCCAGGTCGCGGACCTCCGGGACGAGCTCGGCAAGAAGTTCGCCCACGCCGTGAAGCGTGGGGTGGAGGTCACCTTCGTGACGGCTCCCCTGCAGAAGATCCCCGAAGGCGTCCGGGTCATCCCCCGGAACAACCTCCTGGCAACGGAGGTCCTGGCCGACAACCAGCATGCGCTGCTCGCGGGTCCGAGTCTGGAGGCCGCCGGCTTCACCGACAACCCGATCCTGACGGCCCATCTGCAGCAATTCCTCGAGATCATCCTCGACCGGGGTCCCGAGAACAAGCCGTAGGGCCGCCGGAGGGCGTCTCGGTGCGGGCCGCACACGTCCCGCCTGCGGAGCGGGTCCGGGACCGGCTTAGGTCCGTCCTCGACCCCTCCGACGTGGCGAAGCTCCCGGACCGGTACCAGCGGCTCGGCCGCGTGCTGATCCTGCGTTTGCCCGAGGAGCTGCGGCCGGCGTTTGCCGCCATCGGCGCCGCGTGGTGCGCCGAACTCGGCGTCGCCGCGGTGCTGCGCCGGGCCGGATCGGCGAGGGGCGAGCTACGGATTCCGGAGCTCGAGCTCATCGCGGGCGACGACGCGCGGACCGAGGTCGTCGAGCACGGCATCCGGTACCGGTTCGATGCGGCGCGGGTCCTGTTCGCCCGCGGGAACAAGACCGAGCGTCACCGGATCGGGGCCGCCGTCCGGCCTGGAGAGACGGTGGCGGACCTGTTCGCCGGGATCGGTTACTTTGCCCTGCCAGCCGCCGTCACCGGACGGGCCGACCGGGTGTGGGCCGTCGAGAAGAACCCGGAGTCGTTCCGCTACCTCGAGGAGAACGTTCGGCGAAACGGGGTCGAAGACCGCGTCCGCTGCCTCCGCGGGGACAATCGCGAGGCCGAGCTGCCGACCGGGGCCTGTGACCGCGTGGTGCTCGGGTATCTCCCGAGCTCGGTGCCCTGGGTCGGCCGTGCCGCGTCCCTGCTGCGGCCCTCGGGCGGCGCCTTGCACGTGCACCTCGTGGTCGGGCATCGAGAGGGGGCGGCAGACGCCGAAGGGACGGTTCGGGATGCGGTCGAGCGCGCTGGGGCCACGGTCGTTCGTGCGACGGGCCGGACGGTGAAGTCCTACGGCCCCGGCCGGGACCATGTCGTGGTCGACGTTCTCGCTCGGCCGGGGACCGGTCGTCGGGACTAGGCCGTTGCGCCCGGCCCGGCCGCCGCCACGGTGACCGCGGTCTTCTGCAGCTTGGCCAGGGCGGCGGGGAACGCCTGCGCGAACCGTTCGATGTCGGCGGGCGGGTTCGAGAAGGAGACGCGTACGAACCGGCCCCCGTACTTGGGCGACAGATAGTTGCCGGCGCGAACGAAGACGCCGTGAGTCAGCAGCAGCTCCTTCTGAAGGTCCGGTGGCGATACTCCGGTGGCCGAGATGTCGATCACGAACATGTTGGCCTGGGAGGGAAAGACCGGCAGGTGGAGGTCCGGGATCGCTTCGACGACGGCCCGGATCCGATCCTGATTGGCCCGGGTCTGGGCTCGGACGGCGGGGAACCACTGCGACTTGGTCGCGAGCCCGGCCGCGGCCGCGACCTGGGCCAGCACGTTGACGCCGAGGTCGTTGGTGTTGTACTTGAGCGCCTGCTGGATGAGGTCCTCGGGGCCGACCATCCCGCCCAGGCGGAGCCCGGCGAGGCCGCAGTTCTTCGAAACGGACCAGGCCGTGAGGGTGCGCTCGGGATAGAAGCCGCAGGCGAGCGTGTGGCGGTCGGCGAAGTCACGATAGGTGACGTCGTGGAGCAGGATCAGCCGGCGGTCCTTCGCGACCTCCGCGATGGCACGGACCTCGTCGGGAGCGTAGCCCGACCCGAGCGGATTGAGGGGGTCGATGAGCAGGATCATCCGGGTCTGGGGCGTGACGACCTCGTTGAGACGCTCGGCCGTCAGCTTGTACGGGGGAGCGTAGATGTCGAGCTCCCGGACCGACCCGCCGGCGAGCTGGATGAACTTGTGAATGATGAGGTAGCTCGGGTCCGAGGCCAGGACCACGTCGCCAGGCCGGATGAGCGCTCGCAGCGCCATGTAGAGCGCCTCGGTAGCCCCGGCGGAGATGATCGTCGGGGTCGTTGCCGGCAGACCCAGGTCGCCGAGGACGGTCTCCTTCAGTCCGATCTGGCCCGGGGCATACGGGTATCCTTCGTAGAGGCGATCCCGGATCGCCGCGAGCAGGGCCGGCTGAACCACCTCGGGCGGCACGAGGTGGTTGGTGTTCTGGCTCAGCCAGGCGACCTGGGTCCGACGCTCGTGGGCGTAGCGGAAGGCGTCGAACGGAACCTCGGTCATACTGGCGCCGGGCTCCCGATGCTCCGGCCGCCATAATCCCTGCGGGCCCTCGGGTCAGCCGGCGCCGGCGAGGTAGCTCGTGACGATGCCCATCGACTGGGGCCGGGCCTCGACCCGGGCGAAGCCGGCGGAGCGCAGGAGGTCGAGCATCTCGGCCCGGGAGGGGAGCGAGCGGAGCGAGTTCGGCAGGTAGCGGTACGGACCGGCACTGTGCACCGCGGCCCCGAGCCAGGGCACTACGTGGTCGAAGTACGAGTGGAACAGGCGGCCGACGAGCGGCGAGCTCGGTTCGGTGATCTCCAACGTCAGCACGCTCCCGCGGGGGCGGAGCACGCGATGGAACTCCCGAAAGACCCCGGGAAGATCTACCAGATTTCTCGCGACGAAGGCGGACAGGATCACGTCGACCGAGGCGGAGGCGAGCGGCAATCGTCGCGCGTTCGCCCGAAGGTACCCTACTCGGGGCGCCGCAGTCTCCGGACGGGTTCGATGGTCGGCGATCCGGAGCATGGCCTCCGTGAAGTCCGCGCCGAGGACGGTGGCACGGGGGAAGTACCGCGCGGAGAGCCGCGTGAGGTCGCCGGTGCCGCAGCCCACGTCCAGGACGCGGGCCACCGGCGGGTCCTCCCGACGGAATCGCGAGAGGTCCCAGAGCGCGCGGGGTCGCCACAGGTAATCGTTCCCGAGGGAGGCCGCGTGGTCGAACCAGTCGTAGCGCCGGACGATGTGGGTGAACATCGCCTGCACGTCGCGTTCGAAGGTCGCCGACGTGCGGTCCGGGTAGGGCGAGCCGTCGGCCGCGTGTCGCTCCGCCGACGGGGCATCTGCCGGCGTGTTCCCGGCACTCGGCACGCGCGGGCCAGTCGGGACGGGCTTAACTCGCCAGCGCCCGCTCGACCTGTTCCCGCAGGGGTGTCAGGTCCGACCGGAGGGTCACGAGACCGTCGTTCATCGCGGATTGGAGGTGTCCCCGGGCCTCCTCCAGTTCTCCGCGTTCCACCGCGAGGGAAGCGAGCCGGAGCTTCATCTCCACGGCGTCGGGCTTGAGCTTGAGCTCCTCCGCCTTCTGGAGCGCGGCTTCGTACCGCTCCCGGGCCTCGTCGAAGCGACGGCCGGTCTGGGCGAGGATCCCTTCGATCATCGTGATCTGCTCGTCCGCGAGCTGGTCGCCGAGCGGCTCCAACAGGTGACGCGCTCGCGCGATGGCGGCCCGTCCCCGGTCGACTTGGCCGACCTCGGCCCGGAGCTGGGCCTCGTTGAGCGCGCAGTATCCCATCCAGACCCGCGAGCCGGACCGTTCGGCCGCTTCCCCGGCGAGCGAGATGTCGCGGATCGCCTCCTCCATGCGCTGAACGCTCTCGAACACCAGGGACCGATTCATGTAGACCCGGGCGAGGGCGGCGTAGTCCTTCGACTGGGCGAAGACCGACCCGGCCTCGTCGTACAGGTGCAGCGCCTCCTCGGTACGACCGGGTCCCATCCGGACCAGCGTGTTCGCGAGGTCGATGAGCGAGTGCCCGCGTTCCGACGCGTCCCCCTCCTTCTCGGCCAGCTGGACCTCCTCGCGGTTGTGCCGCTCCGCGTCGTCAAAGTCTCCGAGACGCATGCTCGCGGCTCCGAGCACGCGGTGGGACACGAGGATGCCCCGCTGGTTCCCGCGTCGCTGGAAGATCCCGAAAGCCTCCTGAGCGAGCCCGCGCGCCTCCGCGTTGAGCCCCTTGTTCTGGAGGTCCCGGGCGAGCCAGAGCAGCGCCAGGCCGAGGTCCGGCTCCCGGGACGGGTCCGTCCGGGCCCGAGCCACGGCGTCCCGCAGCACCTCTTCGGACCGATGGAGGTCGCCGAACTCGTCGAGGATCCGGCCGAGCTCGATCATGAGCCGAAGCTCGGTCGCCGGGTCCCGGTGCGGCAGACGACGGGCGCATTCGAGCGCCCGCTGCAGATGGACGATCGCGGCATCGTAGGCGTAGGCGGCGGTCGCGAGCTGCGCCGCTCGGCGGTTGTAATCGAGCGCCTTCGTCTCGTCATGGGCCAGGTAGAACTGTCGGGCCAACTCGAAGACGGCGCCTCCCGGCGCCCGGGCGCCCTGCTCGATCGCAAGGGCGGCCTTTCGATGCAGGATGCGTCGGCGGGTCTCGGTGAGGCCGGCGTACGCCTCCGCACGAACGGCCTCGCGAACGAACTCGTAGACCTCGCCCCCGATCTCGCGGAGCAGTCCTCCCCGGACCAGTCGGTCGAGGGCCTCGGCGAGCTGTTCCTCGTCCACGCCGGCGGCGGCGAGCAGCGTCGGGAAGTCGAACTCCTTCCCGAGAACGGCTCCGTAGACCAGCACGCGTCGGTCCGCCTCGCTCAACGACCGGACGCGGTCGCGGAGAACATCCTCCAGGTCGCGGATGCCGGCCTCGGGTCGCGGCACCGGCGGCGCCGGGCCGATCCCCATCGACCCGCGCACGAGTTGCTCGACGAAGAGGGGATTTCCCTCGGTCTGAGTGAACCAGCGAACGATGGCCTCTCGGCTGGCCTCGTGGCCTCCCATGAGCCATCGAACGTAGTCCGGTAGCTCGTTCTCCGCGAGAGGTCGCACGGAGATCCGAGCCACGCCCGGCGTCTCCGACAGGGCGCTCAGGAAGGCGGCCGTTCGAGTCGGGGCCTCGCTCTCGGGCATCGTCGTCGCCAGCACGAGGATGCGACGGTCGGCCAGAGCCCGGACGAACTCCCGGAGGAACTGGAAGCTCGAGTCGTCCGCGAACTGAACGTCGTCGATCGCGATCAGGAGCGGGGCCCGCGCCGAGAGCTCGGTGAGGAAGGTGGTGACCCGGTCGTGGAGCTCAAGACGGCTCTCCTCGATCCGCTCGGCCGGGCCGGCCATGAGGTCGAGGAGCCGGTCCTCGGAGTCCGCACCCACCCGGGCGTCGTAGAAGGCGGTGGGCCCGGCCGGCCGCAGGAGGAGGTCCTCCTTCACCGGCGCGAGCAGCAGAGGGAGCCCGGCGGTCGTCTCCTCGGGCGGCTGCAGCGCCGGGGGGGAGTTGCGGAGCGAGCGAATGAGCTCCTGCACCAGCCCGAACGGCTGGGGCGGGTCGACCGGGAGCGCGACCCCTTCGAGCACCTGGAACCCCCGTTCGCGCGCGTCGTGGACGAGGGTCCGGAGGAGGGTCGACTTGCCGACGCCACCCTCTCCGACCAGGAGCACGCAGCCGCCGGAGCCTCCCTTGGCTTGCTCCAGGTGGTGAAGGGCTGCCTCTCGGATCTCCGCGCGGCCAAAGAGGGGCTTGGCCTGGCCGGAGGCCGACGCTCGAGTCGCCATCCCGGATCCCGACCTGTACTATCCGACTTCTCCACTATAAGCGGGAGGTCGAGCGCCGCCGCCGGCGGAGGGCGCCTTCCGGTTCGGCCGTCCGGACCGCCCCAAACCCTTATGGACCGGACGAGGGCTCGGCCGCCGCCCTCATGGCCACTGCTCCGTCGAAGCCGCCTCGGTCGCTTCCCACGATCCAGGAACTCGGCCTGTTCGCATTCGGATCCCTGATCGTCCTGGCCGTGGTGTTCTACCTCTCGTGGGGGCTCTTCTTCGGCGTCTGGATCGACAACGGCGTCTACGCCGTGGTGATCACGCTGCTCCTGTTCGGGATCGCCGGGCTCTGGCTGTTCTGGCCGGAACCTCCCTCCACGAACCCCCCGTCCGCCTAACGGGGCGGCGCGACCCTTAGAGCGGTCGGCCCGCGAGAACCCAGCGGGTCTCGTGCGTCTTCCCGCAGGCGATGCACTCGGCGGGACTCCCCGGGTCGATAGGCAACGGACCCTCCGGGGTCCCGAGGACCGCTCCGTCGATGGCCTGCTCGATCCGATGCCCGCACTCCTCGGTGCCGCACCAGGAGACGATGCGGACGGTGGTGGAGTCCTTGAGCTCCTCCAGCCGGTACGCCACCGAGAACGACTTCTGGAAGGACTCCCGGCCTCGGGAGGCGAGGGCAGCGTCGTAGTCGACGAGCGCTTGGCGGACCAGCGTCTCCAGGTTCCCGGGCCCGAGCCGCTGCTTCTGCCCGAGGCGATTCACGGCCGTCACGGTGCCTTCGGCCGCCTCTCGGGGACCGATCTCCAGGCGGAGGGGAACGCCTCGCGACTCCCACAGGTAGTACTTCGCCCCGGGACGTTCGTCCGAGTCGTCGACATGGACCCGCAGGCCCCCGGCCCTCAACCGGTCGGCGAGAGACCGAGCCGCGTCCGTGGCGATCGGTCCGCTGTTCTGCGCAACGATCGGGACCAGGACGACCTGGAACGGCGCGATCGAGGAGGGGAACACGACCCCGCGGCGGTCCCCATGGAACGCCACGGTGGCGCCGAGCAGCCGCTCGGACAGACCGAACGTGGTCTGGTGGACGTAGCGGAGTTCGCCGGAAAGGTCCTCGTACTTGATCTCGTACGGCCGCGAGAAGTTCTCCCGGTAATGGTGGATCGTGCCGACCTGGAGGGTTCGGGCGCCACCGACCGGCAGGTCGAGGGCGATCGAGTAGTACGCCCCGGGGAACTTGTCCCATTCCGGTCGTCGGCTGGCGACGTAGGGGAGGGCGAGCGCGTCGGCGATCCCGTGGAAGGTGGCGAGGTTCGCCTGGCAGCGGGCCGCGGCCGCCTCGTCGGTCAACTGGCATGTATGCTCCTCGAAGAAGTGGATCTCGCGGATGCGGAAGAACGGACGGGTCGTCTTGGTCTCGTAGCGGAACGTGTTCACGATCTGGTAGACGTTGAGAGGCAGGTCCTTGTGGGAACGGACCCAGAGTGCGAAAATCGGGTACATCGCGGTCTCGCTCGTGGGCCGGAGCACGAGGGGGATGTCGAGCTCGCTCTCTCCGCCCCGAGTGACCCAGTAGACCTGTGCGTCGAAGCCCTTGACATGCTCCTTCTCCTTCTGGAACTCCGTCTGGGGGATGAGGGCGGGGAACTCGACCGGCCGCGAGCCGGTCGCCTCGATGCCCTGGATCAGGAGGCCGTCGAGGAGCCGACGGGCCTGGAACCCGTACGGGGTCCAGACGTTCATGCCCTTGACCGGGTAGCGCTTGTCCGTGAGACCGGCGACCTCGACCGCCTCGAGGTACCAGTCGATGAAGTGTTCGGCCTTGTCCGGCAGCTCCGCCATCGGGGTCTCGGGCCGGGAGAATCCCACCGTATAAGGGTCATCCGCGGGCCGTCGCTGGCCTGGGAAGTGGAGGTTGTCGCGGCCAATGAACCAGAGGGCTAATACAACCCCACCGGCCTGTTCCGGGTGCCATGCGGCTGGTCGTCTGTGTCGACCGGGATGACGACATCGGTCGTAAGACCGGTATCCACGGCCCGATCGTGGGCCGGGCCGCCGTGCTCGAGGCCGCCGCCCGACTGGGGACGGCGGACCCGGAGGACACTGACACCAACGCGCTGTTCGGCGGGCTTCGGCTCTACGATGAGCTCAAGGAGAACGAGGAAGAGGTTGAGGTCGTTGCGCTGACCGGCGATGCGAAGGTCGGGCTCACCTCGGACCGCGTCATCGCTGCCCAGCTCGACCAGGTGCTGAAGGACCACCCGGCGGAGGCGGCCTACTTCGTATCGGACGGCGCCGAGGACGAGTACCTCCTTCCGATTCTCACCTCGCGGCTCCGCATCGACAGCGTGCGCCGCGTGGTCGTGCGCCAGGCCCCCGGCCTCGAGTCCACGTACTACACACTCGTCCGTGCTCTCAAGGACCCGAAGCTCCGTGCGAAGACCGTCCTGCCGTTCGCCCTGGTGCTGATCGCGCTCGGCTTTGCCGCGGCGGCCGGGCAGGTCGTCTGGGGCTTCATCGGCCTCCTGCTGCTGATCGGGATCTACCTGATCTTCTGGACCTTCGACATCGACGAGGCGATCATCGAGTCGATCACGTCGGCGTCCGCGGATATCCGTCAGGGCGCGATCGCTTTCGGCTTCGGGCTGTTCGCCATCGGCGTCACCGGGGCCGGGTTCCTGGTCGGCTACAATGCCTACCTTACGACCCCCTCGAACGACCTCGTGCGGGTCCTCGCCTTCTTCCTCGCCGGCACCATCTGGTGGCTCGTCGGAGGGGTGATCTGGGAGACCGGCCGCGCCATCCGGCGGTACGTCGCAAAGGGCCACATCCCGCGGTCGTATCCGATCGCGATGCTGTCGGTCGTGTCGCTGGCCTTCGTCGTCTACGGGATCATCTACCTGGTCGAGTACGTGGAGCACATCCAGCCGGGCTCGAACCTGCCGCTGATCCTCGCGTCCATCGTTGGGGGCCTGGCCACGCTCGTCCTCGCGGGCTTCCTGACGCAGTATCTCAAGGCCCGCACCGCCGCCGCGGCCGCGACGGCCGCGGACAGCTAGGCCGGCCTACCGGGCCGCGGAGCCGGTCGCGCCTCTCAGGGCACGCTCGACGTCCGCGGGAGGGACCGTGAGCTTGCACCGGTCGCGCAGCACGCGGGCGACCCCGCCCGCGTCCTTCCCGTCGGGCAGGGCCTTCGTGGCCAGGGTCCGAAGGTCTTCCCAGTAGGTCCACGGAAAGACGACCCAGACCCACCGGTCCGCCGGCACCTCCTCGGCGAAGTACGTCGGGACGAACTTCGAGTGGGTGATGTGGAGGCAGGTCGCCGTTTCGAGCCGGGCGGGCCGGCCCTCGGAGCGAACGTGGTCGACCGCGAGGGCGAGGCTCTCCCCGGTGTCGGTGATGTCGTCGACGACGAGGACGGTCGCTCCCTCGAGCGACCCGGAGAGGCGCTCGGTCAGGGCGGCGTGTCCGTCCTTGGTGGCGGTCACGCCCCAGTGCGCCGTCTGGAGGGCCAGGAGGCGCTTCACCCCCAGGTGGTCCGCCACGAGGCGGGCCGGGACCCAGCCGCCGCGGGTCAGTCCGACGATCGCGTCCGGGACGTGGCCGGCCGCCTGGACCTTGCCGGCGAGGGTGAGGGCCCAGGCGTCGAGGTCGGACCAGCGGGCGAGCCGGCACGTCGGGAGGTCGGTCACGGCACGCCCGAGGGGCGGGTCCCGCTACGGGAAGAACCCGCGGATCCTGAGCGCGTCGACGACCCGCTGGATCGCCACGACGTAGGCGGCGGTCCGGTTGTGGACCTTCCGTTCCTCGGCGACCGCGTGGACCCGGGCATACGACTCCGTCATCACCCGGTTGAGCCGGTCGTTGACCTCGGCGAGGGTCCAGGAGTAGCCCTGGATGTTCTGGGCCCACTCGAAGTAGCTTACCGTGACGCCGCCGGCGTTGGCCAGAATGTCCGGCAGTACGGTGATCTTCTTCTCGAAGAACACCTTGTCGGCTTCCGGCACCGTCGGGCCGTTCGCGGCCTCGGCGACGATCTTCGCCTGCACCTTGCCGGCGTTCTTGGCCGTGAGCTGGTTCTCGAGGGCCGCCGGGATCAGGACATCCGTCTTGATCTCGAGGAGCTCCTCGTTCGAGATCGCCTTGGAGCCCGGGAACCCGACCACGGAGCCGGTCTTGTGCTTGTGCTCCTCGACCGCCTTGAGGTTGAGTCCGCCCGAGCTGGTGATGCCGCCCTTGGAGTCGCTGACGGCGATCACGTTCGCGCCGAACTCGTCATGGAGAATGTTCGCGGCGACGCTGCCCGCGTTTCCGAAGCCCTGGACCGCGACGTTCGCGCCCTTGAGCTTCACGCCGGCCTGCGGCGCGGCCTCGCGGATCACGTAGGCGCAGCCGCGGCCCGTGGCCTCGCCCCGGCCCTCGCTGCCTCCGATCGCGATCGGCTTCCCGGTCACGACGCCCGGGACGGAGTATCCCTTCTCCTGGGAGTACGTGTCCATGATCCAGGCCATCGTCTGCGAGTCGGTGTAGACATCCGGCGCCGGGATATCCATCTCGGGGCCGATGATCGGAACCAGCTCGGTCGCGAACCGGCGCGTCAAGCGCTCGAGCTCGCCCGTGCTCATGTGCTTGGGGTCGCAGATGATGCCGCCCTTCGCCCCGCCGTACGGGAGGTTGACGACGGCGCACTTCCAGGTCATCCAGGCCGCCAGGGCCCGGACCTCGTCCAGCGACACCTGGGGATGGTACCGGATGCCGCCCTTGCTCGGGCCCCGGGCCATGCTGTACTGGACCCGGTAGCCGGTGAAGACCCGGTAACTTCCGTCGTCCATCCGGACCGGGAAGTTGACGGTGAGCTCCCGCTTGGGGTGCTTCAGGACCTCGCGGGTTCCGTCATTGATGCTGAGAAGGTCCGCGACGATGTCGATCTGGCGTTTGGCCGTCTCGAACGGGTTGATCGCCGGCGCGCTTTGGGGCATTGAGATGCACCTGTGAGGCGAACGAGGGTTGGGCCGTATTTGAGCCCACCTCGGTCTGTGTGACACCGGCACACGCCAAACGGTCCACCGAGCTCACGGCTCGCGCCACCGGGCGAAGCGCATCGACACGATCGTGAAGAGGCCCGTCAGGACGACCAGCCCCACGACCTGGAAGCCCACCGAGGAGAGGAACGGCGCGGACGCGACGATCGGCACCGAGAGTCCGGCGGCCCGGACCGCGAGCTGACTCGCGAATGTCGAAGGGGCCAGGAAGGCCACCCAGCGGAACGACTCGGGGATCTCCGCGATCGGGTAGAAGACCGGGGGAATCACCGACAGCGACGTGAAGACGACCATTCCGATCGGCCAGATCTCGCGCAGCTGCCGGAAGAAGGTGGAGAGCAGGAATCCGAGGCTGGTCGACATGAGCCAGGTGAGCAGCACGACGCCGACCAGCGCCAGCATCGTCAGGACGCCGATCGGCACCACGAGGGGGAGGATGGCGAAGAACAGGACGAGGCCCGGGACCGTGAAGACGAGCTCGCTGAGGGCCATCCCCAGGATCCATGACATCGGTCGCAGCGGGCTCGTGATGAAGATCTGCTGGACCTGCCGCTCGAGTCGCAGGTAAGCGCAGTCGTTCATCATCGCGTTCCCCGTGAACAGGGCGGAGAACATGATCCCCCCGACCACTCCGAAGGGCAGCACCGAGCGGGGCGCGATCACGTACAGGAAGAACACGAAGCTCAGCGGCGTGAGGAACAGGGCGATGAAGGCGATCGGCGACCGACGCAGTCCCAGCCAGCCGTTGAAGTAGCAGATGCGGAAGATCGCGATCGCCTGGGTCTTCCACGTCATGCCGGCGTCTCCGCGTCCTCGTCCTCGATGGCGCGGCCGACGAGCGTCAGGAACGCCTCCTCCAGGGTGACCGGCCCGACGTTGACCGGTACCCGGCGTTCGAGGGCGCGCTGGGTGAGCTCCTCCACCGCGCTCCGGGTGGTCAGCAGCGTGAGCCCGGCCCGGTCCGGGTACACGTCCCCGTAGCGGGCCAGCTCCTGGGCCGTGAACCCCCCCGAGAACTGGAGGCGGACCTCGCGTCGGACCTTGGACTTGAGCGCCTCCGCCACACCCTGGTACAGCACGTGGCCGCCCTCAATGACGGCGAGCTCCTCGGAGAGTTGTTCCGCCTCGTCCAGGTAGTGCGTGGTGAGCAGGACCGTCGATCCTTTCCGAGCGGCTCGGCGCACCACCTCCCAGACCTGGCGACGTGCGAACGGGTCCATCCCGAGCGTGGGCTCGTCCAGGAAGAGGAAGGGCGCCTCGGTGGCGAGGATCATGGCCACCAGCGTGCGCTGTTGCAGTCCGCCCGAGAGGACCATGGCCGGCACGGACTGGTAGGTCTCGAGGCCCATCGCCGCCAGGACCTCGTCGGCCCGACTCTTGGCCGTCTCCGCCGAGAGGCCCCGGACTCTCAGGTACTCCTCGACGTGCTCCCGCGGCGTGAGCTGGTAGAACGGCTTCGCCTCTTGGGGGATGAGCGCGATCTGCTCCCGGATCTCCCGGGGCCGGTCGACCACATCGATCCCGAACAGCTGGATGCTGCCGCTGGTGGGTCGCAGCAGTGCGGTGGCGATCTTGATGAAGGTCGTCTTGCCGGCGCCGTTCCGGCCGAGAAAGCCGAAGAGCCGGCCCTTGGCGATCGTCATGTCGACGTTGTCGAGCGCCCGGACCGGTCCTCGCTGGCTCCGGTACGTCTTCGACACCGCCCGTGCGATGAGCCCCTCCATCGAGGGCGGTCGAGCGGGGGCTGCGGGATAACCTCGTCGGAATCTCTACCGTGCTTCGAAGTGTCGCCACCCGAAGCGAGGCATCGGTGCCGGGGGCCCACGGCGCTGGAGCCAGACGCCGCGCCCGCGCTCGACCCGTCCTACCACGCTCAGCCGGCAGTGAAGTCGGTGTAGCGCCCGGACGAGCCCGGGGACCGCGGCCGGATCCACTGTGGCGAGCAGTTCGTAGTCTCCTCCATAGAAGGCAGCCTCGAGCTGCCGGGCACTCGGGGCGCCGGCCCGACGGAGCCGCGGGTGGAGAGGAAGCTGGTCGGCCCGGAGGACGAGTCGGTGCCCGCTCGCCGCCGCCAGCAGACGGGCTCCCTCCGCGATCCCGTCCGAGGTATCGGTCATGGCATGAGCCGCCGGGCCGAGCACCCAGCCCTCCCGGATCCGGGGCTGGACCCGGAGCAACCGGGAAATGTTCGAGCGAAATGCCCCGCCGTGGCCCACCCATCCGGTGGTGACGACCACGTCCCCGGGGCGGGCGCCGCCGCGGGTGGGGATGTCGGCCGATGCCGCCCATCCGAGGACGGTCCCGATGACCGCACGGGTCCGGCTCGGTTTTGTATCTCCGCCGACGACGTGGCACCCGTATCGTGCGGCCACCGACTCTGCGCCCCGCACTACGGAGCGGGCCCACGCGGCCGGAGTACCTACCGGTACCAGCAGGTCGATGAGGAGCGCGGCGGGCACGCCTCCCTTGGCGGCAATGTCGCTCAGGTTGACCGCGGCGGCGGCTTCGCCGATGCGTCGGCCCGGGGTCGACCGCACGAAGTGAACGCCGTCGACCAGAGCGTCCGACGACAGGAGCACGACGCGGTGCGGTCCGACCGGGAGCGCCGCGGCATCATCGCCGAGCGGGAGGAGGCCTCGCTGGCCGGCCGGCAGGTGAGTGCGCAGCCACCGGTGGAAGTCCCGCTCCCGCAGCGACCGGCGACCTCCCTGCCGGATCGGCATGCGTTTACTTGTACGGCACGAACTCCTTCCCGAGGAGCTCGCGACCGAGGATGATCCGCATGATGTTCAAGCCGCCCTCGGCGCCGACCATGTACGACATGATCCCACGAAAGCCGAGCTCCAGCCCGACGTCCTTGGTGTACCCGGCCGCTCCGAACCACATCATCACCCGACGCACCGTGTCGAACGCGACCTGGGGGGCGGTGAGTTTCACACTCGCCACGACCTTGTCGATCTCGGACCGGTGGGTCGCATCGCCCCGCATCACGTAGCGGTCCAGGAGCCAGGCCGCCCGGCGGCACTGCCACTTGACCGCCTCGATCTGCGTGTAGAGGTCCGCCATCTCGAACTGGATGCCCTCGAACTTCCCCAACGGCTGTCCGAAGGCCGGCCGCTCCTTGATCCAGGCGATGCCGGTCTCGAGTGCCCGTTCGGCGGCGCCGACACAGGCCGCCGAAACGAACGTCCGCGCGACCTGGAAGCCCTCCATGGCATACTGGAATCCCCGTCCCTCGTCCCCGACCCGGTACTTGCCGGGAAGTCGTACGTCGGAGTACGTGAGAGCGCCGGTCGAGATCCCCATGCGTCCCATGTTCTCGAACTTCTGGGAGGAGATGCCGGGCGTGTTCGTCGGGACGTAGAGGAAGTTGAAACCGGAGCCGTTGCGGTTGTGGCTTAGCGTCAGGTGGCCGCCGCCCAGCCGTTTGGCCTCCTCGACGCCCGAGAGGAACGCCTTCTCGCCCTTCAGCCGATAGCCGTCGCCGTCGCGTCGGGACTCGGTCTTCATGTTCCCGAGGTCGCTTCCACCCCCGGGCTCGGTCGTGGCGATCCCCAGGAATGCCTTGCCGGCGGTGACCGGTGGGAGCACCTCGCGCTTGGCCTCTTCCGTTCCGTGCTGGGAGAGCGTCCAGCCCCAGCCGGCTTCCAGCAGGTAGAACACGGCCGTGGCCATCGAGAAGTCACCGCGACCGATCTCCTCGGCGGCCAGCTCCGTGAGAACCGCCGAGGCGCCGAGGCCCCCGTACTCCGTCGGTACCAGCGGAGACAGCAGGCCGAGCCGAGCCATCTCCTGCAGCACGCTGTCCGGGATCCGACCCTCGGAGTCGATCTGTCGCTCGTGGGGGCGAAGAACCTTGTCGCCGAACTTGCGGACCGCCGACTGAAAGGCAGTCTCCTCTTCCGACAGTTCGAACTCCATGTGCGATCGTCGTGTCACGGCGGTGCGGCGATAAAGCGTTCCCGTGGGGCCGTCCGGCTCCCCTAATCTTTTGAGCGCGGTCCGGTTTGCTTGTCCGTCTTCTCATGCCGGTTCGGGTCGCGGTGAACGGGTTCGGGACCATCGGGAAGCGCGTCGCGGACGCCGTCTCGAAACAGCCCGACATGCAGCTCGTGGGCGTCGCCAAGACCCGGCCCTCGTTCGAAGCCCAGCTCGCGGTCGAGCGGGGCTATCCCCTCTACGTGGGCGGGGAGGGACGCGTGGAGGACTTCCGGGCCGCCGGACTTGCGGTGGCCGGCACGACGGACGAGATGTTCCAGAAGGCCGACGTCGTCGTCGATGCGACGCCGGACAAGGTCGGGCGCCAGCACCTCGGTAAGTACGACGCCGCGAAGCTTCGAGCCATCTTCCAGGGAGGAGAGGCGCCGGATGTCGCCGAGGTCTCCTTCAACGCGCTCGCCAACTACGACGCGGCGGTAGGAAAGCGCCGGGTCCGGGTGGTCTCCTGCAACACGACCGGGATCGTCCGGGCGGTGTCGGTCCTGCGCCGACAGTACGGGGTCGACCGCTGGGATGCGACCCTCATCCGGCGAGCCGCCGACCCCACCGAGGTCCACAAGGGCCCGGTGAACGCGATCCTGCCGACGTTTCGGTTCCCGTCCCACCATGCCCCGGACGCTCAGACGATCTTTCCGGACCTTCCGATCAGCACGACCGCCGTAGTCGTGCCGACGACCCTCATGCACCTCCACGTGAACCACGTGAAGCTGCACCGGCCCCCCGCGAGCGTGGCCGAGGTGGTCGCCGCCTTCCGGGAGTCCCCGCGGTTCCAGGTGTTCCGCTCCACCGACCACGTCGAGGGGACGCCTCAGGTGCTGGAGTTTGCCCGCGATCACGGAGCGGCGCGGGGCGACATGATGAAGAACGTCCTGTGGGAGGACGGGGTCCATCTCAGCGGGACGGAACTGTTCTTCTTCCAGGCGATCCACCAGGAATCGATCGTGGTCCCCGAGAACATCGACGCGATCCGCGCGATGACCGGCCTCGCGCCGAACGCGAATGCCTCGATCGCCGTGACCGACCTGGCGCTGGGGCTGCGGCCCTAGCTACCGCCGCTTCGCCTTTCGGCGTTCGGCAGCGGCTCGGGCCCGTGCCGCCTTCTTCTCCGCCGGAGTCTGGTCGCGGAAGATCTCGATCCAGTTGCCGTCCGGGTCCGTGACGTAGGCCACCCATCCGCCGGTCGACGCGGGAGTGACGCTGGTCGGGCCTCCGCCGTTCCGCAGGAGCCGCTGGTAGGCCCGCACGAGCGCCGCCGCGGGGACCGGCCCGAGATAGAAGCCGATGTGGTCGAGTCCCTCGCCCGTGACGAACGGGACATCGAACTGCGACCCTTTGGGATACCAGTTCAACTCGAGCCGCTGGTGCGAGGTCGGGTCTTGCAACAGCACCCAGGTGCCTCGCCCGTACTGACTCAGGTCGCCGCGGCTGACCTCGCGCAGGCCCAGGACGCGCGTGTAGAACCGAACGGATCGATCCAGGTCGGTGACCCGGACGCCGGAGTACCGAAGATGCACGACCAGCCGACCCAGTGTCCGAGGAAATACCTTGGCCCCCGGCGCCGGCGGAGTCCTCCCCTCAGAGTCCGCCGTGGAAACCATCTAATACGTCACTCGACTCGCGCGGCCTCGCATGTATTACCTAGACTACCGGCACGATGTCGTCCGGGTCCCGCCCCATCGACTGGGCCCGAAGCTCGAGACCGTGCTGACCGAGCTGGCCCAGCAGCAGTTCGAGGGCAAGCTGGTGGACGGTCAGAGTCTCGCCGTCATCGTCAAGGACGTGAAGCCGGTCGGAGAGGGGCACATCATCCACGGCGACGGGGGCGTCTACCAGGAAGTGGAGTACCAGGCGCTGCTGTTCAAGCCCGAGCTCCAGGAGGTCGTCGAAGGCGCCGTCGTCGAGATCCGGAAGTTCGGCGCGTTCGTTCGGTTCGGTCCCCTGGACGGGCTCCTCCACGTATCGCAGATCATGGACGACCGGGTCAACGTCGACGAGCACAACCAGCGGCTCGTCGGGGTCGAGACCAAGAAGGACCTCAAGGTCGGGTACAAGACGCGGTCGCGGATCGTGTCGCTGTCGCTCTCCGAGATCTCGCCGCGGGACAGCCGGATCGGGCTCACGATGCGGCAGCCCGGACTGGGCCGCCTCGAGTGGATCGCGGACGCCCACAAGAAGACCGAGGAGAAGGGCGGCAAGAAGGGCGGCAAGAAGGAACCGGCAGGTAAGGCGGTCGCCAAGAAGGAGGCGGCGTCTGCGGCTCCGAAGGAGACGGCCGCGCCGGCTCCGGCCAAGGCATAACGATGATCCAGCTCAAGGCGTGCAAGAACTGCTCGTTCATCTCCGAGGGCACGAAGTGCCCCCGGTGCGGCGGCGAGACCAGTCGCGAGTGGCAGGGCTATCTGCTGGTCGTCGACCCCGAGAAATCCGAGATCGCCCGCAAGATGGGCATCCATGCGAGCGGGCGGTACGCGCTCCGTGTCAAGTGACGAGGAAGAGGTCTGGGTCGTCCCGGCCGCGCTCCGTCCGAGGCTGGCCGAGCAGTACGGACCCGTCTATTCAGGTCCGGAGGCGGACCGGCACCTCCGGGACCTCAAGGTCTTCGGCTCCTGCGGCGACATGGTCACGGCCCAGGCGCTCCGTCTCGGCAAGGTGCCGCTCGTGGCGGTGGTCGACTACAAGACGAAACGCAACGAGCCGGTCGACCCCACGTCCTTCTCCTCACTGGCGGCGCAGAGGGTGCGGAAGGTCCACAACCCTGCGGGGATGCTCACCGAGTCATTGCGCGCCGCGATCCACGACCTCGTGTTCGAAGGCGGAGGGCTCGTCGTCGTGGACGGAGAGGAGGACCTGGGCTCGCTCGCGCTGGTCGAAGCGCTTCCCTCGGGAGCGACCGTTATATACGGTATCCCGGGTGCGGGGGTCTCTTTCGTGCCGGTGAACGCCCGGACGAAGGACCACGCACGAGCCCTCATCGCCGAGATGGAGTACCGGAAGGTGAACCTTGGACGTTAAGATCCTCGAGGAGCGGGCCAATCCGCTCCTGCATCGGAAGGAGTACACCTTCGAGGTGGACCACGCGGGGTCGGCGACGCCGCCGCGGGCCGAGGTCCGCAAGGAGCTCGCCAAGCTCGTGAAGGTCCCCGCCGACCGGCTCGTGGTCGAGCGGATGAACGCGCTCTTCGGCACGGCCAAGACCCGAGGGGAGGCGATGGCCTACGCCACCAAGGAAGCGGTCGACGTGACGACCCGCGAGCACATCCTGGTCCGTAACGGGCTCCGCGAGAAGGCCGCCCCCGCCGCCCCGGCGGCCGCCGGGGAAGCGACGGCGCCCGCGGCCCCCACAGCTCCCAAGGACGAAGCGAAGCCGGCCGAGCCCAAGGCCGACCTCGGGAAGGAAGAGTCCCCCAAGGAGTCCGCCAAACCCGAGCACCCGAAGGCCGAGCACCCGAAGCCGGAGCATCCCAAGGCCGAGGCCCACAAGACCGAGGGCCACAAGGCGGAGACTCACAAGGCCGAGGCTCCGAAGGAGTCTCACAAGGGGGAGGCCCACAAGGGCGAGAAGGCCGAGCATGCGGAGAAGGGCGACAAGCATGCGGCCGAGAAGTCCGAGAAGCACGAGGGGAAATCCAAGGCCGCTCACGACTCCAAGAATCCCGACGCCAAGAAGGAGGAGTAGGCCGTGAGCAAGGCCCGAGTGGGCCTCTACGAGGTCCAGGGCGAGGTCCTGACCCGGACCCACAAGTCCTGTCCGAAGTGTGGCGCCGGGGTCTTTCTGGCCGAGCACGACAACCGACGGTCCTGCGGCCGCTGTGGGTACAGCGAGTCGAAGACGGCGGCTCCCAAGGGCAAGCCCAAAGGCAAGTAGTCCCTACGCCGGCGGGGGCCCCGGCGGCTCCTCGGTAGGCGTCGGGAGATGCAACGGGAGACGGACCCGGATCCGGAGTGGATACGCGCACTCAGCGGCCGCTCCCCGGCGGCCGTGCAGAGCGCGCTACGGGAAGCGGCGGCCCAGGGGCGGCTCTTCTCGCATCTGGTCCGGCAGCACCGCACCGAGGGCCGCGCGTCCTACGTCGAGATCGGCGCCCCGTTCGAACTGCATGCCCTGGTCCGACTGGCTCGGCCCGCTCATGTGGTGGAGGTCGGAGTCTCCTCGGGCGTATCCTCCGCCTATCTGCTCAACGCGCTTGCGCTGAACGGGCGGGGCATCCTGCATTCGATCGACCTCCCCAGCCATCCGTCTCGCCGGCGCCGGGCCGGTGGGCCGATCCGGGACTCCTGGAGCCTGCCGCTCGGGCGGTCGACCGGCTGGGCGGTCCCGCCGGGGCTGCGCCCTCGATGGGACCTGCGGCTCGGCGACAAACGGGACCTGCTTCCGATCCTGGCGAGTCAGCTCCCCGAGGTCGGACTCTTCGTCTACGACGTCCCGCACCGGGACGAAGATACCCGGCGGGAGCTCCGGGCGCTGGACGCGCATCTCCCCCGAGGGGCGACCGTGATCGTCGACCACGGCCCGGGCGGTGGCCTCTGCTCCGCGCTCCGGTCATGGGCTCGGTCGCGCGGGGCTACCCCCTCCGGTCGCAGCGGACTCGGGTTGTATGGGGCCCGAGCCCTGCGGCCGCCCTGGGCCGGACCTAGGAGATCCCGGGCCCCTGGGCTGTCGAACTCGGGACCATAATCGTAAGTGGTCCGGTCTCTGAGGCGCAGTGTCCGTAGCGGGCCCGTAGTATAGCTTGGACATCACAGAGGCCTCCGGAGCCTCGAACCCGGGTTCGAATCCCGGCGGGCCCGTAACACTTTGCTTACGGAACCCATTCTACCGCCTCCCCCCGCGCTGAGGGGGCCCCTTGCCGACCCCTAGGGAAGCGACGGTCGGTCCTCCTCAAACTACCGGCGTTGCGGGTGGCTCGTGATCCCGACGGGAGTCGAGCCGCCTCTCCGTAGCCATCTCCGCCACGGTCGTTCTTTCTTCGGCCCGTGCCGGTGTAAGTCAAGTTCCATGTCCCGTTCTGGCTGCTCTCGGCTCCGGTCCCAAGGTAACGGGTCTGAAGGGCCAACTCAAGTTCCCCGTTCGGCTGCTTCGTTTGCTGGTCGAGTCTCTGACATGCGAGGGCGCGCACCGATATCTCGACCCGCGGGCAAGGAGTTTGTTCGAGCGCAGGCATCGCAGAACGTGGGACCGCTGACCCACGCGGAATACCGACGCATCTACTCTAAGGTGCCCCGACTCGCGGTCGACGTGATCGTACGGGACCGGTCGGGTGCCGTGTATCTGACGAAGAGGGCGCACGGGCCGTGCCGGGGTCTGTGGCATATTCCCGGCGGCACCGTCCGGTTTGGGGAGCTGCTGAAGCACGCGGTCCGCAGAGTGGCGGGGCGAGAGCTTTCGATTGTCGTTGACGCCTCCAAGCTGAGTGGTGTCATCGAGTACCCATCTCACTTCGACCACGGCTTGGACTCGCCGGTTGGACTGGTCTTTGACGTCATCAGATATCAGGGCACGCCCCGGGTGAATGTGGAAGCGTCGGAGGGTGGCTGGTTCAAGCGGCTCCCCCGGCCCATGCATGCCGATCAGGACGCGTTCCTCCTTGACCACGGTTACCTCACCGATTAGGCCGACACTAGATCCGCGCCCTGTCCGACGACGGGTTTGGCCGGTCGGGCCCCACGCGTGCTTCCCCGTCACGGGGGTCGTCTCGCCTTGCGGGAAGTCAACGGCAGTAAATATTCGATGCTCCATATCCCATGGACCATGAAACTAGTCCAGACCGCCATCCCCGACGATGAGTATCGGCTGCTCCGCGAGCGGGCGAACAAGGAAGGCAAGAGCATGAAGGAGGTGGCTCGGGAGGCGCTGCGATCGCACCTGCTTCCCGACCGGGTGAATCCGGAGGACCCGATCTTCCAAGCGTTTCCGTTGATCAAGGGCCGAGGACGGCGCACGAGTGGCTCCGTCGACCACGACCGGATTCTCTACTCGCGACCGTGATTTTTGTCGATACGGGGGCTTGGATTGCGCTCTTGGACGAGCGTGACCGGTTCCATCACTCGGCCCGGGTCTTTCAACGGGAACTGAGCCGCGGGACGCACGGACGGTTGATCACCACGGACTTCGTACTGGCCGAGGCCGTAACCTATCTCCGGCTCCGCGCCTCGGCGGACCTGGTCCGAGAGTTCCGTCGCGTCGTGGGGGCGAGCGAAAGCGTCCAAGTCGTCTGGACTTCTCCGGACCGTTTTTGGGAGGGGTGGCAGTGGCTCGAGTCCCGTAAGGACAAGCGCTGGAGCTTCACCGACTGTTTGAGTTTCGTGACGATGGAGGCGTTGAAGATCCAGAGTGCGTTCGGCTTCGATACGGACTTCGTTCAGGCGGGCTTCGACCTTCTCCCTCGCGGGTCGAGGTGAACAGTTCGGCCAGGTTCAAATCCCGGCGGGCCCGTCTCTCTCGCATCTTACTTTCAAAGTAAGGCTTATCTCAATCCGCACGGCTACTCCTAGCAATGCCCGACCTGGGTGATGGGTTGCTCGGCTGCTTTCGATGCGGTTATGTGTGGAGGCTCAGAAAGGCGCCCGTCCACCTGTGCCCTCGATGCAAATCGCCGTCATGGAACTCGCCCCCATTGGCCGCAACGCACCGATCCGCGCGACGGCGAGGGCTCGGAATCGAGGACATAATAGGAGGGAAGCGGGAGGCGTTGAAAGTGCTGGCCCGAGAGTACGGCGCCGTCGACATCCGCATTTTCGGGTCCGTCGCCCGGGGAACGGCAAGTCCAAGGAGCGACATCGACCTTCTGGTCACGTTTCGCCGACCCCTGGGCCTCCTGCGTCGCGGCGAGTTGAAAGAAAGCGCCGAAGCCCTTCTGGGCCGGCCAGTCGACCTGGCAACGGAAGCGAACTTGCATTGGATGGTGCGCCCCCGGGTGCTCGGAGAAGCGATCCCACTGTGAGAGCCGATCCGCTCCGCGTGGCCGACATGCTCGAAGCCGTCGAGCGCATCCGCGGCTTCGTTGCCCCAGGGCGCAGCACATTCTTCGGCGACACGAAGACCCAGGTCGCCGTGGCCTACGAGATCCTCAAATTGGGCGAGGCCGCAAGCCGACTCTCCCCCTCCTTTCGGAAGTCCCACCCCGGGGTTCCGTGGCGCCGTCTGGTTTCGCTTCGGAACGAGATCGTCCATGAGTACTTCCGAGTGGACTTGGACGGTGTCTGGGAGTTCGTCGAGACGGAACTGGCGTCTCTGGAAAGGGGACTTCGACATCTCTGAAAGGCCGTGCGCCCAGGGTCCTCGAACGGGACCCGACCAGAAAAGGTTCGAATCCCGGCGGGCCCGTTACATTCTCCTCATAGAGCTCCTGCCGCGGCCCGAGGGCGGTCGCCACAGTCGCCTTCATGCGCTTGGGCATGCGCCGCGGAGACGGTCCCGATGGAGTAGCCGCAGTGAGCAGGCGGCGAAGAGCCCCGCCGCTCGACGTCAGAAACCCGGGCAATCCCGGCGAAGTGACCACGACCCTGTTCCCAATCGAGCGTGCGCTCCGTCCCCCGACCTGAGGGTTAGCCGGACTGCATCTTCGCCGACGCTGTCGATGGCGACAAGCCCCAACGGCGCTCGGGGAGCGGCGAAGTACGGCTTACCGTTGCCCAGCACGAAGGGCCGGGGATAGAGGGCAAACTTGTCGATAGGGCCCAAGCCGACCCGGCATCCCGCGAACTCGGGTCCGGCGTCGTTCAGACCGTAGAGACGGCCTCCGCTCAGGTGAGCGTTTGAGACTCGGAGGGTTAGGCGGAGTTGATCCTGGTGGACCGTTGGGGAATGCCGGCGCAAGGTGAGGGTGCTTTCGACACCCAGGGAGCGGCTCCCGTTTCCCAGCCCGCTACTCCCCCTCCATGGGGTCTCTCCTCCGCAGAGGTCGCGGACCGGAGGGCGCGGGCAGGGTTCAACGAGATTCCCGAAAGAAGGGTTAGCCTCGGGCGGCGGCTCTTCTCCTATCTCTGGGCCCCGATCCCGTGGATGATCGAGGTGGCGGCGGTCCTCGCCGCCGTCCTCCAGAACTGGGACGACTTCGCGATTATCCTCACCCTACTAGTCGTCAACGCCACTGTCGGGTTCTGGGAGGAATATCAATCCGGGAATGCCGTAGCCGCTCTGAAGGCGCATCTCGCCCCCCAGGCCCGCACTCTTCGCGACGGGGTTTGGACTACCGTGCCAGCCCGGGAATTGGTCCCGGGAGACACCATCCGCATCCGGATGGGCGACATCGTGCCGGGGGACGTTCTCCTCCTCAGCGACGCCTCCCTGGAGCTGGATCAGTCGGCGCTCACGGGAGAGTCGCTCCCCGTCTCCCGTGGTGCCGGGGAGTCGGCGTTATCGGGGTCGATTGTGCGGCGAGGAGAGGGCACCGGGACGGTCACATCGACCGGGTCGACGACCTACCTCGGACGGACCGCTCAGCTCGTCGCTGCGGCGCAACCCGTCAGCCGGCTTCAGAGTGCGATCCTCCGGATCGGGGACACCTTGATCATGCTCGCCCTCGGACTCGCGGCTGTCATCGAGGCCGTCTCTCTGGTCCGTGGAGTGAGTCTCCTCACATCGCTCCAGTTCGCGCTCGTCCTCGCTGTCGCCGCCATCCCGGTGGCCATGCCAACGGTACTTTCCGTCACGATGGCCGTCGGGGCACGGAAGCTCGCCGGCGAGAAGGCGATCGTGACCCGCCTCGAGTCGATGGAAGAGCTCGCAGGCATCGACGTCCTCTGCTCCGACAAAACGGGTACGCTCACCCAGAACATCCTCCGGATAGGGGATCCCATCGCCTTCGACGACGTGACGGAACGTGAGGTCCTCGAAGCGGCGGTGCTCGCGTCCCGGGCCGAAGACCACGACCCGATCGACGCCGCGATCCTCGCCTACGGCGGAGCCCACGCCGTCGCGGGGGACTTCCGAGTGACCCGGTACATGCCCTTCGACCCGGTCCTCAAGCGCACCGAGGCCACGCTGACGGCCCCGGACGGCTCGTCCCTGCGGGTGGCCAAGGGCGCTCCTCAGGCCATCCTGGCCTTCGTCGGCGGGACGACGCAGACAGGCGCGACGCTCGAGGCGGCGATAACAGAGATTGCCCGGCACGGATTTCGGGCTCTCGGCGTCGCTCGGGCCCGGGCCGGAGGACCGTGGGAGTACCTCGGCGTGATTCCCCTGTTCGATCCGTTACGACCGGATTCGGCGGAGGTCCTCGCGGCGATCCGAGATCTCGCTGTTCAGGTCAAGATGGTGACGGGTGACCAGGCCGCGATCGCACGGGAAACCGGACTCCGGCTAGGTATGGAGGGCGCGGTCACCACCCCCGATGAATGGGCCGACGCTGCGCGACGGACCCAGATCCTCGAGGCGACGAGCGTCTTCGCCCAGGTGTTTCCCGAGGACAAGTATACGATCGTCGCGGAGTTGCAGCATCGCGGACACATTGTCGGGATGACCGGGGATGGCGTGAACGACGCCCCGGCGCTGAAAGAGGCCGACGTGGGGATCGCCGTCTCCGGAGCGACCGATGCGGCGCGTTCAGCGGCCGCGGTGGTGCTGACCGCTCAGGGGCTCGCCGTCATCCTCACGGCCATCCGGCAGGCGCGTCAGACGTTCGCCCGGATGACTTCCTATGCGATTTACCGGATCGAGGAAACGATTCGTCTCCTGTTCTTCATCGCCCTGACAATTGTCGTCCTCGGCTTCTTTCCGGTCACGGCGCTCCAGATCGTTCTCATCGCCCTGCTCAACGACGGGGCGATCCTGGCCATCGCCTACGATCGTACCCCGATCTCGCCGACTCCCGTATCCTGGAGGATGAGCCGGATACTTCGGGTGGCCTCCGTGCTCGGGGTCACGGGACTCGCGTCGACGTTCCTCTTGCTCGCGGTAGCCGTCGGCCCGCTCCACATCACTGGCGGGCCGTTACAGACGCTCCTCTACCTCAAGCTCTCGGTCGCGGGACATTTCGTCATCTTCCTCACCCGCACCGAGGGACCCTTCTGGAGGTCACGACCGGCGAGCGTGCTGATGTTGAGCGTCTTCGGCACGCAGATCCTCGCCTCCATCCTCGCCCTGATGGGCTGGCTCATCCCTCAGGTACCACCGCTCTGGGTGGTTGGAGTCTGGGGGTATGCTGCGCTGGAGATGTTCCTCGTGGACGGGGCCAAGCAGTGGGCCTACCGACGGTGGGCGCGCCTCGGGGCCTCCCCAGGCCTTCGGGCACCCGATTCGGCGCCCCCCGCCCGTCTTCCGTCGCGATGGTTCTTCCACCCGCGTCACCGGTAGCTCCTGCGGCGAGGCGCGCAACGGCGCGCGGAGGAGTTCTGTCAGCTCCGACGGAAGCGCCCCACGACCGGGGCAAATAGGGCACTCGTCCGACTCGGCGAGGAACGGTCCAAGCCGTCGGGTACGGCGCGGCGTCGAGTGGAGGCCAAGCGAGCATGGGTCCTACTCGACCATTCGCTCGGGCCCCGGCGGGCCCGTCCCTCCAGCTGGACGGAGCCCCCGTCAGTCCCACACCCGCTCGAGCCCAGGGATCCTCGCGAGTTCTCGGTCGTTCGTGACCAGAGGTACTCGGCGCGCGACGGCGTCGGCAGCGATCAGCCGATCGTGGAGCTCGGGGACGTTCAGATCCAAGAAGACTCCCCAGCCCGCGGCATCCAGGGCCGACAGCCGGATGTACCCGCCCGCGCGGACCTGATCTACGACCTCTTCTACCAGCCCCCTCGGATGCTCCAGTCCCAGTCTCCCCCGGAGGGCCAGATAGGCGAACTCGCCCAAGGCGATCTCCGGCAGGTAGAGCACGCCCTCGCCGTTCTCCGCCGCGCGGAACAGGGCGGCCGCGCCCTTCGGAAGCGAGTCGTTCAGGTGCCCGAGGAGGGCCACGGTGTCGATGACTGCCCCGGTCAGAGCCGCCACTCCCTGCGAAGGGCACGAATCTCCTTCTCGGCCTGCCGTGCGTCGACCCTCCCCCGGAGGAGCCCGCGGAGGCTCTTCCGGCCCCGGCGGATGAGGACGCCGTCCTGGGTCTCCAGAACGAGGACGAGCTGGCCCTCGTCCAGGTGATGCTTCTCGCGCAGCCGCTTCGGGAGGGTAATCTGGCCCTTGGAGCTGACCGTTGCGGTAGTCGCCACGTGTACGCTACTCGGTGTGAGTAAATAGTCTTTACCAGAAGTAAAGTCCCCAAGGTGGGACCGCCGTGACCTCGCTCCCCGTCCTCGACTCACTTAGATACTCATGATTCATGAATACAACTAATGACGGTCGTGCAGGCCCGGCTGCCCGAACTCGAGTACGAGTTGCTGCGGAAGCGAGCACGTTCCGAGCGCCGTCCGATCCAGGACGTCGTGCGGGCGGCAATCCGTGCCCATGTGCTCGAGGACTCGGTGGATGCCTCGGAGCCCATCTTCCGGGAACTCGCGCATCAGCAGGGGCCCCGGGGCAAGGACCGCACCGCGGAACGGGTCGACGAGCTGCTCTACCCCTCTCCATGATATTCATCGACACGTCGGCCTGGTTCGCGCTCCTGTACGAGCGAGCCGCGCAGCGACCGGATGCGGTGACGACCTTCGCCGAGATCGAGAGCGGCCGGTACGGGGCACCGGTGACCACCGACTACGTTCTCGACGAGACCTTCACCCTGCTACGCCAGCGGGTGGGGATCGCCCCGGTCGCCCGGCTGGCCGGCCTCCTGCGAGACAGCCCGTCCATCCGACGAGTACGAGTCGGCGAATCGGTCTTCGAGGAAAGTCTCCGGCTCATGCTCTCGCACACGGACACGCGCTGGAGCTTCACCGACTGCACCAGCTTCGTCACGATGCGGGAGACCCGGATTCCCCGGGCGTTCACCTGGGACCCCAACTTCGTCGAGGCCGGATTCGAGGTCGTCCCCGGCGGAAAATCCTGACGGCGCACCGGCCGGGCAGGGCCCTCCCGGGCCGGTCCGACCCTAGGTCGGTGGGGGACCGGCCGACGGAGGGCGGCTCCCTCCGGACGGCCCGGAGGGTTCCGGGCGCTCCGGCGGCTCCCGGCGGCGCCGGGCGGCGAGGAGCACGAGGACGAGGATGATGAGCACGATCACACCCACCCCGATCGCGATCCAGGTCCACGGGATCGTCGTGGAGGAGGAGTGGGTCCCACTCGGCGGGGAGGTCACCGAGAGGTGGGCGCTCGCGTTCGCGAAGTGGCCAGACGAGTCGTTGACCTCGACCTGGGGGGTGTAGTTGCCGCTCGCCGTAGGGACGCAGCTCAGGCTGGCCGCATCGGCGCTCGCGCAGCCCGGCGGAAGGTCGGAGTACCGGTAGGTGAGACTTCCCGTGTATCCGCCGGTGACGTTCACGACGAGCGTCGACCCGGCGCCGAGGGTGATCGACGACGGGGTCGCCATCAGGGTGGCGGCGAGCTTCGCCTCGACCACGAGCGTCGTCGAGTTCGTCGCCTCCTGATCCGCGCTATCCGTCACGCTCACGCCGATCGTGAAATCCCCGGAGTCGGCGGGTGTGCAGGCCAGGGTGGAGGCGTTGGCCGAGGTGCAGCCGGTCGGGAGGCCCGCGTAGGCAAAGGTGAACGGCCCCACGCCGCCGGACACGGTCACGGTCAGGGTCGATTCGGCGCCGAGGAGGATCGTGGAGGGGGCAGCGACCAGACTGGCGCTCAGCGGCTCCTCGACCGTGAGGGTGGTCGAATTGGAGACCTCACTGGCCGCGCTGTCCGTCACGCCGACCTCGATGTCGAAGCCGCCGGCCTCGGTGGGCGTGCAGGCCAGGGTGGAGGCATTGGCCGACGTGCAGCCGGTCGGGAGGCCCGAATACACGTACGTGTACGGCGCGACGCCCCCGGAGACCGTGGCCGTGATCGTCGTCGACGCGCCGAGCCCGATCACCGACGGGTCCGCCTGTACGGTCACCCCGAGGGGCCCGACCGGGGGCTGGACCGTCAGGGTCGTCATCGCGGAGGTCGAGCCGCCGCCGGATTGGGAGACCTCGACGGTGATGGGATACTCGCCGGCCTCGGTCGGGGTGCAGGGCAGGGTGGCCGTGTCGGCCGAGGTGCACCCGGGGGGAAGGCCGGTGTACGAGTAGGTCAACGAGGACGTGGCCCCCAGGACGGTCGTCTCCAGGTCCGTCGTCGCGTCCACCACGACCGTGGACGGGACGGCCCGGAGCGTGGCCGAGAGCGACGGCGGCGGAGGGCCGGCTCCCGTGCTGATCTGGTAAACGGCCCCCGGGTACGTGGCCGAGACGAACAGCAGGTTCGTGGCGGAGTCCCACGCCAGCGGTCCCAGGTCGTCGCCCAGGACCAGGTGGCCGTAGTACGTGCCGTTGGTCACGTTGACGAATCCGAGCTCGCCTCCGGGCACCCCGGCGATGGTCCATGGCTCCGTCAGAAGCAGGGTCTCGTTGACCGGATCGTAGGCCAGGAACTGGGGATGGCTCGTCGACGAGATGTAGATGGGCCCGTGTACCGCGTAGGTCGTCGCCGAGAAGTTGGCCACGTAGTCGGCATCGCTCTCCGCGACGTAGACCTCCCCGTTGGCCGGATCGTAGGCGAGCCCGGCCGGCTCGTTGTTGATGTCGATCGGGGTGGGGGTCTTCACGAGCGTGTTCTCCGCCGC
Organism: Thermoplasmata archaeon; assembly: GCA_030037955.1. Lineage (GTDB taxonomy): Archaea > Thermoplasmatota > Thermoplasmata > Lutacidiplasmatales > UBA184 > JAKIWV01. The sequence goes on from JASHPT010000082.1 coordinate 50,893, forward strand.
GTCGATCACACTCACGTTGTCGCTGCCGAAGTTCGAGACGAACACGGTGCCGTTGTCGGGGTCGTAGAGCACGCCGAACGGGTTGTTCCCCACGGTCAGCGCGGTCTCCACCGCCCCATCGGAGGCGTCGAGGATCGTCACGGTCCCCTCCCCGTAGTTCGCGACGAACACCTTCTGGTCCGCCGGGTCGTAGGCCAGTCCCGCGGGGAGGTCGAAGTCGGTCGTGGGAAGGTAGGTCACGGCGTAGGTCGTGACGTTGACGATCGCCACGTCGGCGTCCGCCACGGCATACGGCGTGAAGTCGACGTAGACCGTCCCGTTCGCGCTGTCGTAGGCCACCGAACCGCCGATCCACTGGTGCTGGATCACCGAGAACCCCACGAACACCTGGTGCTCCACCTGCTCGGTCGCCGCGTTGAGGATGCTGAGGTCGCCGCTCTGCCCATCGTAGACGTAGGCCTGGTCGTCCGGGCCCCCGAAGGCGATGCCGTACGGGAGGTCCGCGAGCGGTCCCCAGTGGACGATCGCGTTGTTGACGACGGAGATGTCGGTCACGTTGGTCGACGCGGCGGACGAGTATCCCTGGTTCACGACGATGACGTCCTGCAGCTGCGGATCGTAGACCAGTCCGTTCGGACCGGCGTTGTCGGCGAGGGTGATCGACGCGCTGGCCCCGGTGTCGGGCACGCTCGCGGTGGGCGCCGGCGCGTACTCCTCGACCGCGTTCTGGAAATATCCGGCGACGAACAGCGAGTCGTTGGTCGGGTCCAGCGCCAGGCCGTCCTCGGCGTAGTCTCCCCCCGCGGGCAGGGCGATGGTGCCGGTCATCGCCGAGGTCGTCAGGCTCCAGATCTGGACGCCGGGGCTCAGCCCCGAGACGTACAGCTCCCCGTTGAGGGAGTCTGCGATCATCGGCCCCGGCGACCCCTCGCCGGTCAGCGCGATATTCGCCACATACTGGAGCGTCGGAGACGGGTTGAACCCGGTGATGTTGAACGAGGTCTCGGCGTCGACGTAGACGACCCCGTCCGCAGGGTCCAGCGCGAGGTCCACGGGTCCCTCGCCGACCTTGATGTTCCCGGTCACGTCGAACGTGGAGGCGTCGATCTCGGTGATGTTCGCCGACCCGAAGTTCGCCACGAACACGGAGTTCGTCCAGTTGTCGTAGAGCACGGCCTCGGGGTAAATCCCGACGGGGATCACCGCCTCCACGGCGTAGGTCGACGCATCGTAGACCGTGACCGTGTTCGCGCCCACGCCCCCGGTCGCCCAGATCGTGTTCGACTCGTTGTCGTAGCCCAGGAAGATCGGTTCGCCGATGGGAAGGATCCGCACCCCGATGTCGGTGGTCGCGTTCACCACGTCGATGCCGGTCGTGCCGACGTCCCCGCCGCCGACCCAGACGGTGCCGTTGTCCGGGTCGTACGCCGCATCGATCGGGTAGGTGGTGGAGTTCGAGAGCTCATAGCCGGGAGCGACCGTTTGGTTGAACAGCACGAGCGTGTTCATGACCGAGGCGAGGAAGTCGCCCGGGGCTGCCGGAGGCAGCGCAGGCGACGGGAATCCTCCGGTCGCCGAGACCTGCGCGGCGCCCGGAATCGGCATGGCCGTCGACGGGCCGGCAAGGACGAGCGTTCCCGCCGAGCTTGCGATCAGGAGGAGCAGGAGGAAGACCACGGTCGAAGTCGTCCCGGTGCTTCCCGCACCGGGTCTGGACTCGACGGTCAAGAGGATCGCACGCCGGTAAATACGGGGGGGCTTAACGGTGCGCTCGGGAGTGCCCGCGTCGAGACCCGCTCCCCCTCCGGCGCCCAGCTCACGCCAGGAATGCCCGTCGTAGACGCGGGCCGGAGCCCCCGGCGCCTTCCGCACGGAGTCTCGGAGAGTTACCGCGGACCGCCGGGGAGACCGCGGACGGCCCGCTCGAGCTTGTCCAGACAATTTTGCCACCCCGGGGCGAGCCGGGGAAGGATGTGCGGCGCTCCTTCGCGGAGCGTCTCCAGGCGTTCGTGGACGACCGTGATCTGGGTCTGTCCGTCCCCCCAGGGACGGAGCTCGACCTTGACCAGGGTATCAAAATACTCCCCCTTCTCCGGTTCGGTCCCGACGAACGCCCAGTGGTAGACGAGCTCCCGCGGCGGGTCGATCTTGACGTAGCGTCCCTCGAACTTGCCGGTGCTCCGGCCGTCGCGCGAGTGCCAGACCTCGATACGTCCCCCGACGCGAGCGTCCACCGTGATCCGGTCGAGGTCCAGATCGTCCGGGGTGATCCACTGACGCATCAGCTCGGGGTCGAGAAACGCGCGGAACACCCGGTCGGGAGGGGCATGGAGGGTGCGCTCGATCCGGACCGCGACCTCCGATTCGTTCGGCCGGTTCATGCCTTCCTCCGGGTCCGAGCCCGCGGCGGCCGCTGGAGTGCCTCGTCCATCCGGTCCAGCCCTTCCTGCCAGAACTGTTCGTAGTACGAAAGCCACTCGGACGCCTCTCGGAGCGAGCGTCCCTGGATCGAGTACAGGTGCTGGCGGCCGACCGGGCGGAGGGACACCATGCCGGAGTCCCGGAGAATCCGCAGCTGCTTCGATACGGAGGGTTGGGTCATCCGGGTGCGGACGACCAGGTCGTTGACGGACTGCTCTCCCTCTCGGAGGGCCTCCAGCAGGTGCCGTCGCGACGGCTCCGCCAGGAGCTGAAACACGTCGGCCACGGGCCACACATACCTAAATGGATATATGTCTGTTTGCGCATGGAATCGCCGCGCCGGGGACCCCTGGGATCGCCCGGTGCCCGAAGACCTGGAGTGGAGACGATGCGCAAAGTGACCGCGAATGTGTACATGACCCTGGATGGCCGCGGCGAGTTCCCGACGTACCCGGGCTCCGACCGGCCCTCGCCGGAGGTCACCGCCCTCTTCCGGCACATGTGGTACGACCGGTTCGACGATGTCACGACGGTCGTCATGGGCCGCCGCTCCTTCCTGGGGCACCAGCGGACCTGGAGCGAGAAGGCCCGGAAGCCGGGCGAGGAGAAGTGGCTCCTCGACTACCGACGATACCTGGACCGCGTGGAGAAAATCTGCCTCTCGCACCGTCTCAAGTCCACCGACTGGGAAAACTCCCGGATCCTCCGGGGGGATCTCGCCCGGGTCCTGACGAAGCTGAGACGCGAAAAGGGCGGGAACATCATGGTCGAGGGAGGTCCCGCCGTGGTCCGCGAGTGTCTTCGCCGGAACCTGGCCGACGATTACTGGTTCTTCGTCATGCCCGTCGTCTACGGGAAGGGCCCACGGTACTGGGGGCCGGTGAAGGGCCAGACCACGCT
>JASHPT010000083.1 GCA_030037955.1 Thermoplasmata archaeon
CGCCCGCTCGGCTCCGGTCAGCTCGACCTCGAGCACCTTCTCGACCCCTCCGCGACCGAGGAGCGCCGGTACCCCGAAGCAGAGGCCGTCCAGCCCGTACTCCCCGTGGAGGTGGGCCGTCACCGGAAGGACCCGCTTCTCGTCCCGGCCGACGGCTTTGGCCAGTTCGGCCTGGGCGGCGGACGGGCATAGTAGGCGCTCCCGGTCTTGAGCAGGTTCACGATCTCCGCTCCCCCCTGCTGGGTCCGCTTCACGATCTCGGCGAGCGTGTCCGTCGCCAGCAGGCGAGTCAGAGGGACCCCAGAGACGCTCGACAGGGAGAGGATGGGGACCATCGTATCCCCGTGGGTCCCGAGCACGAAGCTCGTGACGTCCTTCGGCGCCACGCCCAGCTCCAGCGCGACGAAGGTCCGGAAGCGAGCGGTGTCCAGAGTGCCCGACTCGCCGAACACCCGAGCCGGGGGCAGGCCGCAGACCCGGCGGAACCAGTAGGTCATCACGTCCACGGGGTTCGTGACCACGAGGACGACCGATTGCGGAGCGAACGACTTGACGGCGACGGCGTGGCCCCGAAGGATCTCCGCATTCTTGGTCAGCAGGTCCGACCGGCTCATCCCTGGCTTCCGGGCCAGCCCCGCGGTCTCGATCACTAGGTCCGAGTCCCGGATCGCCTCCAGGTTCAGGCTGCCCGTGACCCGGGTCGAGAAGCCGAGGATGGGGGCGGATTCCTGAATGTCGAGCGCCTTGCCCTGCGGGAGCCCGTCGATAATGTCGACCAGGACGACCTCGGCGGCGAGGTCCATCTCTGCGAGCCGCTGGGCCAGGCTGCCGCCTACATTGCCCGCTCCGAGTACCGAAATCTTCTGAAACGCTGGCATCCGCTTCTCCGACGCGGGCGGGGAGCTGCCGGATGGATTAAACGGCGCGCCCGCCCGGAGCACTGCGAGCGGACGGGTCCCCCCCCCGCCGAAGCCTGGAGCGAAAGCTTGATTGTCATCGAACCTCGTGGGGCCCGCGGGCGATTCCGTTGGACGTCGATACCGTCCTCGCCAGTGTCCAGGAAAGGGACAAGTGGCGACGGAGGCTCGAGGTGCTGCAGTCGGCCTTGGCCGAGGTCCGGGAGCGGGAGGTCAAGGTCACGGCTCGGCTCCGTCGACTGAAGCAGGAACTTGCCCGAGTTCAGGAGCTCGCCGAGGCCGTGTCCGGTGGCGTCACCGGCCGCGTCCTTCCGCCGAGCCAGAGGTTGCATGCCGCGACGTCCCCGAATATCCCTGCTCGATAAGCTCGAAGCCGTCTCCCGCCAGCATGCGGAGGCGGAGCTCGAGTTCGAGCGGCTCCGACGCGAGGAGACGTATCTGTCCGAGCAGATCGCCAAGGCGGACCAGCAGGTCCGCTACTATCAGAATCTGCTCGTCGAGCTCAAGGGAGACTGGGGCCGCGACCCAACCCTCCGTTCTCTCCTTCGTCGATTGGAATAGCGAGGCCTCCCCGTGCGCCTCGTCGTCGTAGGGGCGGGCGCCATCGGCACGCTCTTCGGTGCCCTGCTCCAGCGCGCCGGGAACGAGGTGACGCTGGTCGCCCGTCCGGAGCATGCGTCCGCCATCCAGCGGGACGGCGTGCGCCTGGAGGGCCGGACCGCCGCCACGATCCCCGTCCAGGCTGTACCCACTCTCCCGGACGGGCTCGTCGTCGACGCCGCGCTCCTCACGGTGAAGACGTTCGACGTTCCGAGCGCGGCCGCCGTTTTCGCCCAGTCCGCCCGAACTCCAACGGTCGTCGCGGCCCTCGAGAACGGTCTCGGGGTCGAGGAGGCGGCCGAGCAGGCGTTGACCTCTGCCGGTTGGAGTGCGGCAGGGGACTGGATCGTCCGGGGGATCAACTCCGTCCCGGCGATGCTCGTCGGCCCCGGGGTCGTGCGACACGCCGGAGAAGGGGAGCTGCTCCTGGCCGACTACAAGTCCGGGAAGCACGCCGAGGTCCTCGCGAGGGCGTTCCGGGCGGCCGGAATCTCTGCCCGCGTCACGGAGGACCGGGAGCGAGAGGTGTGGCGAAAAGCGCTGGTGAACGCCGCGATCAACCCGGTGACGGCCGACCACGGAATTCCCAACGGCCGGCTGCTGCTGGACCCGTACCGGGGCCAGGCGCTTCAGCTCCTGGACGAGGCCCTCAGCGTCGCCCAGGCCGAGGGCGTTCGCTTCACAGACACGGATGCCCAGCGCGAACTCTGGAGGGTGGTGAGGGCAACCGCCGAGAACCGGTCGAGCATGCTCCAGGACCTGGACCGCGGACGCCGCACCGAGATCGACTCCATCTCGGGAGCGATCCTGGAGCTGGGTCAGCGACGGGGGATCGCTCTCCCGGCCACGGCCCGGATCGTACAGCGGATCCACGCCCGGGAGCCGCGTACGGACCCGGGTGTGACGCGCCTGGCCTGATGGGGAAAGGTGGGCCACGCCGACGACATTCCTAAGTAATCCTCGGCACGTCTCGGTTGCATACGATGTCGGCGGGCCCTGGGACCCACAGATGACGATCCGTCGGGCGTTCGAAGAGCTCGATGACGCTCGGGGGACGAATGACTCACTTGCCATCCGGCAGGCGGCCGAAAAGGCCTGGCTCGCCGTCGTCGGGTCGACGGACCGGTTCATTGGCAAACATGGGTTCCGGATACCGGCAGACTCGACCGCCCATAGCGAGCGGCGGAGGGCCCTGTCGAAGCTCGGACGCGATGACCTCCGGGCGAAGTACAACGACCTTTCCGCGAGTCTCCACGGGGATGTCTTCTACTTCGCTGACCAAGTCCCAACGAACGAACTCGACTCGCTGTTCCGGGAGGCGGCCGAGTATGTCGAAGAGACGACCGGCGTTTCGGGCATCGTGAAAGAGCTTCTGGAAGCCCGACTTCATCGCGACTCGTAACGGGGCCAACGTCAAGCCCAGCCGACCCTCTGTCGGAGACCTCCGGGACAGGAAGGGCAGTCTCCGAGGCAGATCCCCGAGCGAGCCGGCACCCGCCGACCGTCGAGACATTCTGGGGGGACCGACCGGGCCCGCTCTGCCGGCCGTAACATAATAGCCCCGGAAGTTTCCCCGAGCCTCCGTGGAGAAGCGCAGCCTGCGCTCGGCCGCCGTTCGGGGCCGACGTGTGCTGGTCCGACTGGACCTCAACGTCCCGCTGACCGAGCACGGGCTTGTGGCGGATGACCGCCGGATCGTCGAAACCCTGCCGACCCTCCAGCATCTCCAGACCTCGATGGCTCGAACGATCGTGCTCTCGCATCTCGGACGACCCGAGGGAAAGCGCGACATGCGCTACTCGCTGCGGCCGGTCGCCCGTCGTCTGTCGGAGCTGCTCGGCCAGCCGGTGCCGGTCGCTTCGGACTGCGTGGGTATCGCGGCGATCAATGCGGTCTCGGGACTCAAGAACGGCGAGTTCGTGATGCTGGAGAATCTCCGGTTCCATCCGGGCGAGGAGGCCAACGACCCCGCCTTCGTGGCGCAGCTCTCCCAGCTCGGCGAATCGTTCGTCGAGGATGCGTTCGGCGCGTTGCACCGGGCCCATGCGTCGACCGTCGGCCTTCCCCACCGCCTGCCGTCCTGCGTGGGCTTCCTCGTGGAGAAGGAGGTCCGGGAGCTGTCGCACCTCCGGGACCAGGTCGACCGCCCCTACGTGGCCCTCCTGGGCGGCGCCAAAGTGACCGACAAGCTCCCGCTCCTCGCAAGCTTCCTGGGCAAGGCCGACGTTCTCCTGATCGGCGGCGCGCTGGCCTTCCCGTTCCTCCGGGCCCGCGGCGCGACGCTCGGAGCATCGCCCCGGGAACCGGGCCTGGAGTCGGCCGTGACGGAGTTCCTCACGGCGGCCCAGTCGACGGGGACCGAGGTGATACTGCCGGAGGACGTCGTGCTGCTGGCGCCCGGCTCTCCAGACCCGGTCGTCGCCCCCGTTCGGGAGGTGCCGGACGCGGGGGCGGTCTTCGACATCGGACCGGCCACCCGGGCGAAGTTCGCGGAGGTCCTGGCACGGTCCCACACCGTGTTCTGGAACGGGCCTCTGGGAAAGGCCGAGGACCCGAGGTTCGCCGAAGGAACACGAGCCGTACTGGCCTCGCTCGGCTCGGTCGCGGGCTACCACGTCTCGGCCGGGGGCGACTCGGCGCGGATCGCGCAGGACCTGGGCGTCAGTGGGGCCTTCCAGTACTCTTCGACCGGCGGCGGTGCTGCCCTCGAGTTCGTCGAGGGCCACGAGCTGCCGGGCCTCGCCGCGATCCCGGACGCCTAGGGCGCGAGCCCACCAGGCGATCCGGGGGGACCGGAAGACCGCGCTCGAGGGTGCTGGCGAGGTACTCGAGGTACGGGCGATGGGCCCGGGCCACGGGGATCTCGAAGATGTCGGGCACGTCGTACGGATGGCTTCGAGCCAGGTACTCGAACAGGGCCCCGAGCTTGCGAGGCGAGGTCTTGAACACGCCGACGACCTGGGTCGCGCGCTCGACCGAGCCCTTCCAGAGATACGTGGACTCCACGGGGATCCGATTGACGCAGGCGGCCAAACGACGAGCGACCGCCGCGTCCCCGATGCGCCGGGCACTGGCCGCATCCGGGAACACGCAGTAGACGACCCGGAGGATCCGATCGGTGCCGCCGACCTCGTGCGGGAGTGCGTTCACGAAGCCCCACGCTCCGGCGTGGGGGGGACCTCGCCGGAGAAGTCGAGGACCTGGAGCGAGAGGTCCGTGAGGCGGACCAACGCCGCGCGGGCCGGGACCGGCGAGATGTTCCGCATGCGCTGGTACTCCGTCTCGGCCTGCCAGGTGGAGGCGTTCAGGAGCAGGATCCCTCGGTACCGGTCCGCGCCAAAGGTATGGGCGTGGCCGGTGACGAAGATATCCGGCACGGGGTCGATGATGAGCCCGTCCCGGGACTGGGGGGAGAGCGGAGTCTTGCCCCCGTACATCGGCGCCAGATGTCGCATGGAGAGCATGCGCTTCATGACGTCCGTCGGTCGGGCATAGCTCGCGCCGGGCAGGGCAGGGATCAGGTCGTCGAAGCCGCGACCATGATAGGCCGTCACGACGACCCCGTCCAGGCTGAAGGTCGACGGGTTGGGGAGGATCTGCACCGAGCCTCGGACCAGGGAGGCGAGCTCGGGGGGCAGAGCGGGCTGCGGCTCGGCGGGAGAGACGGCATCGTGGTTGCCGGGGATGGCGACCACCTGGATCCGGGCCGGCAACTCCCGGAGGCGTCGACCGAGTTCGGCGTATTGCTCGAAGATGTCGACCACGGCAAGGTCCCGCTCCTGGTTCGGGTAGATGCCGATCCCGTCGACCAGGTCGCCGGCGATGACGACGTGCCGAACCGTCGCGGCGACCTCCGGCTGGGGCCCCTCTTCCCGCAGGTACGCGACCAATCGGTCCCACGCGTCCGAGAGGAAGGAGCGGCTGCCGATGTGAAGGTCCGAGATGAACACCGCCCGGGTGTCGAAGTCCGGTCGGTGCGAGTCTCGGGTCACCGGGACGTCCGGACGCAGTACGCCCGTGACGACCGGCAGCCGGCTCCGTTCCCGGGAGAACCGCACTCGGAGGCCGACGACCTCGTCGACCAGGAAGGGCTCCCGGACCTCCGGGCTTCCCTTCGGAACGAGAGCCTCCAGGGTTCCGCTCTCGTCCTCGACCGTGAGGATGGTGTGGTGCTTCTCCGACGTCGTCCGGATCTCCCGCACCATCGCGATGAGGGAGAACTCGCCGTCCCGGCCTCGCACCGAACCGATCCCCACCAGGTCGGGAAGTCCGGAGCGCCCGCGGAGTATCCGGGAGAGCGCCGCGAACCGATGCGAAAAGAGCCCGCTGTAGGCCTCGAGCGGGTCCCGGTCCGCCGCGAGCGGCTCGAAGCCCTCGCGCAGGACCCGAAGTTCCGGCGCCGTGGCGGAGGGGCCGGCCGAGGCTCGGGTGTTCTCCAAGCGGACATCCATCGGTCCCGCCGGCGGTGCCCGGGTGGGACCCGTGGGCCGCAGCAGCGACTCGACCATCGCACGCGTGACGAAGGGGGAATCCGCCCCGGCCAGTTCGATCAGCTGCCGGGAGAGGTCGAGCGGCTGCGGAGCGCTGCGGATCAGGTCCAGGGCGTCCCCCTCGACCAGCTTTCGGTGCGACTGGAAGTAGCCGATGAGCGGGTCGTCCATCGCTGCGCTGCCTCCCCCACGGCCTCGGAGGTCTGGAAGCTCAGAGGTCACGGCTCCGCCTTCCGCGTCCGAACGCCGGTTCCAGATGCGGGCGAGGAGGTCCGGCTTATTTCAATCCCGCTAGAGGGGCTCGCGCCGCGACCCGCGACGCTAGTCCCGGTAGGACTCTTTCGCGTAGCTCGCGCCCTTGGGGTACTTCTCCTTCAGGTGCGCGATGAACGCCTCGGGCGCCTTGTCGACATGGGCGGAGTACCACTTGACGACGACATCCCGCAGGATGTTGTGCACCGACCGCACGTCGATCGCATGCTCGCCCGAATCGTAGAGAACGGCCTGGCTCATCATCCGCATCCAGCCTGAGTAGCGGTGGTAGCTCTCGCCGTCCGTCCACTCGAACACGCCGCGGAAATGCGGCCGGCCCTCGGGCGTGTTGTAGAACCAGAAGCGCAGCGTGAAACCCACCCAGCCCTGGGTACGGTCCCGGAGCTCGATCGACTTGACCGCGCCGAAGTCGAAGTTGTCCCGGAAGGCCCACTTGTCCGGGTACTCGGCGAAGATCGCGAACAGGGTCTGGGACGGCTCGACCGTCAGATGCGCGCCGATGTCGTCGAACTGGTTGTGGATCTCCCAGAAATCCTGGAGAAGACGGCGGTTCACCTCCGCCCGGTGGGTCAGGTCCTCCCCGGGCTTCGGAGCGTTCGCACTGGCCTGCACCCGGGCGAACTCGCCCTTGAGGGTGTCCAGAAAATTGTCGTCGAGCGGCGTGGCCGGTGATTCGGCAGGGGTCGGCGCACGCGCGGCGGAACGAGGACGTCGAGGCATGAGAGGCTTCTCCGAGGGCGGGTAGTGGGGCTGTGAATTAAAGCTTCGCCGCGGACTCGGCTCAACTCCCTCAGAAAGCGCGCGGCATCACAGCTTGAGTTCGAAATAGTAGGTCCGGGTGCCGGGCGACGGAAGGTACGGGGGGATCCGCTTGAATCCGGCCTGTTGGTAGATCGCCTGGGCGGCCTTCATGGTGTGGAGAGAGTCGAGCCGGATCCGGCCGTAGCCCAGCCGTCGGGCCTCGGCGAGAATCGAGAGCACAAGCCGCCAACCCAGACCCCGTCCCCGGAAGGCGGGCCGAACGTACAGCCGCTTCATTTCGCAGATCGTACGCGACCAGCGCCGGACAGCCACCATGCCGGCGATCCGCGATCCGACCCGGGCTACGATCAGGCTCCCGTCCGGAGGGAGGTACGTCTGGGGTAGGCTGCGCACCTCTTCCGCGAAGCCGCCCCACCGGAAGTGGGGCCCCACTGCCCGGGCATACTCCCGGAACACCGGCCGGAGTGACCGGGCGTCGCGGGCTGACCTCACCCGGCGCACCCGCACCGTCGTTCGAGACTCCTCACGGCTACGGGCCCTCTGCCGAGGCATACCACGCTCGCGACGGCCCAGGCCGGCGTCGCAACTAAGGCGTCCGTCGCTGTACAACAGGAGAGAGAGGGAGAAAACTCGACGGCTCCCCCTTAAATACCTTCCCCGACTTTCGAGGAGTGGACGATTCCCCGAGACGAACGGAGGTCCGTACCCCGCGTCACACGCGTTACTCGGAATCACGACTCATGCTGCGCCCAAGTGTCCGTCGTAGAATCCGCCTCGCGCCTGACCGCAGGGTCTAGCCTCGTT
>JASHPT010000084.1 GCA_030037955.1 Thermoplasmata archaeon
CTCGGGCTCGACCTCGCCCTGCTCGCCTTCGCCATCCTGGGCTTCACCGCCGGCGTGACCTTCGCCCTCCTCTACCTCATCCCGACCTTCCTGGACGAGATGAGGGGCAACACCGTGGCGCTGGGTCTTGCGCTGATCAACTTCGTGCAGATCCTTCTCGGTAGCGCGCTCGCGATCGCCTTCGCCGAGGTGGCGGCGTCCGACGGCTACGACCTCGCCTGGCTCTTCGCGGGCATCGCGGCGATCGGCTTCCTCCCCGCGCTCTTCGCGGGCACGGCGGATCGCGCCTCCGGGTCGGGCCGCGTCTCCCCACCGGCCCCGCTGGGCTAGGGAGAGACCCGCGCGCCCATCCTTCTTGTAGGCGCACCGGGTCCCGGGCTTAGCCCCGTGGTGTAGTGGCCAAGCATGCTGGCCTTTGGAGCCGGCGACAGCGGTTCGAATCCGCTCGGGGCTATCCCGGGGTGTCCGGACCCCTTAGGGCGACTTGATCACGCCGTCTCGCAGCCCCTTGAGGGCGGTTCCCCAGGCCACGAGCTGGTCGAGCAGCCGGTTGAGTTGCTGGACCTTGCTCTCCGCCGGCGGCTTGAAGGTGTGGAGGTTCTCAAAGTCGGTGAGGAGCGAGAAGAACACCTGGGCCCGTACGGTCGCGACTTCGAGTTCGGCGAACACGAGACGGAGGTGCTCCACCGCCCGTACTCCGCCGGCGCTCCCGTAGCTGACGAACCCGACCACCTTGTTGTGCCACTCGTCATGAAGATAGTCGAGGGCGTTCTTGAGTCCACCCGGAATTCCGTGCTGGTACTCGGCTGTGACGACTACGTACGCGTCGAATGAGGCGATTTTGTCCGACCAGGCCTGGGTGTGCGCCTTGGTGTACTTGTGGGCCGACGAGGGCACCGGCTCGTCCAGGACGGGGAGGTTGAAGTCGAGGAGGTCGACCAGCTCGACGGAGGCATCCGTGCGCCGGCCGGCAATCTCGTGCACCCACTTTCCTACCGCTTCTCCATTCCGGCCGGGCCGGGTGGACCCGATGAGAATCGCAATCCGAAGCATCGTCTTCCTCTGAGCCTTGTTGCCGACTCCGGGCGAGAACCAGGGGCCGGCGAGATAAGGGACGGGTTACCGCGCTGAAACCAACCTTCCGCGAGAACCGGCAGGCAAGGTCCGGGTCTCGGGCCCAATTCTCAATATTTATAGCCGGAACCAATCCGCCTTCGCAGTGTCAACTGGTGAGGTGGAGCGATGAAGGTAGTCGTCGTCCTGTACCCTGGCGGTCCCTCGGCATCGAACCCCGATCTCCTCGGCTGCGCGGAGAACGCGCTCGGGCTGCGACCCCTCGTGGAGGGAAAGGGCCACGAGCTGGTGGTTTTGACGAACAAGGAGGAGCAACTCGACGCTCAGCTTCCGACGACCGACGTGCTCGTAACGACCCCATTCTGGCCGGCCTATGTCACGAAGGAGCGGATCGAAAAGGCTCCCAGGCTCCGGCTGGTCATCACCGCCGGAGTAGGGTCCGACCACGTCGACCTTGCCGCTGCGGCGGCCCATAATGTCACGGTCGCCGAGATCACAGGGTCGAACGTCGTCAGCGTTGCCGAGCACACGATCATGGAGATTCTGTCCCTGGTCCGCAACTACATCCCGGCCTACAAGCAGGTCATCGAGGGGCGGTGGGACATCGCCGAGGCCGCCACGCGTTCGCACGACCTCGAGGGCAAGGTGGTCGGGATTGTCGGATCGGGCCGCATCGGGCAACGCGTCGCTGTGAGACTCCGTCCGTTCGACGTGCGGGTCTTGTACTACGACTTCCGACGCTTGACCACGGTCGAAGAGGAGGTCCTTGGGATCCGGTATGCCGTGCTCGACCAGCTGATCCCGCAGTGCGACGTGATTACGATCCACTGCCCCCTGACCCCGGACACCGACGGACTGTTCAACCGCGACCGGCTGTTCGCGATGAAGAAAGGGGCGTATCTGGTGAACACCGCCCGCGGTCGGATCGTGGACACGAAGGCGCTGGTCGAAGCCATGGAGGCGGGACATCTGGCGGGATACTCGGGCGATGTGTGGTACCCGCAGCCGGCTCCCGCGGACCACCCGTGGCGGCGCATGCCCAATCACGCTCTCACCATTCACGTGTCGGGAACCACGCTCGAGGCGCAGAAGCGGTACAGCGACGGCACCAAGGACTGCGTCAGCCGGTTCTTCGCCGGCAAACCGCTTGAGCGGGACTATCTCATCGTTGACGGGGGCCGTGTCGTGAGTCCGAGCTACAGCTCCGCGTTCAAGCAGTAGGCCTCCATCCCAAGCGAGCGGGGCCCCCAGAACTCATGGCTTCGTCCGGAGGGCCCCCGACAATTCCGCGGGCCGGTCCGCGGGCGTGGACCCGAGGAGGCCCGGCCCGGGCCACGGGCTTCTCCTTGGCCTCGTCGCCGAAGACCCGCGACCCTGGTCGGGTGCCATCGACGTGGGAGACCCGGCCCTGACGCTCGTGTTTCCTGCCTGGGACGTCTATGTTGAGGCGGCCGCCATCGTGGTCGCGTTCGGCCTGGCCGGCGAAGGTCTGTCCCGACTGGTACAGGGTGTGGGGCGGCGGGCCGGGGTCCGGGACACGACCGTACTATGGACCCGTGACACGATCCGGATCATCTGGATCATCCTGGCCGTCGTCGGAGTGGCGTACGTCACAGGACTTGCCTCCGAGATCACGGTGCTCGCCGTCTCGACGATCGGGGGCCTCGTGATCTCGCTGGCCCTTCAGGCCACCCTGACCAACGTCATCGCCGGTATCTTCCTGCTGGAGGACGGCACGCTGCGGCTGGGCGACGACATCACGTATTCGAGCATTTCCGGGCGGGTGATCCGGATTACGTTGCGGACCTCCTGGATCATGACCGACAAGGGCGTCATCGCCGCCGTCGCGAACTCCCAGCTGATGAACGGTCCCTTAGTGAACCGAACCGCCACCGGTCGACTGGTCGCCCGGTACCACCTCCCGACCGATTCGGTGTCGGCCGGGTCTGCGACCGGCACCAGCGGCCCGACGGCGGCCGGTGGGGGGACGTCGACTGCGTCCGCGGCGCCGACTGGGGCGGTCAAACCGTAGCGATCGTCGGGACCGTCGGCCCTAAGTAGCACTACCCGGTGGGCCGGCCCATGGCGTCTACCGGTGGACCGCCGAGCGCCACGCCCGCCGCCGCGCATCCGGAGGATCGCGTCGGGCTCGGCCGCCTCGGTACGGGGGCAGGGGTAGGGCTGGCCGGGGGGATCCTCGGCGTCGTTCTTCCGATTGTTTTTCTCTGGCTGGCCTCGCATAACCCGGGGGGTTTCTTCTCCTACGACACGACGTTCGTCGACACGATCGGATTCTTCGTTCTGGCTGGTGCCATCCTGCTGCTCGTTTCCCTCTTCATGTATCGGCGGGGGTTCGCCGCGCTCCGGAAGACCGACGGCCGCTTCGCCGTCGCGTCCATTCTCTGCATCATCGGGTCGATCGGATTCCTGCTGCTCCTGGTCGCCGCGGCCGTACTCGTGGGCACCAGCAGCTCGCTCATCGCCTGCCTCCACGAGTCTCCCAGCCACGCGTTGTCGTGCGTCAAGTCGGGACAACCGTTCGGAGCGTACACGGCGCTGATCGGGTTCTGGCTGGGGTGGCTCGGAGGGCTCGGCATTGTGGTCGGGCTGGTCATGGCGGGTGGTCGGTACCACAACGGGGCTGTCACGGGCGGGGCGGCACTGTATGCGCTGCTCCTGGTCGTTCTGATCGGCCCGTTCCTGAACGTGCTGGTCGCGATTCCGGGAGTCGACTACGTCCTTCTCGTGGCGCCCGTGTTCATCGTGCTCGCCCCCGGACTGGTGCTGGGCGGGACGCGACGGTCCCTGGCCGCCGCGGCGAGCCCCTGATCGGGGCGAAGCGCTCGAGTCCGCGTTCCGCTACTTTGCCTCCGACACCAGGGACCCTTGAAAGGAGCGTAGCGCCCCCTGGGGATTGAAGGCGAATTCGCAACGGTACTCGGTACCCGCCCGCGAGGCTCGGCAGGTTCGCCCTCGACGGTCCCCACGGATCTCGAGTTGGTCGATCGTGGGCCATCCCGTCTCGGATTCGATTCGACCCACCAGGTTGCGGAACTGCACAACGCAGATGTCGCAACAGAAGAAGAGGCGCTCGCCTTCCACCGTTTCCCAGACATTGCCCCACGAGGAGTCGCAGATCGCGCAGCCCGCGTAGTTAACCTTCAAGCCGCTGCCCCCGCTCGAGCCGGGCCATGAGATAATCGTCGAAGGCATCGGCCGACCGGAGGAAGGTAGCCTGGACTCCCTCGACCTGACCGGGGCTGACCGCGTATCGGTCGACCAGGTGCAGGGCTTCGTCCGAGTGTCCGACGTCGGCCTCGTACCCTTCGCGGAGGAATGCCTGGGTCTCGGGCGTAACCTCGGTGCCCGCGAGGATCGACGGGTCGAAGTAACGGATCGTCGCGCCTTCATGAACGAGTTCCCGATTCGCGATCAGTTCCAGGCTGTGCATCGCGGCCATCGCTTCCACCCATGGTTCATCCATGGCGATGTGGTCCCACACGCGGAGGCCTTCGGCCGTCGATGGAAGGGGGGGCATCGCGAGGACCCGGTCGCGTGGGAGCCCGAGGCTTTCTCCCATGCGGAGAAGAAGCTCGTAGTGGGCCGGCGCCGACGTGCCGATCCCGCCGTACTCGGTGTTGAGGTTGTCGAGTTCGTATCGGACGACCTCGGGCTCGTCGGTCCGGGCCATGATGTAGGCGCACGAACGCACCCACTGGCGCAAGAAGTGTTGGTGCTCCACCACGTACCCGAGGAGCGTCGCCCTCGATGGATGCTGGAGCGCGACGGCGAACGGATGCGGTGTCGGGCCGTAGAACTTGGCGATGAACCGTCGCTTGATCCAACCCGAGAGGGACGAGCCCTGGAGGTCGAAGTAGCTCTGCAGCCGAGCGGCGACCTCAGGCTCCGGCAGCTTTTGCCGGGAGAGATTTTGGTTCAACCATCGAACGTGCGACGGGTCGCTGGACGCGGCTCGTTCCACGAAGTGCCGCGCCAGGGAGGTGTAATCGCCCGGCGCGAATC
>JASHPT010000085.1 GCA_030037955.1 Thermoplasmata archaeon
CATCCGGACCGGGATCTTGGGAGGATGTTCGGTGACGTATCGTCCGATCTCGTCGGCCTTGTACCCCGTCGCAAGGACGGCCTCCTCGACGGAGGGCGGGAGCAGGTCGAGAACGTGGTACAGCATCGGCTTGCCGGCGAGCGGGATGAGCTGCTTCGGAACGGCATACGTGACGGGCCGTAGCCGCGTCCCGAAGCCCCCGATGAGCACCAGTGCCTTCATGCAGTCCTTTCGGGCCCCGGGGCGGCTAAATCACTTTGGTCGAGTCGCAGACGGACGCGCCGTCCCCTTCGGCGGCGAGAGGCGATGCGGCCCCGGCACCGGCCGAAGGTCCCAGGCGTTGAAGACGCTCTCGTCCGCGAGCGAGAGGCGGTGGACGGACCGGAAACGTTCCCGGAGATGCCGCTCCAGCTCCTCGGGGTCGACGGAGGGGATGTTGCCGAACAGGGTCGCCATCAGCCGGAAGAGGTAGACCGACAGCGGGGCCGGGTCGTCCGAGGGACGCGTCGGGAAGAGCGTGGCGATGGACAGCCACCCCTTGGGAGCCAGGACCCGGGTGACCTCGTCGAGGGCGAGCGCCATCTCGGGACCTGAGGGAATGTCGTTGAAGATCACGCCCGTGGCCGTCCCGTCCTTGATGGGGATGTTGAGATGCGACCCGTCCAGGATGCTGACCTTCCGGTGGTCGTATTCGAAGGAGACCTGCGGCGGCTTCACGAGGTAGAGACGACCGCGCACGAGGCGACTCGAGATCCGACGCAGTACGGTCTGCCGGACGGGGTCGAAGAAGGGGGACGTCACCACCACGATCGTCCCCTCGAGATCCTCGGTCTGGGGGGCGACGTGGGCGGTGAGATAATCGGCGTACTCCTGGAGGATCGTGAAGATCGCCTCCCGGAGCATGGTCTCCCGCTGCCGACGGCCCTCTGGGCCCACGGTGTAGAGCCGCTTCTGCGGCCCGCGGTGGCTCTCGGACCACCGGCTCCGGACCTGGCCCTGGGCCTCCATCGACCGAAGGACCCGGTAAAGATTCCCGACCTCGACCGTCAATCCGGCGGCCGTGAGCTCCCGCTGAATGGCGTAGCCGTGGAGCTCCTTCCCGTGGAGGGCACGGAGCACCGCACGCTCCAGGACATCCTTTCGCACGACTGAGGTAAGCTCAATTCTACATATAGCTGTTTGCGACACTTCAGCTAAATACTCCTGCGACCCTAGAAGGGGCATGTCGGCCATCACCGTACTCGGAATCGCGGGCAGCGAACGCGAGGATTCTCGGGCCAAGACGGCCCTCCAGGTCGCCCTCAAGGCGGCGCGGAAGGCGGGAGCGAAGGTCGAGGTCCTGGACGTGTCCAACCTCGACGGTCACGCCGGGACCGTGCACGACCTCCCTCAAGACGAGGTCGCGGACGTCGTAGGCACCGCGGTCGCCCATGCCGATGCCCTGATCGTAGCCACCCCCACGTTCCACGGGGGGCTGAGCGGTCCGCTGCGCACGCTCCTCGAATCGATACCCAACGAGGCGATCGCGGGGAAGGCGACCGCTCTCGTCTCGGTCACCGGCGGCTCGGCGGAGCGCGGGGACCCCCTCGAGTCCCTGCGCCAGCAGCTCCAGGGCCTTCGGGCCTGGGTCGTTCCGAACCGCGCCGTGGTCCCGTTTGCCTTCCGCGCCTTCGACCGGTCGGGCAACCCCACCGATCCAGAGGTGCGGGAGAGGCTGGAGACCGTGGGCCGCGAGGTCGCACGGTACGGAAAGCTGCTTCAGCAGATGCGGCCGGCGCCGGTCGCCGACACCTCGGCCGCGGTCACTCCCGCTCCGCTGGTGTCCGGTCGGGTCCGACGGGCCAGCTGAGCCGCCTGGCCACCGGTCCGGGACGGACCGAGGCGGGCGGTGAGGCGCCTGGCTGAACCTTTTTCCGCCGCGGTCCTGTCGCCCTCGCCGAACCCATGCCCGAGGCCTACGACGCCGTGGTGGTCGGAGGCGGCCACAACGGCCTGGTGGCCGCAGCTTATCTGGCTCGGTCCGGCGCCCGGACCCTGGTGCTGGAGCGACGGTCCGTCGTCGGCGGAGCCGCCGTCACGGAGGAGCCCTGGCCGGGCTTCCGTCTGAGCACCTTCTCCTACGCGGCTGGCCTATTGCGTCCGCAGATCGTGCAGGACCTGGAACTGCACCGGTTCGGCTACCAGACCTACCTGCTCGACCCTGAGATGTTCGTCCCGCTCCCCGGGCGGAAGTCGCTCACCCTCTGGAACGACGACGACCGGTCGGCGGAGGAGATCGCACGGTTCTCGGAACGGGACGCCCGAGCGTATCCGAAGTACTCCCAGTACTGGACCGAGGTTGTCGAGCTCATCGACCCCCTCCTGCTCTCGGCCCCGGTTCCGCTGCCCGAGCTGCTCGAGGTCGTGCCGGATGACCGGGTGGAGGAGCTCGTACGGGATCTTTTCCTGCGGAGCGCCGCGGACATCCTGGACGAGTGGTTCGAGTCGGAGGAGCTCAAGGGGGCGCTCTGCACGAGCGCGATCATCGGCACGTTCCTGCCGCCGGACGCGCCCGGGACGGCCTACGTGCTGGCGCACCACAAGCTCGGGAACATCGAGGGGCACCCGAAGTCCTGGGGGCTTGCGCGGGGTGGGATGGGAGGAATCTCCGAGGCGCTCCGCCGATCGGCGGAGCACTTCGGCGCCACCGTGCGGACCGATGCCCCGGTCCGACAGATCCGGCTCCAGGACGGACGTGCGGTCGGGGTCGAGCTCGCGTCGGGTGAGCGGATCGACGCCCGCGCCGTCGCCTCGTCCCTGGACGCTCGACACACTTTCCTCGAGATGCTGCCGCCGGACGCGCTGGACGCGGAGTTCCGGTCGCACGTCGCGGCGATCCGCAGCCGCGGATCGGCGTTGAAGTTCAACGCCGCCCTGGACGCACTGCCGGACTTCGTGGCTTCGCCGGGCGCTCCCAAGCCGCATCATCGGGGATTCATCGACATCATCCCCAACATGGACTACGCCCGCGCCGCGTTCGACGACGCGTGGCACGGGCGTTTCTCTCGACGGCCGTTCATGGACATCGTCTTCCAGAGCGTCCACGACGAGACGGTGGCGCCCCCCGGCAAGCACACGATGAGCTGCTTTGTCCAGTACGCGCCCACGACGCTGGACGGGTCGACCTGGGAGGAGGCGAAGCCGGCCGTGGCCGATACCGTTCTGGACACGATCGGAGAGTACGCGCCGAATATCCGGCAAGTCGTCCGTCACTGGCAGGTGGTGTCGCCGGCGGACATCGAGTCGACCCTGGGCATGACGGGCGGGAACATCTTCCAGGGCGACATCACCCCCGACCAGATCTTCACGTTCCGACCGGTCCATGGCTGGTCGAGCTATCGGACCCCGGTCGAGGGGCTCTATCTGGCGGGGTCGGCCGCGCACCCGGGGGGCGGGGTCCTCGGAGCGCCCGGCCACAACGCCGCTCGGGCGATCCTCGAAGACTGGCGCCCGGGCTCCTAGGCCCGGGCCGTCGCTACGCGCAGTCGAGCACGACCGCACCGGTGACCCGACCGGCCTTGAGGTCCTGGAGGGCCTCGTTCGCCTCGCGCAGCGGCCGGGAGACCGTCGTGCTCTGGAGGCGGTGCCGGACCGCGAGCGCGAGGAACTCCTGGGCGTCCTCCCGGGTGTTCGCCTCGACGCTTAGGAGCCTTCGCTCGCCGAAGAGCAGTCGGTCGTACTCGAGCGCCGGGATCGGGCTCATGTGAATGGCCGGGATCGCGAGCGTGCCGCCCTTCTTGAGCTCCCGAAGGGCGGACGGCACGGTCTCGCCGGCCGGCGCGAAATCGATGGCACTGTCCAGCGAGGCGGCCCTGGACTCCCACGACGGATCCGAGGTGAGCACGGTCTCGACGGCGCCGAGCTGGCGGGCGAGCCGCAGATGATCCGGCGTACGCGAGTACGCCACGGCCTGATAGCCCAGCTTCACCGCCACCTGCAGCGTGAGATGCGCGGAGGCGCCGAACCCAAAGAAGCCGATACGGCCGCCGGGCTGCGGCAGCACGAGCTTGAGCGCCCGGTACCCGATGATCCCGGCGCAGAGGAAGGGGGCGAGGCCGACGGCGTCTCGGTCCGGGAGGGGGAGCACGTACTCTTCCTCACCTAGCGCGTACTCCGTGTAGCCGCCGTCCACCGTGTACCCGGTGAACTGCTTCTCGGCGCACAGGTTCTCCCGGCCGGTCGTGCAATACTCGCAGTGCCCGCAGGTTCGGTGGAGCCAGGGGATCCCGACCCGGTCTCCGTCGCGGAACCGCTTCACGGCGGAGCCGACCGCCGCAACGCGGCCGACGATCTCGTGGCCCGGCGTGACGCTGGGCAGGACCGGCGGGAGCTCTCCCTCGACGATATGCAGGTCGGTCCGGCAGACGCCGCAGTGGTCGATCCGGACGAGAACTTGCCGGCCCCCTGGTGTCGGCCGCTCGCGCGTCTCTTCGCGAAGGGGGTTCCCCTCTACCGGACCGACGGCGTGAAGCACCATGGCCCGCATGTGCGCCACCGAACGGTCAACCTCGAGCCGCGGGTCCGGCTACTCACCGGACCAATTGAACGTCTCGCCGCTGGCTCCACCGATGGACTGGCTCCACGCGCTCCTTTCCGGTACCCAAACCTCCTAATTCGGTGAGCGGTACTGAGCACCAGGTCCGCACCGATGACGAGTCGGCCGCTCATGTTTCACCAGCTGGCGGAGTACTACGACCTCCTGATCTCGGAGAAGAACACCCGGGCCGAATGCCGGCGTCTCGAGGCCCTGGCGACGACGTTGGGCCGGTCCGGTGGCCGCTCGTGGCTGGACGTGGCGTGCGGTACCGGGAGACACCTCGAGTACCTTCGGCGGAACCACGACGTGACCGGCGTCGACCTCAGCCCCTCAATGCTTCGGGTGGCCCGCCGGCGCCTGCCGGGGGTGCGTCTGCTCCAGGGCGACATGCGGACGCTGGAGCTTGGCAGGACCTTCGATGTCGTGAGCTGTCTGTTCAGCGCCATCGGGCACCTCCGGTCGGAGCGGGAGGTCGCCCACGCCTTCGCGAACTTTGCCCGCCACCTCAAGCCGGGAGGCGTCACGATCGTCGAGCCGTGGATCGACCCGTCGATCTTCCGAAGCGGCCATCTGCACCTGGTCTCCAGGCAGGCCGGCCCGGTGATGGTCGCCCGGATGAGCGAGTCGAGCCGCCGAGGAGCCCACTCGGTCGTCCGGTACCGCTACCTCCTGGGCCGGGAAGGCCACGGCGTCCGGTACTTCGAGGACACGGACGTCGGGCTGTTGGTTCCCCCCCGCCGGCTCGTGCGGCACATGAACCGAGCCGGTCTCCGGACGCGCTTCCTGCGGGATGGACTGACGCCGGGACGCGGGCTGCTCGTCGGTCAGAAGCCGCTCGGCTGAACGCCGGGGCCCGGTTGCCTCCTGGGGCAGGTCTACGACGGCGCCTCGAGCTCGAAGGTGGCGTGTACGATGCCGAAATCCTTCTCCATCCGGTCCCGGAGCCGCTCCACCACCGCCATGCCGTCCCGGAGCGTCATCTCCCGTACCTCCACATGCGCCGTCATGCAGACCAGCGAGCTGCAGACGGCCCAGACGTGGATATCGTGGACCTCGGTCACCCCGGGAACCGAGAGCGCGGACCGGGTGATGCCGTCCAGCGTGATCCCGGGCGGGATCCGCTCGGTCAGCACGGCCCAGCCTCCGCGCAGCAGCGGGATGCTCTCATAAGCCAGGATGCCGGCAATCGCCAGCGCCGCCACCGAGTCCGCCCATCCGTCGGCCGGGCGTACCAGGATCAACGCTCCGGCGACCAGGAGAGCGGCCGTGATGGCCACGTCGCTCGCGAGGTGGACCATCACGCTCCGCAGGTTGAGGTCACGGATCCGGCCGGGCAGTCCTCCCAGGGCCCGCATGTTGACCAGGCGCAGGGCCAGGGTCGGCACCGCGGCGACCAGGATCCACACCGCGTCGACCGGGCCCGCGAACGCGGTGGACCGTACGAGCGAATCGAGCGCCTCATAGCCGAAGACGGCCCCCGTGCCGAGCACCAGGAGCCCGTTGAACAGGCCCGCGAACACCTCGAGGCGGTGCTTCCCGAAGGTGAAGTCGCCGGTGGCGCCCTCCTTGGCGGCCTGCAGCGCGGTCCAGGAGATCGCAAAGGCGAGGATGTCCGGGACGTTGTGGACGGCGTCCACGGTGAGCGAGAGGCTGTGCGACAGGTAGGCTCCGACCGCCTCGATCGCCAGGATCACGACCGACAGCTCGACCGCCAAGCGCAGGCCCCGGAGGACGCGCTCTCCGGCCTCTCCCTCCCCATGGGGACGGACGGGCATCGGTCTCCTCCTGCACCGGCCAGGCGGTTCCGCTCAGAGCGCGCTCGCGACGACCTCGCGGAGCGCTTCGACGACCGGGGGGGCCCGGCCCTTGCTCGACGCGGTCGTGACGAACTCCTGGACCAGATCGTCGACGATCGCCTGGAGCACCGAGTCGAGCGAGCCCCGGATCGCGACGATCTGGTGGACGAGCTCAGGGTACCCTCGCCCTTCGTGGGCCATCCGGTGCACGCCGTGAATGTGGCCCTCGATCCGCGCCAGGCGAGCCTCGATCGCGTGTCGTTGATCCTCGGGCATATCCCCTCGGGGGGGATGGGATACGGGACGGAGACTTAAGGTTGACCGAGCCCCTTCCCGGCCCGGCAGGGGTTCGGGGCAGAGGCCGGCTCAGCGATCGGCAGGCCGGGCGGCCACACCGCGCTTCGGTCGGGCTCTGTCTCGGGAAGAACGAGACCATCGGCACTATTTTCTCTCGTGAGAGTCGGTAGGCCGCTCGAATGCCGGCCGGAAGGGATGCCGAGGAGGGGCCGGGGCGCGGTGAAGGCGCAGCCCGACCCCCGCGATTCGCTCGCTACCGTCCGACCGAACGCGAGATCCAGGGTCGGCACTTCTGGACCGTACCGGAGGGCGGCCTCTGCCTGTCCGCGTTCCTGATCCTCACGGCGCCGGCCGCGCCCGGGAGGGTGCTCCTCGGACGACCCAATGCTCAGGCTCCCTGGGAATCCATGGCCACCCTGGAGCCGGCGCATCTCGCGGCGATCGGCCAGCGGTGGATCCTCCCGGCGTCGCATCTCCGGGAGTTCGAGTCACCCAAGGCCGCCGGGGAGAGGATCGCCCGGGAGCAGCTCGCCCTCCCGCACCCAGCGCTCGAGGGCCCCCAGGTCTTCTCCGAGGACTATCCGTCGTCCATCGACCCCGAGTCCGGAACCCACTGGGATGTGCACTTTCTCTTCCGGGGAAGCTGGGACGCCCCCGCGGGAGGAGTGCCGGCCGCGTGGTCGGAGCTGCGGCTTCTCGACCCCCGGACGCTCACCCGGCGCGACCTCGCCCGGGGGCATGCCGATATCCTCGGCCTGGCAGGGTTCGGGGTTCGCGACTAGCGTTCCCACCTTGGGCGATGCGCGCGCCCTGGGAAGCGGTCGCCCTACCGGGCAAGAGTGCGCGTCTCCTAGGGTTCAGACGAAGCCCGGGGGGCGAAGCCAAGGGAGGACAGGCCTAGAAAGTTCGAATCGCTGAGCGGCGATCGCCGGTCGAAACGGACTGCGCAAAAGGGGTGCCTTCTCGGCGGTCGGTGTCACTCTGAGTCTTCGCGCTCTGTCCGAGTCGGCCTTCGTCCGACCGTAATCCAGATGCCGTTCGGGTCCAGCACGTGAGTGCTCCAACCCTCCGTGGTCGCGGGTGTCCAACGGGTTGGTTTGGCACCGTTCTTCAAGAGTTTCCGATGGACCCGCTCCAGCACGCCGCGCGGAACAGCACCGAGGGTAAAATCGAGATGATCGAGGGCATCTCCGGGGGTGTAGGGGGAGTAGAAGATCGAGCTCTTGGGATACCAATTGAGCTCGATCAGGCGACGCGAGTTCGGGTCACGCAACAACACCCAGAGACCCCCTCCCCAGACCCTAGTGTCACCGCGCTTCACGACCCTGAGACCCAGGGCCCTAGTGTAGAAACGCATCGAACGGTCGAGGTTCTTGACCCGCAATCCCGCGTAGTCGAGTCGCATTCTCGAACCCACATTCTTGGAGTTCATAGGCTACGTCGATTCCCATCCGGTCGGCGAAACGCGCCCTTTGAAGACCGTCCCGTTTCCTGTTCAGTCCCCCGGGAGGACACAGTCCACTGCTGGACCTTTTCCCACGCGACGCGTTTTGGACCGTGCGGTTCGCACGTCCCAGGTACTGCGCACCAGTGACAAGAACACCCGCCCATGCGGAGTTCCGTGTGCGGGCTCAGCAAGAAAGCCGAAGAGCCAAGGGAGGGAATCGAACCCCCAGGAAACGGATCTGCAGTCCGTCGCATTAACCATTCTGCCACCTTGGCGCGAGGCGGTGGAGGAGGCCCGTGTTAAAAACGGTCGGGGTGGACCGACCGTGGCCCCACCGGCCGGAAGCCGCGGACCGTCCGGAGCAGCCCGTCCCGGAGCGCGGAGCGGACCCGACCGGCCAGCGACAGCGATGCCCCCGCCGACGTGGCCTGACCTTTGCGCAACTGCTCGAGCACATCGTCGAGGCTCGCGACCTCGGCCCCGAACTCCGTGAAGGCCCGGCCCACGAGGGCGGGCTCATGCGCGTCGCTCCCCCCCGTGGACGCGAGGGAGCGGCGAGCGGCCAGCAGCTCCGCGCGCGTGTTCGAGAGCTCGGAGTTCTTGCCGTTTCGGCCCTCCAGCCCCTGGACCTTTGCCTCCGATGCGAGGCGCCGGCCCACGCCATGAACGCGTCGGAACGGATGGGCCAGGACCGACACGCCACCGAGTGCCGCGACGCGCTCCAGCGTCTCGGCGAGCGAGCGGTGCGCGGGGGGAGCCTCGTGCACGCCGTACACCAGCAGGTGGCCCTCCAGCGTCGAGACTTCGACGCCGGGGACGAACCAGTACCCAGGGTAACTGGTGCGCAGCTGGTTGAGCTCGGCCAGACCGGCCGTGGTGTCGTGGTCCGTGAGCGCAAAGCCCTGCAGACCCTCGTAGGTGATCCGTTCGAGGATCTGGTCGAAGGAGAGCCGCGAGTCCACGGAGTAGCGGCTGTGGACATGGAGGTCCAGTCGAACGGTCGCGGTCATCGAACTCGGGTGCCCGACGGTAGGTCGACGCCCGGGACTAAAAGCTCTCCGGAGGCAAAATGGATTACCTTCGCTCTCGCGCCGCCCGGTCCGTCGAGCTGAACGACGACCCGGCTGCCGGTCGGCCATGCCCCGTCGACCTCGATCGCGCGGTCCCCGAGGTCGATGGTCAGGCGGCCGGCCTGGCTGCCGGTCACGGTGCCGACCAGCAGCGGGTTGGTCTCGAAGACGGAATAGGAGATCATGCGGCTCTGCTCGTCCGTTGTCGCCACGTAGGAGCCCGCGGGCACGGTGTCGGCATAGGTGAGAACCTCGACCTTGGTCCCCGTATCCGCCGCCAGGATCATTCCCTGCGAGGTCATGCGTCGGATCGTCCGGGGCTCGAGGTTCGCGAGGATGGCGACGCGTCGGCCGATCAGTTCCGCTTCCGAGTAGAACGGCCGGAGGCCGGCGACGACGGTGCGGGGTTTGGCCTGCCCGACATCCAACTCGATCACGTAGAGCTTGTCGGCCGAGGGATGGGGCACCACGCTCCGCACCGTTCCCGCCAGGATCGCCAACGGGACGAACGCTTCCGTCGGCGCGGGCGGCGGCGCGGGTGGACGCCCGGTGGGCGGCGCCGGCGTCGCCGCCCCTTGGCTCCGCGGGAACAGCGGCTGGACCTGCCCCAGCGGCTGCCCGGGGGACGGAGGAAGCAGTGCCGCCGGCCAATCGCCCCGCGCCGGCCCCTTGCCCATGCCGATCATCCGCCAGAGCTGGTCGGAGGAGAAGGGCAAGACCGGGCTTAGCCAGACTCCGGCCGCCTTGAGCAGCCAGAGTCCTTCGTAGACGGTCCGGGACCGATCGTCGGCGGAGGCCTGCCAGGGCCGCGCCTCCTGGAACCAGCGGTTGCCCTCCCGAATCTCGGTGAGGATGCGCTCGAGGGCCTCCTTGAGACGGACCGCATCGTAGTCGGCCGTGATCTCCCCGTGGGCGCGACGGATCCGATCCCCCATCCCGGTGGGCGCCGCGGGGTCCCAGCCCGCGGGGGGGACGGGGACCTTGCCGGCGAACTGGTCCCGGGCAAAGACGAGCACCCGCTGGACCAGGTTCCCGTACTGATTCGACAACACCTCCTCGGAGAGCTGCTGGAACTCGTCCCAGTCGAGCTCGGTGTCCCGGTTCTGCGGGGCCAGCGCCGTGGCGTAGAACCGGATGACGTCCGGGGGGTAGTGCGCCAGGAGCGAGGGGGCGAAGGCGTCCACATCCGCCGGTCGGGACTTCGAGATCTTCCGGCCCTGGACCTGGAGCCACTGGTTGGCCGGCACGTCGTAGGGCAGCTGGAGCCCGCCCGCCGCCTGGAGGATACCGGGCCAGAGGAGGGTGTGGAAGAAGACATTGTCCTTGCCGACGAAGTAGTACTGCCGTACCGGCGACTGCGGGTCCCAGAACCGGCGCCACGCCTCCGGCTCCCCTTTCCGGACCGCCCACTCCTGCGACGCGGAGAGGTATCCGATAACCGCCTCGAACCAGACGTAGATCCGTTTGGTCGGGTAGCCGTCCAACGGGATCGGGACGCCCCAGGTCAGGTCCCGTGTGATCGGCCGGGGCTTGAGACCGGCTTGGAGGAGACCCTGGGTTGCCGTGAGGACGGTGCTGCGCCAGTGTCCCTTGTCCTTCACGTAGGCTTCGAGACCCGGTTGCATCTTGTCCATCCGGAGGTAGAAGTGCTCCGTCGGCCGGAACTCGATGGCCGTTCCGCAGACGCTGCACCGGGGCTCGATCAGCTGCCTGGGTTCGAGGATCCGACCGCACTGGTCGCACTCGTCTCCTCGGGCCGCCTCGTTGCCGCAGAAGGGGCAGCGGCCCACCAGGTACCGGTCGGCGAGGAATCTCGAGTCCTTCGGGCAGTACGGATTCTCGTCGGTCCGTCGGTCGATGAACCCGTTCTGGAGCAGGCGAAGGAAGAGTTCCTGCGTGACCCGCTCGTGGATCGTGGTGTGCGTGTGGGTGTACAGGTCGTAGGAGATGCCGAGACGCTGGAACGACTCCGTGTTGATCTCGTGGAACCGCTCCGCCACGACCCGGGGAGACACTCCCTCCTTCTCGGCGGCGTAGGTCGTGGGCGTCCCGTGCATGTCGGATCCCGAGACCATGAGCACCTCGTCGCCGACGAGCCGGTGATAGCGGGCGAAGATGTCCGGGGGGAGGTAGGCGCCCGCCAGGTGGCCGATATGGAACGGGCCGTTGGAGTACGGCCACGCCACCCCGATGAAGATCCTCGCCATCGGCTCCGACGCCCTCCGGGATGGGTCGGGTAGCGAGAGACGACAAAACCGTTTGGCCCGACGGACGGTCGAAGAGACCTGTTCGGTCGAAGTGCTCACCGAGAGAGTTTATTCCGTGGAGAGGCTCGCCACGGCCATGGCCGACGAAGGCCCGCCGATGACTCGACCGTCGGTCCCGGCCGCGGATCAGCTCATCGGGCTAAAGCTCCCCGTCCTGTCCCATGGATTCGTCGTGCTGGTAGATTACATGGGCAACGACTCGGCGATCGTGCAAGCCGCGCGCGTATCCTATGGAGCCGGCACGAAGTCGGTTCGCGACGATCGAGGACTCATTCGGTACCTCCTTCGACACCGCCACACGACGCCGTTCGAGATGGTCGAGTTCAAGTTTCTCATTCGGCTTCCGATCTACATCGCGCGTCAGATGATCCGTCACCGGACTGCCTCGACGAATGAGGCGTCGCTACGATATTCGATCGAACCCGATGAGTACGACCTGCCATCCGCCGACAACGTCCGCCAGCAGTCGTCTCGAAACCGCCAAGGCAGTGACGGCACGGTCTCCGCGGAGGTCGGCGCGAAGTTCCGGTCCGCGATGGAACGGGTGAGCCGGGACGCATACGCCGCGTACACCGAGGCACTCGAGGGCGGCGTGGCTCGAGAAACGGCGAGGACCATCCTGCCGGTCGCGTACTACACGCAGTGGTACTGGAAGATCGACCTCTGGAACCTGCTCCACTTCCTCTCGCTGCGCCTCGACGCGCACGCCCAGGAAGAGATCCGTCTGTACGCCGTCGAGATGAGCAAGTCGGTCGAGGCCGTGTGCCCTATTGCGTACGAAGCCTTTCAGGACTTCGTTCTCGGGGGCGTCCTCCTCAGCTCCAAGGAGAAACGGGCGATCCGTCGACTGCTGGAAGGGGCGACGCCGGAGGCGGCTTGTAACGACGCTGGCCTCCCGCTCACCCGGGAGGATGGAAAGCCGATGACGACCGGAGAAGGCGTCGAGTTCCTGGAGAAGCTGGACCGGATCCGGTCCTCCAGCTAGGTGCCGGACTCAGGGTTCAGTATTCGGGCTTGGCGCGACTGTAGGCGTCCCGGAGCGCCTGCGTGTCGACGTGCGTGTAGATCTGGGTCGTCGCGACGGACGCGTGGCCGAGCAGCTTCTGGATGTACCGGATGTCGCACCCACGGCTCAACAGCGTCGTGGCGAGCGTGTGCCGGAGCATGTGCGGCGTGACCCGCCGGTTGATCTGAGCCGTCTCCGCCGTGGCTCGTACCATCCGCTCAACCGTTACGGGACTCACCGGGAAGAGGCGCCCGCCCGTCTGACCCGCCAGCGCCCGCTCGGTGGTGTACCGGTCAATGGCGGCCCGCGTCTTTTCCTCGATGATGACCTCCCGGTCGCGGTCGCCCTTTCCCGAACGGACATGGAGGACGTTCGAGGCGAGGTCCACGTCCTGGACGGCCAGCCGGCAGAGCTCCCCGACCCGGAGTCCGCAGTAGGCGAGGACGTGCAGTATAGCCGAGTCCCGGGGATTCTCGTGAACGGCGGCGAAGAGTCGGTGCGT
>JASHPT010000086.1 GCA_030037955.1 Thermoplasmata archaeon
GTCGCCGGCGCCAGTCCGAGGCCCATTTCCGTAAGGGAGTAGACGACGCTGAAGGGCCGGGTGCTCACGACGGTCCGCTGGACGACGCCGGCGTTCTCGAGATACTTGAGGGTAGCACTCAGCGTCTTCGCATTCAGCCGCGGGTTCGACCGGAGCAGCTCGCTGAACCGCTGGGGTCCG
The DNA here is from genome assembly GCA_030037955.1 of Thermoplasmata archaeon. Classification (GTDB taxonomy): domain Archaea; phylum Thermoplasmatota; class Thermoplasmata; order Lutacidiplasmatales; family UBA184; genus JAKIWV01. The sequence continues at coordinate 181 of JASHPT010000086.1, forward strand.
TCCAGCAGCCGGTGGACGATCGCGAGTCGCCACTCGGTTCCGACGACCGAGATCGCGGCCATGACCGGGCAGAGGGCCCGACCTTCGGACGTGTAGGCCTCTTTGGTCGCATGTCCGTCCCCCGGGGGCGCCCGCGCGCTGGTCGACACCATATCCCGTCGCGGCAACCAGCCCTCGACAGAATATATAGTCACTCCGCGAAATCGAGTTTCCAGAATCCATCGAGACGAGCTCCGGCACCGTTCACCCGACGGATCCGGAACGGAGCCGTTTTCTCCCGGCGACCCTCCGGGCCGTACATGCCGCCGGAGGGGCCGCAGTACGAGCTCTCCGTCGAGCAGGAGCTGCCGGCCGCCGCGGACGGAGCTCCGCGCCGGGCGCGACTCACCGTCCGATGGCCGCCCACGGCCGGCGTCGGGGCGCCGGAGCTCGGGCCGGCTCTCCACGACCTCATCGAGCGGCTCTCGCGGGCCGTCGAGGCCGGGGGGGTCGGGGTGCGACCCTCGTCCGAGGGCCGGCCGGATCGCGCCCTCTCCGAGCTGCTCGAGACCTATCGCCCCCGACAAGCCGAACTCGTCGAGCTGCTCCACGCCGATGGGGAGATCTCGGACGGGGAGTTCGAACTGCTCCGACGCCACGTGGCGCCCGTTCCTCCGGGGTCGACCGCCCCGGGGGTGAGCCCGGCCTCCGGGGCCACGCCGGGCCGGTCGACGGGCCGACCGGTCGAGGAGCTGCTCCGGGTGTACCAGATCGCGTCCCTGCGTCAGGCCGGGGCCGTCCGGGCCCGACGGCAGATCTCGTTCGAGGAGTACATGTCGCTCAAGCGGCACTTTTCGGCGGAGAGCCCGGGCGCCTCGGAGCCTCCGTCGGGAGCCTAGCGGGCCGCCCACGGGACGAAGCCGACCAGCAGGGTGCCGACGTCCGTGAATCCGGCGCGGACCTCGAAGGACTCGGTCGGCGTGCCGCTCCCGACCCGGCGCGCCATCCAGCCGCCGGCGGCTCCTCCCCGATCCGGGATTCCTCCGGCGGTCCGCAGTGCGCCGACGTAGGCCTCGCGTCGGACCGTCCTCCGCGACGCGGTCTCCAGGAAGGAGCGCACCTCCTCGCCGCGCTCCCCGCCCTCGACCGTGTCGAACGTCGCGGTCGCGAAGACCGCGAGGCCCCGGGACTCCGGACGGGCCGAGGGAGTGTCGGTCGTCGGCACCGGGATCGACGGAACCGCGCTCTCGAGCGCCGCCTCCCGACCCGAACGGACCGACCGCGGCTCCGAGACCTGGTCGTTCCGGATCGTTTCCATGCCCTCGACGAATCGAGCCGCAACCTCCTCCGGCCCGCCCGGAATGTGCACGCCGACCAACCGGCTGATCCATCCCTGGCCCGCGAGAAGGTTGCCCGCGGCCTCGATCGCGTCGGCCGGCCCCGTGACGACCACGGGCCGGTGCACGTTCGGACCGGAAGCCGGCACGGCCGTCGGGGTCAAGCCGGCGGCGTCGGAGCCCGCGACGAGCGGGGCGACGGCACTGCGTTCCGTGTCCGAGAGCGGGATCGTAGGACCCCCTCCGACCGACTCCGGCCCTTCGCCCCGGTCGACGACGAGCGTGACGACGAGCGGCGCCCGGACGGCCGACGCCAGTCGGCCGCCCGCGGCCCCGGTGCCGAGCCCACGGGCCACGCGGGCCGCGGAGAGCGCTCCGGAACGAGCGTCCACGTCGGTGAGCAGGCGTCGCCAGCCGGCACCGTCCCAGCCGACCGGCGGCCCGGCCGTGACGGAGAGCGCCCCCGGGGAGAGCAGCAGGAGCAGGAGGTCGTCCGAGCCCAGGCCCGTGGCGAGCTCGAGCAGGTTCGAGCGGGCCGTGTCGGCGGCGCTTGAGCCCGGCCAGGCATCCGGCACCCGCACGTGCTGAAACTGCAGCGCCGGGGGCGGCGAGACCGCGCCGGCGACGAGCCCTTGCGTCAGTCGTTCCCCGAGCATCTCCTGGGCCGCGAGCCCCATCGAACCGGCGGCATTGCCCAGGGCAACGAAGGCGATCTCCCGGAATCGGGCGACCGGAACGAACCGGTTCCCGATGCGAAGGATCTCTTCGTGGAGCCGAAGACCCGCCCGGACCGCCCGGTACGCGTCCGCCCCTTCGATCGCCGCCCGGAAGGCGGTCTCGAAGGGCGAACGGGGCTCGAACGGCGGCGCCTCCGGCACGAGCAGGGCTCCGGCGCGCCGGAGCCGCCACGGAAGATATCGTTGGGGTGGCGCTCGTCAGCCGAGCTGCAGGCCCTCGACGGAGCGCGGGGCCGATGCCCCGAGGAAGCGGTCGACCGAGAACAGCGTCGGGTCGAGGTCGGTGCGCTCGCCCATCACGGCCTGCGCGACCCGTCGGGTCGAGGCCGGCGCGAGCATGAAGCCGTGACCCCCGAACCCATTCGCGTGGACGAAGCCGGCCAGCCGGGGGTCGGCGCCGATCACCGGCAGACCGTCCGGGGTATCGTCATAGAACCCGGACCAGGCCCGCAGCACGCCGAGCGGCCCGATCGAGGGGACCAGTCCCACGAGCGCCCGGGCCATCGAGCGCAGGAACGCGGTGGAGCTCGGCACGCCGGCGGCCGTGCCCGGCGGATGGGCCAGCGACAGTCCGCCGACGATCTCTCCTCGCATCGTCTGGCTGAAGTAGAGGCCGTCGCGGAGCCGGGTGACCATCGGGTCCAGGAACGGCTTGAGCGGCTCGGTCGCCAGGATCTCGTGTCGGGAGGCCTGGTTCGGCACCGAGAGCCCCGCGAGCCGCGCCACGTCGACCGACCACCCACCGGCGGCATTCACGACGGTGTCGGCGGGAAGCGTACCCGCGCCGGTCGAGACGCCCGTCACGTGCCCGGCCTCGCTCCGGATCCCCACGACCTCCGTTCCGAGGCGAAGCTCCACCCCGAGGGCCCGGACCGCTTCCTGGAGGCCCCAGAGAGCCGGGAACGGGTACAGGGTCCCGTCCGAGCCGAGATAGCTTCCGCCGACCAGGCCCCGCGTGTCGAGTCCGGGGGCGTAGGCCGGGATCTGCTCCGGAGCGAGCCAGGTTCCGGGCAGTCCCTCGGACCGCACGACGGACACAACCTGGGACAGATGCTGCCGCTCCGCCTCCGTCTCGGCGAGGAAGAGGTAGCCGCCCTGCCGGAACCAGACGTTGTAGCCGAAGTCCCGGCCGAACCG
>JASHPT010000087.1 GCA_030037955.1 Thermoplasmata archaeon
AGATGCTCGGCGGAGGCGACACGTCGGATGGCTGACCGCAGGTCGGGCTCCCGGAGCGGCCAGAACGAGATCCGGGCGACTCCGGAACGGAACAGGGGCGAGTACCGGGTGAGAGTGTCCGGGTCGTTGACGGTGAGAACGATCGGCTGATGGGTCTCGCGGACCAGTTTTGCGATCGCACCGAGTCCCCCGCGGTCCGTCAGGTCCGGACGGCTCTTGCTCTGACTCCAGTCGGCCAGATCCCACTGTGCGGCCGGAAGGCGGAGGGCCTTGGACCGCCCGCCGGACGCCGGGATGTCAGTCCACTCCGCAAACGCAGCGGGCGCCGTGCCGACCCCGAGCCCCCACGCACCGGCCAGTGCGTCCAGCGACCCATACCGGCTCCGCACGAAGTCACGGAACGACATCGGAGGCGCGGCATCGGAGGAGGATCCTTCGGTATCGCGTGCGAAGAGACAATCCGCCTCGTCCAGGAGGATGAGCGTGTGCTGACCCTTTCGGGAGCTCAGGACCTCTCCGCTGACGGAGAAGGTGTCGGTCAGTGACGTTCGCCCGGCGACCTGCTCGATGGCCCTCCGATTTCGGGCATCGGAGGCGTTCATCTCGACGAGACCCCATCGCATGTCGTGAGCGAGCGCGACCGCCGCCGTTGTCTTGCCGACCCCGGCGGGCCCGGCAAGAATGGCTGCCCGCAACCGGGGCGGACCTTGGGCCGAGGCCCAGCCGGCCGCCCATTTCTGAAGTTGAGCGATAGCCTCGGGATTTCCGATCATCTGGGCCAGCGACTGGGGCCGAACGCGTTCGGCCAGCGGAGTCTCCGGAGCTCGCGGAGCCTGCGCAGGCATGCCCGGACGACCTCTCCTGCGGCTTAAGCGCGACGTCCGCGGCTGGGGTCAGCACCTGGGTTGCCAGGGACGAGCCTCGGGCCCATCCCTGGGGTGTGGGGTTCAGCTCGGACCGGCCAAGAGCTCCGGGTTCTCCTCGAGCGGGACCGTCGTGGTGCTCATGTTCGTTCGTCGCCGGAACTGGATCTCAGCTTCCGAACCGACCGGGAACCGGGAGAGCGCCTCGAGAAGGTCTCGGACCTTCCGTATCTCGAAAGGGCCGAGCCGCGTGATCAGGTCGCCCGGGCGGAGTCCGCCGCGATGCGCCGGAGACTTCGGAACGGTTTCCGCGACGAGGAGCCCCGAATACGGCTCGAAGTCGTACTGTCGCGCGACCTCCGGTCGGAGTTCCGCCACTGACACACCGATCCAGGGACGGACCACTCGACCCTTCTGCCGGATCTCGTCCGCGATACGCCGGACCGCGTGGATCGGAATCGCGAAGCCCACGCCCTGGGCGAACGGGACCATGGCCGTATTGATCCCGACGACCGCCCCCGACAGATCGGCGAGGGGCCCACCGCTATTGCCGGGATTGATCGCCGCGTCGGTCTGGATCAAGCCCTCAAAGATGAAATCCGACCCCGGCAGCGGCCGGCCGAGTGCACTGACCACTCCGGTGGAGACCGTCGGTCCACCCGGAAGCCCGAGAGCATTCCCGATCGCGAGGACGATTTGACCGACCCGGAGGTCCTCCGACGCTCCGAGCTGCGCCGACGGCAACCCCTCGGCGTCGACCTTCACCACTGCCACGTCCGTGACCGGATCTCCTCCGATGACGTCTCCCACGAGCTCCCGCCCGTCGGCGAAGTGTACCCGGAGCTGGGCTGCCTGGTCAACGACATGCTGGTTTGTGATGAGGAGCCCCTTGGGATCGATCACCACGGCCGAAGCTTGGGCCGGCTGCATGAACGGCCCGAAGCCGCGACGGCGCCCTACGCGGACCGCCTCCACGCTCGCGACACTGGGAGCGATCTGGTCGACCGCGGACGTGATGCGCGTCTCGAACTCGGTGAGAGGCATCGGGCTCACGCTCCCTGACCGCCGGCGGAGGAAGGTCCTCCTCCGAGGTCGGCCTCAAAGTTGGGTCCGTTCGGCATCGGCTCCGGACCCACCGGGGGGCGGGGGAACGGCTGTAGCGGAAGGGGGAACGGCATCGACCTCACTCCGACAGGAGCTGGTCCAGCTTCGCCAGAAGCTGCTTCTCCTCGCGGCCCTTCTTGCGGCCGCCTTCCCACCGCGCGTTGACGATCTCGACCAGCACGTCGGCCAAGCGGTCCATCCACGGTCCCTCTTGGGCCTCGAAGCGCTTCTTCACCTTCTCGCGCAGCAGCTCGTTGTACGCCCGGTAGGCCGTCCAGACCCACGGTCCGAAGTGTTCTCTCGGAGACGTTTCCGCGTCGTCAGCTTCGTGCGTCACACCTGTTCACCTGGTGTCGTGTTCGACGGGCGGGCCAGCGGACCGCAGGGGATATTGAGCGGGTGGCCGCGGGGTCAGTCACACCGCTCTCGCCGGCGTCGCGGCCCCGCGGCGGTGACTCCGGGCCGGTCTCGGTGGCGTTCCGGTAACCCGTTGCCTAAATTCGAGCGGACCCACTCCGGGCGATGTCCCGGGGGGGTGTCGAGCCGGAGCCGGAGCCGGAGCCCAAGGGCTCCCTCGACGACCGAATCCTGTGGGCCCTCGACGGGCTGCACGGTCGGGTCGCCTTCAGC
>JASHPT010000088.1 GCA_030037955.1 Thermoplasmata archaeon
CTTGAGCCAGAGATACCGATCGCCGATGTCGTAGCGAATTCCCTCGAACGTCACCGCGTAGACTTGCTCGTGCTCGAGCAGCAGTGCGAGCGCATCCGTCAACTGAATCTCGCCGTTGTGGCCGGCCGGGGTCCGGCGAAGACACTCGAAGATCGCCGGGGTGAACCAGTACGCCCCTGTGATGCCGAGGCGGCTCGGAGCCTCTCCCAGCGTCGGCTTCTCGACGAGCTTCTTGACGTCCACCACCCCGGGCTCGACTTCCGTTCCAGCGATGATGCCGTAGTCCGAGACCTTGCTGTCCGGAACGCTCTCGACCGCGATCACGCTGCCCCGGCTCCCTAGCCGGACGAACTGGTCGTGCAGCTGTCGGAGCAGCGGCACCTTGCACAAATTGATTGTGTCCCCGAGGAGCACCCCGAATGGCTCCTGGCCGACGTGACGGGCCGCACAGGCCACGGCATCCCCCAAGCCGCGAGGCCGTCGTTGCCGGACGAAGAAGAGATCCGCGCGTTGGGTGATCTGGTCCAGCTGCCGAAGCGCAACGTGGTCGCCGAGTTCTGGGTGATAATCGAAGTGGTCCTCGACCGCGCGCTTGCTCCGTCCGGTCACGATGATGATGTCGTCGGCCCCGGCTGCAACGGCCTCCTCGACCACGTACTGGATGATCGGCCGGTCCATGACCGGCAGCATCTCCTTGGGCATGCTCTTGGTTGCCGGGAGGAAGCGGATCCCGAACCCCGCCGCCGGGATGACGACCTTCATTCGAGCCGCCCGGTGGTGGGGGGACGCTAAAAAGCGTTCGACCCGGTTCTGCACGGGTACATGCCGTGCCCGCCGGCATGAGGGCGACGAGTCTGACCCGTGACGCCGAAGCGTCGCCGTCTTGATATGCGCGCGGCGGCCATGTCCCGCAGATGGCCGAGAGGCGCGCCCTAATCACCGGGATTACGGGTCAAGACGGCTCCTATCTTGCCGAGCTGCTACTGAAGAAGGGTTACACGGTCTATGGACTTGTCCGGCGGCTCAGCAGCCCCAACATGTCGAACCTGACCGGCGACCTCGATCGCATCGAGGTCATCGACGGGGATCTGATGGACCAGCACTCGCTCAACGAGGCAGTTCGACGTTCTCAGCCCACCGAGGTGTACAATCTCGCGGCCCAGTCCTTCGTGGGGACCTCCTTCGCGCAGCCGGTGTTGACCGGTGAGATCACTGGATTGGGCGTTGTGCGGCTCTTGGACGCCGTACGAGCCCAGGCACCGGAATCGCGATTCTACCAGGCCGCTTCAAGTGAAATGTTCGGCCAGGTGGACCGAGAACCTCAGGATGAGTCCACACCGTTTCACCCGCGAAGCCCGTACGGGGTAGCGAAGGTCTACGCTTACTGGGCCTGCGTCAACTATCGCGAATCGTACCGCATGTTCGTCAGCAATGGGATAATGTTTAACCACGAAGGCGAAAGGCGGGGTGTAGAGTTCGTCACACGGAAGATCACCAGCGGTGTGGCCAAGATCCGCGCCGGGCAGACCCAAAGCATCGTCTTGGGGAACTTGGATGCCAAGCGTGACTGGGGCTACGCGCCGGACTACGTCGACCTCATGTGGCGCGTCCTGCAGCACCCGGCCCCGGGTGAGTATGTGGGTGCAACCGGCGAGTCTCACACCGTCCGAGAGTTTGCGGAGGAGGCGTTCTCCGTCGCCGGTATCACAGACTGGCAGAAGCACGTGAAGGTGGATGCGAAGCTCAACCGACCGGCCGAGGTGTACAACCTCCGAGGGGACGCCTCGAAGGCAAAACGCGAACTCGGGTGGGAACCGAAGGTGAGATTCAAGGAACTGGTCCGGATCATGGTCGAAGCCGATCTAGCGCGAGCCGGCCTCGCCTCCGGTTGATGGCCGCCCAACCCGGTTCAGCCGCGCCGGCGCCCGGACCCGCCCGGCCGTACGTTCTCGTCGCGATCGCTGGCGCCGGTGCGTTCGGACCCTCGACCCCGGGCACGCAAACTTCGGGACTTTCCGAGGCGCTGGCCACCGGCAATGATGTGTGGGTGGCACGCGGGACCTATCACGTCGCCGCGCCCTTGGTGGTGAACGCGGGCCAGAGGCTGACAATGGCACGAGGGGCGGTGATCGTCCCGGACGCGAACATCGACGTCATCCAGATTCCGCCGGTCAAGGCCAACGCCGGTGGCGGGCCGCATCTCCAGGGTGTCCACATCAACGATGCGCACGGGAACCTGACCACCGGGGCCGGCCTTCACTTCCTGAATGCAAGCAATCCGGTCTGGGATGTTCGGCTCGACCAGCTTCGGATCGAGAACTGTGCCACGGCCATCACGTCGGATGCGCCGCCGACGCCGACGCTGGCGCTCAACGGCATCAACCGTCTCTACGCGAAGGACATCCACATCGAGACGTTCCGCACCCGGGCGATCTTCCTGCAGTCGTTCTGGGACAACGTCTGGGAGGACGTCTTCGTCCACATCACCGCGCCCACCGGGCCGATCACCGCACCGAACATCGAGCTGCACAACGGAGGCGGGGCCTCCGGCTCCTGGTTCGTCCGGACCAAGGTGCTGGGCAACCGTGTGGGCAATCCTTCCGGTACCGGCCTGCTTGTCGACAACGTGGCCGACTTCTGGCTCCAGGATTCGTTCGTGAACCTGTGCGGGGGCGACGGCTACGAGTTCAGTGGCTCGATCGACCGTCTCCACAGCACCGGGGCCCGTGCCCTCGGCTGCATGGCCGCCGGCTTCCACTTTCTCCCGGGCGCCACCGGGAACGCCTACTTCACCGCCCTCGAATCCGGTCTCAACAAGGGCGGCGGCATCGTCTCGTCCCCCGGGGACGGGTCCACGAAGGTGTTCTGGGGACCGGTCCTGCACGCGAACGTGCCGGTGCCGCTCAACCCCCCGCAGCTGCCCGGAGCCACCCTCTTCAATCCCATCTTCTGAGAACCCGTGACCGGGAAGGTATGATTACCCTCTAGCGGACTCCGCCGGTCGGTGGGTTCGATCTCGGCGACCGAGGCTCAGGACCTGCCGACGCTGACCGACGCCGAGAACTTCCCGGGTACGAGAACCCAGACGAGGGCCGCGTCCCAGCCCCGTCCTGCCTCCCCGCCGTCCGCGCCGGTCGTCGCGATGGTGAACGAGTCTCAGCGACGAGACGGCCACCAGCAGATGTTCGAGACGTACTGCCGGGCCCTCAGCGCGGTCGGGCTCCCATACTCGGTCTACCAGTGCGTCGACCCTTCGCTCGCGTCCGAATACGCCACGGCCGGGCGCCGGGTCGTCGGCCGTCGGCTGCCCGGGTCGGGGCTGCTCGAGATGGGATACAACCGCTTCTTCGAGGTGTTCCCGAAACGGCTCGGTCCGATGCCGGAGCCGATCGTCCATGTGAACGACGCCTTCCTCGCCCCGCTGGTCCGATACCGTCGGAACGTCGTCGTCACGCTGGTCGACCTGGTCAAACTCACCACGGCATACTTTCCCCGGGTTGCGGTCTGGCTCTACGACCGCAGCCTGCGGGAGATCGGGAAGGCCCGGGCCGTGATCGCTCCCTCGCACTACGTGCGGCAAGAGCTCCTCGCCCACCTTCCACTGGCCGAGCCGCAAGTCCACGTCGTCCCGCTACGCTCCCTGCTCCCACCCCTCCGCACCCCCCGGCCGGCGCCCGAGCCTCCCACCGCCGAGCGTCCCTGGACCCTGCTGTACGTGGCCCGGGATCGGCCCCGGAAGAATCTCCCGTTCTTCTTCGAGCTGCTCCGTCGGCTGGGTCACGAGTATCGGGGGCTGCTGGTGTCCCAGGTCCGGCCCCCGACGTCTCGTCAGATCGCCCGGCTGGGTCTCGGGAGCCGCCTCCAGGTTTTGCCGTGGGCCGACGACCTCACGCCGATCTACCGCTCGGCGCATGTCCTGGTTCACACGGCCCCGTACGAAGGCTTCGGGATCCCGCTCGCCGAGGCGGCGAGTCAGGGGCTTCCGGTCGTGGCGTCGAACCGGACCTCCATTCCCGAGGTCGTGGGAGCCGGGGGGATCCTGCTCGAGCCGAACGACACGGCCTCCTGGCTGGAGGCAATACGACGGCTGACCGACTCCGGGGTCTACTCCGGCCTCTCCGAGGCGGCCCGCGAGCAGGCCGACCGAGTCTCCCTGGTCGAGATCGGGAGCCGACTCCGTGCAGCGTATGGGCTCTCGGAGTAGTCCTGCGTCAGCGACATGAGCCCGCCAAATCCCCGGGCTGACCTCCGGATGGTCCTCGGAGCCCTCGCGTACCGCGGGTTCTGGACGCCCGTCCTCGACCCGGAGGTCCGGGTGCTGCGCCGCTTCGTACCGCCCGGGGGTACGGTGCTCGACATCGGGGCTGGGGTCGGGCTCTACGCCTTTCCCCTGGCTCGACTGGTGGGCCCCGCCGGCCACGTGCTCGCGGTCGAGCCGTACGCTCCGTCCGCCGACCGGTTGGAACGAGCGGCCCTGTGGCTCGGGGTCCGTCAGCTGGAGCTGTTGCGGTTGGGGCTCTCCGATACTGATGGCGCGGCCACCCTGGCCGTGCCGTCCAGTCCCTCGGGACGGATCTTCGACCAGAACGCTCACGTGGCAGGTTCCGCAACCGAAGCCGGCACCAGCGTTCGTGTGATGACGCTCGATCGGCTGCTGGACAGTCATCCGCTGGATCGCCTCGACTTCGTGAAGTGTGACGTGGAAGGCTACGAATCGGCCGTGTTCCGCGGCGGCGCGGCGACCATCCGCCGGTTCCGGCCGGTCATCCTGTGCGAGATCGAGGAACGGTGGTGCCGCCGGTACGGGGTCGGGGCCGACGAGGTGCTCGAACAGATCCGGGCGCTGGGGAACTATCGGGCGGCCGTTCTTCGGCGGGGCCAGCTCCAGCCCGTCTCGAACACGAGCCCGGCCGTCAACGACTACTTTCTGTTGCCGTGATCACCGGGGCCGAGCGGTGCGCTCCGCCCTGGACCGTGCGCCATGCTCAGGGAGCTGACGAAGCCGGATCGACGCTGAAGTTCACGAGTTCCACGCCGACATCCGTGCTGGTCAGCGATCCGACCAACTGAAGGTCTGGCGTGAGGTCGGTCAAGGACCGAGGCTCGATGGGACAGAAACCGAAGGTATCGGTCCAGGCGTCCGCGTACCCCTGGGTGAAGTTGGACACCGTCACGACGCCGGAGCATAGCTTCGGGATGCCGAGGACCGACACGTAGAGCTGCATCACGGTCCCGTTGACCTCCGTGGCGCCATGATCGAGGAGCCAGACTCGTACCGTGGCGTTGAGGTAGTAGCTCCCGGGGGGAAGCGTGACGTCCGGACCGGACCAGGCCGTGCCGACCGTACCGTTGTCAACGATCGTGCGGTCCGGGCCGTAGAATCCCGCCGGACCCGCGAGCATGCCGTTGGCGGCGGTGTAGGTACCGCCGTCGTAGGTGATCGGCCGATACGTTAGTGGAGTCGAGGCGCAGACGGAGCAGTCGTGCTCGAACAGGAAGATCCAGCCATGCGGTCCCTGCTCGATGACCGCTCGGATGCCGTAGTCCTTCGTGCTCCAGAGCATCGGGTCGAGCCACGAGGGCAGGTACCCGTACCAGGCGCGGGAGGCGAGGACGTAGGTCGGAGGGTTTGCGCCATCGAAGGGGAGCTGCGGAGTGCCCTGATTCGAGCCCTCCGGCGTCGTGTAGGCATGGGGGTTGTTGGCGGCATAGGGAAACAGGTCGCTGGTCGCGAGCACCGAGGCGCCGGACGGGATCAGGGCTACGACCTGCTGAATCGGGCCGTAGTCGGGAGACACGGCATAGTTCACCCGGTAGCCCGGCCCGAGCGAGGAGTTGTCCAGCAGCGGATTGATCGGACTGAACGCGACGTTCAGGACGATCACTCCGAGTAGGACGAGACTCCACATCGACGACGGCCGGGCTCGGGCGTATCCTCCGGGACGCGCCGCAAGACCCGGAGTCCCGGGGGTCGCCTCCGGGTCCGCGACGCCGGAAGCCCGTACGCGGCTGCTGGACCACCAGCTCCGGAGGGCCTCCGGGAGGGAGGCGAACTCGATCGAGCAGATGCCGTAGGCAAATCCGACGAAGGCGCCGACGGCGACGACGAACCCGTACTGGTTGCCGATGACCAGGTAGTTGGCGTGCTGCGCGACGAGGGTGAACGCGAACCAGGGCAGCGCCAGGACGAGGGTCCGGACCGCCCGTAGCGGGATGAACGCGAGCAGGGCGTAGAAGACGACCCAGTAGATCAGGGCGGAGTAGAAGTTCGTCGCGATGAGCGTGAGGTCGATCCCGAGTCCCTTGAACCCGGGCTGGAACGGGTCGATGAGGAACGGAAGGGCCTCGGAGCCGGCGGCCAGAGCGGCTCCGCCGCCGAAGACGTTTCCCTCGAGATACCGAAGCAGCAGGTAGGCCGTCGTCCCGGCCAGGATGCAGAGCAGGCCGAAGAGAGCCGGCGGCTGTCGGATCCATCGGGCGAGCCGACGCAGGGCCGGAGCCGTCGGTACGACCGAAGTCCCGGCAGCGGACGGCGGCGCCTCTCTAGGGTTCGCATACCACTCGAGGAGGAAGAACAGCCCCGCCGCCGCGAGCAGCGGCGGACCGATCTCGAGGGTCAGGCAGGCCAGGATCGCCGGGAGGATGGCCCAGAAGTACCGGCGGGTCGCCCAGAGCCAGACCAGGGAGAAGATCTCGACCGGAAGGAAGGCCTCCAGGTGGAAGTCGAACAGCGTGGCGGCCAGCGTCGGCGCCCAGAGGAGGAACAGGCCCCCGGCCATCAGGCCCTTCCATCGGGAACCCGAGAGGTGGGCCGTGAGCAGAAAGAGCGGGATCGCCGCCGCCGCGACTACGGCCGACTGGAGGGCAAACAGGGTCTGTACGTACGGCGCAACCCCGTAGAGGTATCCCAGCGGATACATCAGCAGCGCCGGGTGAATTCCCAGGAACGAGGGAGCGCCCTGGAACTCCCAGTCGGCGGCGTCGAAGAAGCCGCCGCCATGGGAGAAGTCCCAGAGCGCCTGCTGGAAGATCCCGATATCCCACGTCTGGACCCGGAAGCTGGCGAATCGAGCGAACGACAGCTCGAAGGAGATCACGAAGTAGAGGAGTACGAACACGCCGAGCCACACCGCGGGAGACGGACGCGACAGAATCCGGATCGCCCCGCGACCCAGCTGTCGGGCGCCCTCGCGCCACGCGGATGGCATGGACTAGGGCGCCAGCGGCCCTTTCGTATTACTCTTTCACGAACCGGGGTCGAGCGCCGGACAGGGAACCGGGGGCTCCGGTACCCGGCCGCGCGGCGGCCGGCCCGGTCGGTGACGCACCCGGGACTGGGACAGTCCCGGGACCGAGGGGTCGGTGTACCGACGAGGGAGTGCCGACGCCGAGCGCGGGTCCGAGCGGTTCGACATAGACCTGCGCAGCCTGGCGTCGGGCCTCGGGAGGACGGGCCAGGCCCGGCAGGATCGCTCCGGGCCTCGCGAGCGGCTGGATCGACTCGGGTTCCGGCTTGTCGAGCATGACGGCCTCGAGCAGTTCCCCCCAGCGGTCAGCCATGGTGTCCACGTGGTACTCTTGGGCCCGGTCGAGACAGGAGGCGACCATGGGGCTCGGGTACCCGTCGCGGAAGACCCGGCGGGCTCGCTCGACGAGTTCGAAGGAGGAGGTCGCCAGCCAGCCGGTTCGGCCGTCCAGGACGGTCTCCGCCGGCCCCTGCTTGGCATAGGTCAACACGGGCGTTCCGCAGGCCATCGATTCGACCGGGACCAGGCCGAAGGGCTCTTCGGTGAAGGGAAAGACGGTGAACAGCGCGTTCGAGTAGAGGTCACGCAACTGCTCGTCGGTCAGGTGGCCGAGGAGTTCGACGTGGCTCGGGAGTCGGCCCCGGAACCGGCTATCGACCCACCCGGGGCTCTTGGACCCGAAGATCTTCATCGGGATCCCGAGCTCGATCAGCTGGGCCAGGGTCTGCGTATCCGTTTCCTTGCCGAGGTACCCGAGCATGTAGTCGCGGGTGGGGCGCGCGGTCGACGGCGCGAACGTCGGGCGGTAGAAGAACGGCATGACCCCGCGGATGCGGATGTCGCGCTCCGCCAGCGACTGTCCGACGTGCTGGGTGCTCGAGTAGATCCGACGGGCATGCCGAGCCGACCTCCAGGCATGGGTCCAGTCGGCGGCACCGATCGCGGTGCCGGCGAGCCGCGCCGGCCAACGCAGTGCCGGCCGGAAGCTCTGCTGCATGGACTCGAGAGCCGGTCCGAGCGTGCCGGACTGGACGTACCAGCAGTCGGAATCGCAGGCCGTGGTCATCGAGTAGTTGACCCGGAGTCCTCCGAAGGCCCGGAGCTCGCGGTTGATCTCCCGGGAGTTCAAGCCCAGGAGGGCGTCCCGCCCCCAGGACCAGATATACGACGGCAGTTCATCCCGGGGGTACCGTAGGGCCGGGAATGCTGCCGTACCTCCGAAGGGGGTGACCCCGAGGCTCGTCAGCGCCTCCCGCACCGGCGCGGACAGCGCCGGTGCCGTGAGACCGACCTCGAAGTGCCGCGCCAGCCGAGAGAGCAGTGGAGCGGCGACCTGGTACTGAACGAACTCCGGGCTGAGGAGCGGTTCGGTCACGAAGGCGATGCGTTCGGGGGTCACGAATCCAGCCCTGCGGAGCGCCGCGCGCAGCCACTCCGACCCTGTAGAGGACGGGGCGCCGACGGAGGCGCTTGGCGGTCAGGATTCCACCGTAGCCGAGGCCCCGATTAAATACTTGTGACCGGCCCTAGTTTGGGATGCGTAGATATACAGAACCCGAGCCCGGTGGTTCTGTCAGAAAGCCTGTTATGCCGAACCGTCGATGGGAGTCTTCCCTCCTGGCATCGGTTGCCGGGTGCGACCCCCGCGAGTGATTCGCGGACGCTCACCATGGAATCTCCATCCACCGAGGCGGCGCCGTCCCCTCCGGCCGAGCCGGCGACCGAGCCCGCGGCCGCCGCGGCTCACACGGAGGAAGAGCCGTCCCCGTCGGAGCCGGCCGCTCCGTCCCTGCTCCGCCGCATCCTTGGCCGTCCGATTCTCTGGCTGGGGATCTTCGTATCGGTCTTCGCAGCGGTCTGCACGACGATCTCGTACATCTCGTACCTGAACATCGACGTCGGCGGCCTCGGCGCCGCCTGGGACCTCGCCACCTTCCAGCAGGCGTTGTCGACGACCTGGCTCCACTTCCACGGCCCCTTCTACGAGGCGATGGACTGTGGATGGACGAGCCGCTGCTCGTTCCTGCTGGTCCACCCGGCGCTCGGCCTCTACGTCCTGGTGCCGATCTACCACCTCTTTCCGTCGGCGGTCACATTGATCGTGATCCAGTCGGTGGCGGTCGCCCTGGCCGCCGTTCCGCTGTTCCTGCTCGCGTGCGATGTGACCCACTCCCGGAACCTGGGGCTGCTGATCGCCGGCCTCTTCTTGCTCTGGCTTCCCGTACTGGCGTCGGCCGACCACTCCTTCCACCTCGAGAACTTCCTGCCGATCGAGCTGTTCACCCTGTTCTACCTCTGGAATCGGGGGCACTACGGATGGGGGCTGCTCGTCGCCGCGATCTCCTTCGTGACGCTGGAAATCGCACCGTTCCTCGTCTTCTTCTTCGGCCTCTTCTTTCTCGTTCCTTCGCTCTGGGCAGGCGGAGTCGCTCTCTGGACGGCGGCCCGGAACCGTTTGCGCCCCGGCAACGCCACCCCCTCTTCGGAGCCTGGGCTATGGCAGCGGGCGGCCGCCACCCTGCGGGAGCGGACCGTCCTCGCCGCCATCGGCCTCATGGCGGTCTCCGTCGCCGGGTACGTTCTGTTGCGACTCCTGGTGCTCGACTTCGGCACGGCGCTCCTCGGTCTTCCGCCCCTGCCGGCGGTCTATCATCTGCCGCTCAGCACTCCGAACCCGTTCTTCGCTCACGGGCTGGGCGGCCTGTCGTTCCAGACCCAGGACAAGATCGAGTATCTGATCTTCATCTTCGCGTCGCTCGGCTTCATCCAGTTCGTGTCGCCACGGACCATCATCCTCGCCCTGCCCTACCTGGCGTTCATCCTGCTGGGGGAGTCGACCGGATACTACGAGTTCGGCACGCACTACGCCGCGATCGCCGCGGGGCCGCTCATGATCGGCTTCTGCTACGGGGTCGAGCGGTTGCCGCTGCTCTGGCGACGCCTTACCGCGACGAGCCCGAATGCCGCCGGTGGCACCGAGGAGTCCCTGGCACCGAAGGTGAGCCCGGCGGTGACCGTCCGGAGTTCGAAGCGGGTGGGATGGCGTATCGTCGGCACGACTCTCCTGGTCGGGGTGATCGGGTTCAACCTCCTGATCTCCCCGTTGTCTCCCACGTTCTCCGACGTCCGAGGGGTGATCGGAGACCCGTTCTTCCTCAAGGGGGCGGAGCTGCCGGTCGACCTCACGATCCTTCCCGGATTCGAGAACGTCGAGTCCCTGGTGTCGACGATCCCGGCGAACGGCGTCGTGGCGGCGCCGACGAACCTCATGCCGCTCGTCGCCAACGACCCGTACGCGTTCCCGATGCAGCGGTACAATGCCTCGGCCTTACCGTTCAACTCCTCGCTTCCGAGGTATCTCCTCGTGGACTCGTTCACCACTCGGGCCGAACTCGGTCGACTCATCCTCGGGACGAACGAGACCTTTCCGAAGCTCGGCTACAACCTGACCGGTGTCGTGGAAACGTCCCCGGTCGGCATGGTCTTCCTCTACGAGCGCGCCCCCTCGAAGGGCTACGTGCTCTACGGCCCCGCGGCCACCTTCCCGTACACCCTCTACACCACTACCTCGATGGAGGCGGGCAACGGCGCGGGTCCATCCATCGTCGACCCGACCGCCCCCTACAACCCGGTCCTGGTGACCCGGACGAACGCGACGGCCGGGGACGCGCTCTGGACCGGCCCGGCCGTGGACATCCCGGTCGGCGACTATCGGGTCACGATGGAGCTCAAGGCCACGCCCACCGGCACGGTGAAATCCACCACCGCGATCCTGCACATCAACGTCAATCCCCGGGGATACGGCGTGATCCAGACCATCGTGATCCGTTACTCCCAGCTGGACCCCGGTGCCTGGGCGTCCGTGACGGTCCCGCTCAACCTGACCGAGCCGATCTTCGACCTGGACCTGGACGGGATCTATTCCGCACCGGCCGTCCAGCTGTCGTTTTCGTCGCTGGCGATCTACCCGGCCTCGGACTGAACGGGGGCGGCTCGCCTAGAGGTAGCCCCACGACCGGAGCCGTCCTTCGAGGTCCTGGGCCCCGGCGTCCCGCGCGTGCGGTTGCACGAGGGCGGTGGCGGACTGCCGGGCCTCCCGGGCCAGGCCGCTCATGCCGGCGTCGCTGGGGTCCCAGAGGTCGTCCAGGTGGTCGGAGCCCGGGTCCGCTCTGTGGGCCTCTACAGCTCCCGTCGTCAGATTGACGACCACCTTTCGGTCGCCGTGATAGGCCACGCCGTAGACCTGGTCTAGGGCGGCCCGCCGCTCGGCGCTGAGGAGCTTCCAGAGCGGTTCGTTCCACGATGCTCCGTCCCCGATGGCAAGCAACGGTCGCGCCCGGTCGGAGTCGAGCAGCGTTTCGAGCGACTCCGAGCCGGTCGACCGAACCGGGGAAATGCCGGCCCGGGGCAGGACCGTGGCGGCGATGTCGGTCGGACTCGCCCAGCCGGTGGCACGGGTTCCCGCGGCTTCGGCGCCCGGCAGACGGAGGAGGAGCGGGATCCGCATCTCCGCCTCATCGACCCGGATCCCGTGCCAGACCATGCCGTTCTCCCCGAAGGCCTGGCCGTGGTCGCTCGTCAGGACGAACAGTGTGTTCTCCCATCGATGCGCGGCCCGGAGGATGTCGATGAGCGCCTCCACGCGACGCATGGTGGTCGTGATCGAGCGCTGGTAGAGGGTGTGCAGCCGTCCCATGTCCTCTGCGCCGAGATCCACGTGGCCGGACAGCAGGCTCAGGCTGTCCTGCGGCACCCGCATCTCCCGGGCCCACTCGCGCACCGACCCGTTGGCCGTCGGCGAGGCCAGGTAGGGCTCGTGCGCGTCGATCAGGTTTACGAATGCGAACAGCGGCGTGTCGGCGGGGGTGTCATGGACCCAACGCCGGAACGTCGGCTCGATCCAGGGATTGAGCGAGGGCGACGGCTCCTCGTCCAACGTGCGCAGGTGTCGTAGGATTCCGTCGGCGGTCGCCAACGTCAGGGGGAATCGCTGGCCGGCGACGGTGATCCAACGTCCGACGGTGCGGTACCGGTTCGGGGAGGGTTGCGGAATCCCCGAGGCGGCCTCGTAGCCGTGGGGCGCGGTGGGGAGCACGCGATAGGCGCGCTCCCACCACTCTCCCCAGGCGGCCTGCTGGAAACCGGTCACGAGGTTGTAGTCGGGGCCGATGATCGGGTTTCCGGAGAGGGAGATCGTTCGGTAGCCGGCGGCGCGGAGCATCTCGGGCACCCGGGGAGCCGAGTCGCGGAGACGGAGGTCGCCCTTCCCGCTGCAGCCGTGCTCCCACGGGTAGAGCCCCGTGAAGAGACTCGCATGAGCTGGCAGCGTCCAGGGAGCGACGCTCGCCGCCTTCGGGAACTCGATGGATTCCTTCCGAAGCGCCGCCACGCCCGGCGACGGAGCCGGACCGTTACGGCCTCCGACGAAATCGGAGGCGCGCACGCAGTCCATCAGGATGACGACAAGGTTGGGGCGCGACACGCCGGTACCGGACGAAACTCTGCGGACGGGTCGAGATAAACGTACCGCCGTGGTTCAGAGACGAACGGAGGCCGCATCTCCGAGCGTCAGCGACACTTCGCCTCCGCCGGGCGAGGCTTTCGACACCCGGACGTTGCGACCGATCAAGCTGTGGGCGATTCGAACGGGGCCCTCGATGAGGGTCCCGTCCATGACGATCGAACCGCGTATCTCGGCGCCGGTGATGCGAACGCCGTTCCCGATGGCCGTGCACGGTCCAATCCGGCTGCCCTCGCCCAAGTGCGCACCGGCTCCGACGACCACGGGACCGGTGATTTCCACGTTCCGCTCCACGACCGTACCCGGCCCGAGTCCCACGGGTGGACTCAGCGCGGCGCCTCGAGCGATCGCACCGCGCGACTCAAAGGCGGCTGCCGGCATCGAGCGCAGGACCAGCTCGTTGGCCTCTAGCAGGTCCTCGGGCTTCCCCGTGTCCTTCCACCAGCCCGAGACCCGGTGCGGCAGGACTTTGCCCCCGGCCTGGACGAGCTTCCAGATGGCTTCCGTGATCTCGAGCTCGCCGCGACGCGATGGGTGGAGACGCGCGATGATCGGGTGGATCGTCGGCTCGAACAGGTAGACGCCGATCAGGGCCTGGTTACTCCGCGGAGAGGCAGGCTTCTCCTCGATGGAGACGACGCGATCTCCATCGAGCTCCACGATCCCGTAGCGGGAAGGGTCCTCCACGGTCGTGACCCCGACGACCGCGTCGGCGTGCTCCGCGGCGTGGAGGCGCACGAACTCCTCGACGCCCTCCTGAAGCAGGTTGTCGCCGAGATACATCACGAAGGGATCCTGTCCCAGGTACTCCCGTGCGCACAGCACGGCGTGGGCGAGCCCCTTCGGGTCGCCCTGGTGGATATACTCGATCCGGAGGCCGAGCGCCGACCCATCTCCCAGGGTCTCGCGAATCTCCTCGTGGATGGGGCCGAGCACGACGGCCACGTCCCGGATGCCGGCCCGGGCGAGGTGCTTGAGGCCGTAGAAGAGGATCGGTTGATTGGCGATCGGGATCATGTGCTTGTTGCCGCTGAACGTCAGCGGCCGCAGGCGGGTCCCGTGACCACCGGCGAGGACCAGCCCCTTCATCCCGAGGACCCGAGCACCGGGGCGAAGTGTAAATAGGCTCCCGTGGCGGTCCGTCCCTCGAATGCGCGTCCTGGTGACCGGCGGCGGTGGCTACATCGGGACCTCGCTGGTACCGATGCTGGTCGGTGCCGGGCACGACGTCATCGTTGTCGACCGATTCTATTTCGGGAAACAGTGGCTGCAGGTGCCGGACGGTCCCGGCCACCTGACCGTCATTCGCGACGACATCCGGTGGTTTGATGGGCACATCCTGGAGGGCATCGAGGCGGTCATCGACATGGCCGCGCTCTCCAACGACCCGTCGGGCGAGCTCGACCCCTGGAAGACGTTCGACATCAATTACCTGGGCCGAGCGCGGGTCGCTCGCCTCGCGCGACAGGCCAAGGTGCCGAGGTACATCCTGACCTCCTCGTGCAGCATCTACGGTTTCCAGGAGGGCATCCTGACCGAGGACTCGCCCACGAATCCCCTCACGGTGTACGCGAAGGCGAACCTGCTCGCCGAGCAGGACGTCCTTCCGCTCGCCTCCGACGGCTTCTCTCCGATGGCGGTCCGGTTCGCCACGCTCTACGGGCTCTCGGGGCGGATGCGGTTCGACCTCGCGGTCAACGGGATGGTGCTCGGCGGATTCAAGACCGGTAAGATCCCCGTCATGAAGGACGGGACGCAGTGGCGACCGTTCATGCATGTCCGCGACGCGGCTCGGGCGCTCGTCCACCTGCTCACCGCGGAACGTGCGAAGGTCCGTGGCCGGATCTTCAACGTCGGCTCGGACGACCAGAACTATCAGATCCAGCCCCTGGCCCAGCTCGTCTCGGGCGCGATGCAGCGCGCCCCGGCCCTGGAATGGTACGGCGACCCCGACTCCCGGTCCTATCGGGTGAGCTTCGCTCGCGTGAAGGATGAGCTCGGGTTCGAGCCCAAGGAACGGCCGGACGGCGCCGCCCGCGAGATCGAGGCGGCCTTGGCCTCCGGCGCCCTGCTCGCCGGGCCCCAGACCCGAACGGTCGAGTGGTACCGCCACCTCTTGAGCGACGGCGCGGGGAGCGTCGACGTTCGGCTCCACGGCGTCATATTCTAGGACTCCGTAGCCCGCGCGAGGGGACGAGAGTGCTACCGGGTGTGCGGGTCCTCGACGTCAAGAAGCTCCCCGACGAGCGAGGCTTCTTTGCGGAGCTGATGCGGAGCGACTGGAGCGAGTTTCTCGGCGGCGACGTCATCGCCCAGACCAATCTCTCCTACAGCTACCCCGGGATGATCCGGGCGTGGCACCAGCACCTTCGGGGCCAGGTCGACTACTTCGCCATCCTCCAGGGCTCGATGAAGATCTGTGCCTACGACGACGACCCGTCCTCTCCCACGAAGGGCCAGCTCGACGAGGTCGTGGCCAGCGGTGAACGCCTCCAGCTGGTGCGGATCCCCGGCCACTACTGGCACGGCACGAAGACCGTGAGCTCCGAGCCCTCGCTGACCGTCTACATGGTCAGCAAGATGTACGACGCGAAGAACCCGGACGAGGGACGCCGGCCGTGGAACGATGCCACGATCATCGACCCGCGTCTCAAGGCTCCCTTCGATTGGAATCGCGCCCCGCACAAGTGAGCCGACGACCCGATGAGGATCCTCATCGTTGGGGCCTCGGGCCAGGTCGGCAGTCGGCTGGTCGAGCAGGCCCGCGCGGAGGGACACCAGCCGGTCGGCGCCTACCGTTCCCATCCGGTCGAAGTGCCGGGCATCGAGAGCGTGGCGCTAGACAAGTCCAAGCCGGCGGAGGTGGAACGGGTGGTCCGGGACGCCCGGCCGGACGTGGTCATCGATACCGGTGCGTTGCACAACGTCGACTACTGCGAGACGCATCCGGACGAGGCCCTCGCGGTCAACCGCGACGGCACCGGGTTGTTGTCCCGGGCCGCCGCCGCCCGTGGCGCCCGGTTTCTCTTCGTCTCCACCGACTTCGTGTTCGACGGGTCGGGTCATCCCCCCTACTCCGAGTCGGACCCTCCCCATCCCCAGAGCGTCTACGCGCGGAGCAAGCTCGAGGGAGAACAGGCGGCCCTGGCGGGAAACCCCAATGCCGCCGTGGCCCGGCCCTCGGTCATCTACAGCTGGGTGCCGATGGCCGCCACGATCGCCTCCTCCTCGGGAAAGCCGCTCAACTTCGCGAGCTGGTTCCTCCGCCAGCTGGCCGACGGTAAGCCGGCGCGCATCGTGACCGATCAGGTCGCGTCCCCCACCCTCGCCGACGACCTCGCCGGTGCCCTCCTGGCGCTCGCCGGGTCCACTCGGGTCGGTGTCTTCCACACCGCCGGCGCCACGCCACTCTCCCGATTCGATTTCTGTCGGAAGCTGGTCGAGCGATTCGGGCTGCCGCCGGAGCTGCTCACTCCCACAGACTCCGCGAGCCTCGCCCAGGCGGCGGCCCGTCCGCGGAACAGCAGCCTGGTGTCGCATCGGTTGGAGCGAGACGTGGGATATTCCATGCTCGACCTCGATTCCGCTCTGGACCGCCTGAGCCGGTCCGTGCGGTCGGACCCCGGCCTTCCCCCATCGCTCCGGCACTAGTCCGGTGCCGCGGGCCCGGAAGGCTTTTCGAGAGTGAGGCGGAGGGGAGAACTCGTCCGGAACCCCGGAGGAACCGAGCCGGTGGCGTTCTCGTCCGTGTCCGTGCTGAGCCGCCGCCTGCGGGCCGTACCCGCCATCGTCTGGCTCGGCGTCGCGGTGAACGTCGTCCTGGTCTTCCTTCCCTTCTACGACCCGAACGACAACACGTTCTTTCTCGGCCTGGTCGCCTTCTTCAGCGGCCACGGACCGGTCCTCGAGCGGATCGCCTTTCCCGGTGGATTCTTCGAGATGGCCCTCTGGGTGCCCTCGTACCTCGCGTACGTGGCGTCGGGGTTCCAGCTCTACTGGTCCTACACGACGCTCAAGGCGGTCTACTGCGTCATGGCGGTCCTCTCCGCTGTTTTGCTCTACCGGGTCGGTCTCGCGAGGAGCCGGTCCACCGCGACCTGGCTCGCGGCCTTTGCCCTGCTGAATCCGGCCATGCTCTACGTCTCCTACGTCTGGGTCAACTGGGACGCCTTCCCGGTCTTCTTCGTCCTTCTGGGCTTCGTGATCCTCCGATACGGGAAGGTGCCCCGGAGCGACCATCTCCGGATCCTTCTCGCGGTCCTCGCCCTCATGGTCGGGGTCTTCTTCTACTGGTATCCGCTCGTCCTCCTCCCCGCCCTCGTGCTCTTCTCGCCGACGAACCGAGAGCGCTGGCTTCTCACCGCCTACTCGGCCGGAACCTTTGCCGCGTTGATGGGCGCCAACCTGCTACTCTTCACGGGTCACATCGGCCAGTACTCCGCCGACCTGGTGGGCGGCTCCGGGAACTTTGGAGCACGTCTCTTCTTCGGCCTGCCGTCCTACGTGGGACGCATCTCGCTCGTCGAGTACGTGCCGATCGTGGCGGTGGTGGCACTCCTGCTACCGGTCATCCTTCGGTGGCTCCGCCTGAGCGAGGCGGCCGCCCTCTTCATCGTCCTCGCCCTCTTCGTCTGGACCTCTCCCGTCCAGGAACCGGACAACTACGCCTGGATCTTCTGGTTCGTGCCGTTGCTCCTTCTGGACGCGCCGCGACTCCGGCTCTCGCTCGTGAACGCGCTCGGCCTCTCGACGATGCCGCTGGTCACCATCGCCGTGGTGGCGCTCACGACCGGGAACGGTCAACCCGATGGGCAGGGATTCTTCTACTGGGGCTTCGAGCTCTTTCACTGGAACAACGTCTGGTTCCCCACCCTCGCCGAGCGAGCCCGGGTGCTGGCGGTCGGGAACGTCCTGCTGGTCCTCGCTCTCGTGGGGGGTGTACTCGCGGTGGGCTGGGGGACGCTCGGGGCTCTCTCCCCCGGACCGGCGAGTGTGCCGGCTCCGGCGTCGGTCGAGCCTCCGGCCACGGGGCAGGACCGGCGCGGGCGTCGGAGGGTCGACCGACGGGCAGCGGCGATCCTCGTCGTCCTAGTGCTGGCGACGGCTGGGGCGGTGGCCTTCAGCTCCGTCCTGCCGACCCTGGTACATGTCGACGGGTCCGGCCCGATCCCGATCTACGACCTCTCGCCCAGCTACCCGTACCAAAAGAACGTCCCCCGCCCGATCGCCAACACGACGTTCGGCTCGACCGGAAACCGGATCTCGATCTACACCGCGGCGCCCCCGCTGGTGTTCGTCCTTCCCCTCGACACCCAGACGCTCTCGTTCGTGGGTGGACTGAACTCGAGCGGGCTCGTTCCCCAGTCCACCAGCTTCCTCACCGGCTCCACCGTGTCAGTGCGGCTCCTGACGCTCGATACCGTCGACGCCCAGTGGTCGGAGCCGGTCGCCCCCCTGTCGAGCGTCGGGGTCACGAGCGGGTCGCTCGGGTTTCCGCTCATGAACGTCACGAGCCAGTACCTCAACCTCGGTGTCGGCAGCTCGCTGACCTACGCGGAGAACGCTTCGCTCTTGACCGGCTCCTACCAGTACCTGTCCTTCGTCTTCAACCGCAGCGGGACCGCCGCGGTCCCGATCTTCGAACTGCAGGTTCCGGGAGGGACCGTTGACTTCGTGTCGTATCCCGGTTACGAGGCGCTGCTCTACTCCAACGCGTCCGCCCCCGGCCAGGTGGAGTCCGTGGTGAACGGCTTCTGGGACATCTCGGGCCAGTGGAACTATCTCGTCTTTCGGGCGATGCCCACCGAGTTCTGGTTCGACTTCAACGGCGTGGTCGAGACCTTCCCCGAGACCTGGCTGGGGACCGAGAACGGCACCCTGACGATCGGTCGGTCCACGCTGCTCCCTCTCAGCCCTACGCCGTTCGTGGGAGCCGTAACCGGCCTCCGCGTCGAGCCCTACGTTCCGGGGCCGTTCACGGCCTACTGGCTGAACGTCACGGAGGCCGCGGTTCCGGCGCCCCGGTACCTGTCGGTGGCCGGGTCCTCTCTTGCGTTCGACTGGGAGAGCACCGCGTCCGGCACCCAGGTGGACGTGAACGGCTACCGCCTGACGACGGCCGCGGCGACGACCAGCCTGCTGTTCGGCAAGGCGACCCGAGGCAACTATTCGGTCACCTTCACGGTGGACCGGCTGGTCGTGGGCGAGCGGCTCGCGGACCGGGGCTACCTGCTGCCGGTCTATGCGGCGATGCTGGCCCCATTCGTCGTGATGGCGGTGGGCATCTACGCGATGCGGCCCGTGCCGATCAGGGCGGCGGGATAGGCCCGGCCGGGGCCGACGCCGGCGGGACGAACTTGGTGCTCGCGCCGGTCGGCCCCGACGGGGACTGGGGGTCCGTGACCCGGCGATAGATGTGGGAGAGTTCGCTCGCGACGGTGTCGCCGCTCGGGAACCGGGTCCGCGCCCAGGAGGCGATCGTCCTCCGGTGCGTCCGGTTCGTGTCCACCCAGGCGGAGAGGCTGCTGATGGCCTCGGCGATGTCGGTCTCGGACAACGAGTGGATGACCCGGAAGAAGTCGGACAGGTCCCCGTCCAGATCCGGGGTGGCCCCCTCGGTGACGTAGAGCGTCGGCGTCCCGTTCACCGTCGCCTCGACGAGCGTCGTCGGGAAGCCCTCCCGCTCGGAAACGATGGCGAAGGCCACGGCCTGCTGGTAGAGCCACGAGAGGACCGGTTCGGAGACCCGGTCGTAGAACACGACCCGGCCCTCGAGTCCCCGGTCCGTCACCGTCTGCACGAGGTGGTCCCGGTCCGGACCGTTCCCGACCAGGACGAGATGGAGCTCGGGGCCGTCCAACGCCAGCGCCCGGATCAGGAGGTCGAACCGCTTGCGGCCCGTTTGGGCGCCCACGCTGAGAATGAACGGACGCGGAGGCTCCGGCCGGTCGGGTGGGGGTGCCTTGCCCCCGGTGGTGGCGAGGGAGGCGAACGGGTAGAACAGGGAGACCTTGCCGGTGACGCCGGCGAGCTGCTCGGCCTGCGCCTTGACCTCGCCCGACACCGCGATCACATGGTCGGCGCCTTTGAGGGCCAGCTTCTCGATGACGCCATTGTTGACGATCCGGATCGCGCGCTCCAGGACGGACCGGGAGGTCGAGCGCCGGGAGACGAGCGGGTCGTGGAGCGTGTAGACGAGCGGCTTCTCGGGGAACAGGCGCTTCAGGACGAGGGCACCGACATTCGAGTTGCTGTGGATGACATCGATCTCATCCCGGTGCTGGTAGAGGAACCGGGCGGCGGTGAGCACGCCGGCGATGCTCAGCAGGAAGCCCTTGGCGAAGTACGCCAGCCGTCGCCGACTGGTCACCTGTCGTTGGGTCGGGACCCGGACGAATCGGATCTTTCCGAAGGCGGGTCCGGGCCGGCCCTGGCCGACCAGGTAGACTTCGTGCCCGCGGGGGATAAGCAGAAGGCCCGTTCTAAGCGCGTAGGCGTCGGCGCCGCCCTGGCTGTTGGGAAGGGCGTACGATGCCCGTGAGACAATCAAGATCCGCACGGCGAGTCTCCATCTGGACGCCTATCGTGCTCGGCGCTCCTCCCTTTTGGCTGTTGTTGTGATGGGGAACAGGATAATCAGTGTTACCCGGACGAACGTTGAAGCCCAAAAATCGCCGGAGAGGGGGGGTCCGGGACCTCGGTCCAGAATCGGCCCTGGCGGGGGGGTATTGGACGCGTGTCCCGGGGCCGCTAGCCAGAAAACGGGAACTGTTTTGTCTCGGGCCCGGCGTCGGACACTAGGATGGCTCCGGAGGCCGACCGTGCCGGGCGCTACCGCCTCCTGGCCGGCGTTCTCGCGGTCATCTACGCCGCCCTATGGAGTAGCCTCGCCGTCCTCTTCTACCGGACCTTCAGCCTGCACGTGTGGGACGTTGGCGCGAACTACGTGCTGACGAATCTCTCCTCTCCCCCGGGACTCGGCTACGGCCATCTCACCTCCGACCCGCAGAACCTGATCTACGTTTTCTTCATCCCGCTCGTCAAGGTCTTCCCCGACCCGCTGACCCTCGTCATCGCCCAGAATATCCTGATGGCGATCGGAGGCTACGTCCTCTTCTGCGTCGCGCTCGAGCTGTGGAAACGGCCGGCGCTCGCCGCGCTGGTCGAGGCCCTCTACCTGTTCAACTACGCCTTCTTCGGGGCGCCGTACTTCCCCAGCCACTACGAGATCCTGTTCTCGGTGATGTTCCCCATCGCGTTCTACTTCTACCTGCGAGAGCGTCACGTCGCCGCGGCGGTCTTTCTCGTCCTGGCCGCGATGTGCAGTTCGCTCGGAGCCGTGGACTCCGGGCTGTTCGTCGCCATCGTCTACGGACCCCGGCTCTATCGAGCCGCTACCCGGGGCGTCGCCGAGGCGGGGCGGTTCCTGCGCAGCCATCTCCCGTACGTCGTGTCCTTCCTCGCCACAGCGGCGGTCTTCGTCTATCCGTTCGTCACCGTCGGAGCCGCCACCACGCTCTCCTACGGCCACTTCGCGGGCGGTGCCTCGCCGAACCTGATCGCCGGTATCCTCTACAACTTCCCCACGAAGCTCGTCTATTTCCTCCTCCTGCTCGCCCCGTTCGTCCCGGCGATCGCGCGCACCCGGTACGGGATCCTGGCGATCCCGTACCTGCTGCTGGTCCTCGTGTCCGGTACCAACAACTACGACCAGTTCGCCTACCAGTACACGTACACCGTCGGGGCGATTCTCTTCATCGCCTTCCTGGTCGCGCTCGCTCCCGAGATCCGCCCGAAGCCTGCCGTCGACCCCGTGCCGGCCCCCGCTCCCACACGGGAGCTGAGTCCGCGGAGGCTCTGGCGTGCGGCGCGGAAGCACCCCGAGCTCGTTCAGATCGTGGTGATCGTGGCGGTCGCGGGCGTCTTCATCCTTCCCTACGGCCCCGGCAACAGCGTCGCCGGACCGTACGCCTCCCTGCCCTTCCAGGACTACCACCTCTCGTCGCTCCTCGATTACACGCCCTACGACGCCGCCCTCTGGCAGATGGTCGACCGGATCCCCGCGAACGCGAGCGTGCTGCTCCAGGAGAACATGCCGATGCTGACCACACGACCCATCTGGTACGAGCCCGGCTCCTACGACGGGCAGCCGGTGGACTACGCGCTCGCCGACCCCACGACCCACTGGTTCGTCTACACGCCCTCGTCGTTCATCGGCCCACACCCGACGCCGATGATCACGTGGATGAACCAGCTCCACGTGAACGAGTCCTACGGCATCGTTCAAGAGTACCACGGCGCGATCCTCCTCGAACGGGGATACACGGGGAGCCCGGTCGCTTTCGCTCCCTGGACGCAGGCCGAGGCGGGTGCCGCCTTCGTCGCCGACGATTCGAACCGTGCGGACTACAACGGGTCGCGCATCACCGTCGTGAGCCCGAACCCCTCCGAGTTCGCCCTCCGGACCGACTCCGAGCTCGTGCTCCCTCCCGGCACCTATGCGCTCTCGTTCACGTTCTCTACGAGCCAGCTCACCAACGGCGACCGTCTCGACTTCGGCCTGTGGAGCGGTACGAAGTCTCCCGTGCCGCTCGCCACGGCCTCTGCGACGTCGGCGAACTTCACCGCCCCCGGAACGTTGAGCACGGTCGTGATGACCTTCGACCTCCCCGGCTATGTGGAGGGGATCCACTTCGCCGTCTATGTCGTCCAATGGGCCGGGTCCCTCACGCTGACGTCCGCCGAGCTCAACCAGACGAGCGCCAACTAAGCTGGGCGGTGCGGTGACCGAGACTCCAGGCCCGCCGGCGACGGGACCGCGGACCGCCGGGGCGGGTGTTTCCGGTGTGGTCGTGACGTTCGATCCGGACGACGCGTTGCTCAAGGAGGTGGTTCGTGCGGCCGCGTTGCAGCTCGAGGGCCTGATCCTCCTGGACAACGGCTCCTCGACCGCCGGCGTGGAGGTCGTGCGGGAGGCGGTTGCCGCCGCCGAGAGCGACCCGGCCCGGCGGGCGCGTATCTTCGTGCGGTTCGGGGACCGGAACCTGGGCCTCCCACCGCGCTTCAACGAGGCGATCGAGATCGCGCGGCACGAGGGCTTCGGCTTCCTGCTCTTCCTGGACCAGGACTCCGTGGTGCTGACCGGAGCGAGCCGTGCGCTGCAGTCGGCATTCCCCCCGGCCGCCTCGCGAGTCCCGCTCGGCGCGCTGGAAGCGATCAACGACGAACCGGCCCGGTTGCCGACGGACGACTTCCTGGAGGACCACTTCCGTCGGCACACCCCTCCGCAGGTCGCTCCGCTGGTGGACGACTTCCTCGTCACGAACTCCGGGCTCTTCGTGCCGCTCGCGACGTTCGACCGCGTCGGCGGTTTCGACGAGACCTTCTTCCTCGATGCCACCGACTTTGAGTTCGGCCTGCGGCTCTGGGCCCGGGGGCTTCGGGTCCTCCGGGTACCGGACGCTCGGATCCGCCATCGGCGGGGGGACCTGGCGGAAGTGACGGTCGCGGGCAGTCGATGGCGCCTTCGTCGGGTCGCCCCGTTCCGGCACTACTATGTGGCTCGCGACACCCTGCGCACCCTCGTACGCTACGGGTGGCGCCACCCCCTGGTCGGCCTGTACCTGCTGTCGATTCCGTTCCGCGAGGCCGTGCTCGTGGTGTTGTTCTATCCGCGGAGGGGCCCCCACCTGCGAGCGCTGGTGCGAGGACTCGGGGACTGGGCCGGCGGTGTGACCGGCGCCCGAGCGTTCCCGGACTCGGAGCGCTGACCCACCCTCCATCAGACTGATGTCGGTCGAACGTCTGCGACGCGCATGAACGCCGTCCCCGGGCCCCCGCCAGAGCATCCCGCCACTCCGGAGATCGCTGTGGGATTCGCAGGGTTGGGGGCGATGGGTCTCCTGTTCGCCCGGAACCTTGCGGAGAGCGGTGTGCCGGTCCTCGTGTACAATCGGACCCAGAGCAAGGCGGAGGCGATGGCCAGCGCCTCAGTGAAATGGGTCGCGACGCCGAAGGACCTCGGGCGCGCCGTGTCTCGGGGGGTAACCTTCGTCATGCTGTCCGATGGGCCTGCGACGAAGTCGTTCCTGTTCGGCCGCTCCGGCTATGGCCGTACGGCCGGGCCGGGCGCCCTCCTGGTGAACCTCGCGACGGTGGACCCGGAGGAGAGCCGTGCGTTCGCCGCGCGTCTCGGAGAGCGTGGGATCCACTATCTCGATGCCCCGGTCGCCGGCAGCGTCGACCTGGCGGCCCGGAAGGAGGTCACGTTCTTTGTGGGAGGCGACGAGGTCGATGTCGCCCGGGTCCGGCCGCTGCTGGAACGGATCGGCCGCCGGGTCGACCACCTCGGTCCCGTGGGAAGCGGGAACGCGATGAAGCTGGTGAACAACCTGCTCACCATTGGGAACACCGCGCTCGCCACCGAGGCGATCGCCCTGGCGCAGGAGCTCGGGCTGGACCTCTCTCGCGTGCTCGAGCTGCTGCATTCCGGGGGAGGCCAGTCGACCATGCTCGACCGAAAGGCGCCGGCCTTCCGGGAACGCCGATACGCAGCCCAGTTCACGACGGCACTCGCGCGGAAGGACCTGCGGCTCGTGGAACGCGCCGCCGCGCGCGGCGGCGGTCCGTTGCGAATGACCCGGGAGGCGAGGAAGATGCTCGAGGCCTCGATGGCCCAAGGCCACGGCAGCGAGGATTTCTCCTCGGTCCTGGAAGTGACGCTCACCCGCGGGCGGGTCCCGGCGGCGAAGTCGGCGGAGTCCCCCGGCGCCGCGGGTCCGGCCTAGTGCACGATCGGCGCCGCCAGTCGAGGCAACTCGCCGCGCTCGAGCACGACCTTCCCGTGGTGAATGCGTCCGTGGAGGAAGTGCCCGTTCGGGAGCCCCGTCCAGCGCTCGCGGTGGCCATCGAACGGCTCGCTTCCGATGACCAGGGCGGTCGGAGTCTCCTGGTAGGACATCTGGTAGTAGGGCTGGCCGTCATCGCACAGGTTGGTCCCGTACTCGCCCTCGTAGCAGCAGAAGGCCCACATCTCGTCCGGCATCGGGGAAAAGAGGACGTTGAGCCCGCTGTAGGGCCCGGGCGTGGGGCGCTTCGCCCGCTCCCAGACCTGCACCAGGTCCTTGCGGGCGTCCTGGTACGCCTGGAGAGGATTTCCCGAGACACCGTAGTGCTTCACGAGGAGCCAGTACAGGACCTCACTGTCGTTGACGCCCTGCACTCGAGCGTCGAGCGGCCCCAGGAACGGCCGGGTCTCGGTGGGTAGAGGAATCGCCCCGTTGTGGGCGAAGAGAGTGCGACCGTCTTCGAACGGCTGGGAATTGTTGAGCCCAAGCAGCCGCTCCCTCGGCAGATTGAGCGGATTGCTCGCATGCCGCAGGTGCCCGATCAGGTTGGTGCTTCGGGCCGAGCCCGCCACGAGGCGGAAGTGCTCCTTCTCCCGCGCCTCGAAGGCCCCGCCGATCCCCTTCTGCAGGTGGATCCGGCCCTCGGAGTCGAACCAGCCGATGCCCCACCCATCCTTCTGAGAGGTCTCGGGCGTCACATTGGACTGCACGAACAGGGAGCGCTCCGAGTCGAGCAGCCACGGCCGCGCCGAGATCTCTTCGGGAGCCAACACCCCCAGCAGCCGGCACATGGGGACCCTCGACACTCAGGGTGAGTGATAACCGTTGGGGCCCACGCTCGTACGGGGGCCTCCGGCCGGCTTCGAACGCCGAGGGTGATGCGTGTGCGTGCGGACCCGGGGGGGGCCGGGAGCCCGCCGGAGGCTGGTGGTAGGGTTTTTGGGTTATACTGCTTCACCGCGCTGCCATGACATTCTGGAGTCGACTGGCTTTGGGTCTGATCGTCGCGACTGCCGTCCTGATGCTGCTGCCGGGAAACACCGCGCTCGGGGACCTCCGTGGCGGCATGGTGCTCCCCGCCTCGCCGGCACAGACCACGACGACCGCGACCACCTCCCTGGCGGCGGCGAGCCCTGCGTCCCTCGGCCCGTTGCAGGCGGCGGACCAGCGAGCCCAGGCCGCGCTGACCGCGGACCACGTCGCGGCCGACCGCCAACTCTTACCCACGGCCGACCCCGGTGTCACGGTGCAGAACGGTCAGATCACTCCGGGCAGTTCGCTGGCACCGGAACCGATGGGCATCGCCGACTACGGGATCCAGGACGAGCACGGAACGAATGTGGGAACGATTTCCTACACTTCCAGTGTTTACGGTGTGCTGACGCTCAACTCGATCGACCTCCAGTACATGGATAGTATCGGGCCGGACGAGTTCACGGCTCAGCTCAACTCCGTCGCCACCGACGTGACGGTCCACAACGACTCTGGCTACCAGTTCTGGACACAGAATGTCATCTATTACTACCAGTCCGACAGCACGCTCCACCTGGCGAGCGCCATCGTGAACTTCACGAGCCTCGCCTACAACTTCCAGCAGGGTACCATCATCGCCGGGAATGGCTACATCGCCCCGGGGTTCGGCTACTTCAACCCGTACGGGGGAACCGTCTACGCCCCCGAGCCCTTCACGCTGGGGCTGTGGATGAACCTCAGCCTGTACGACAACGATCCGGCCGTCACCTTCAGCTACTCCGTCACGAGCTCCGCCGGGACGTCGGCGGGAGCCTATGACTTCGTGGTCTTCAACTCGACGGTGTCGAGCACGCCGCCTCCCACGTACCAGATCAACGGCCAGGCGGTCGGCGACACCGGCTTCATTCCGAACGACGTGGAACTGATCCTGGGCGGCGACGGCGGTGGCTCCACGACCTCGGTCCTCGCCATCGATGGGACCATGAACCTCTACACGCAGCCGAACGGTACCTCGGAGTACGTGCCGGTCCCGGCCGCCTACGACTTCGGCGGCGAGACCGGCGAGACGCTCGAGGGAGTCGCCGAGTGGGCCTCCGGCGGTCCGGACCCGACCGTACATCTCGGTCCGGGACCGAGCCTCCAGGAACCCCTCTGGGGCGTCGCGGGTGCGGCGCCGTTCGGCGAGCGTGCCTACACGCTGACCGTACAGCCGGCGAATGCGTTCGTCTTCGTCTCGGCCGGATGGACGTTCAATCCCAACGTCGCGAGTTGGGCCTACGTGAACGCCAGCGGGACGGCGACCTACGAGCTGCCGCCGGGCGTCTACTCGTTCCAGGTCCTCTTGTCGGAGTACAATCCCATCACCCTGAACCACCTGTGGCCCGGGCGACACTCCATC
>JASHPT010000089.1 GCA_030037955.1 Thermoplasmata archaeon
GTCGCTGCGTAGGTCGAACGGTGACTCCCTCAGTGGCCCGAGTTGTAACGCAGGTAAGTTGGCGGCTTGCTCAAAGCCAAGCGAAAGGAGGTGCGTGCAGGGCAGCTTGCAACTGTAGCTGGCCGCATAGTCATGGCCGTCACCCGGCAGTATGAGTGCAACCTGCGCGCGTGGCCGCGAGCATCGGACTCGTGGAATCCAATCCAGGAGTGTACGCTGCACTTGTGGTTACGCAGTCCTCGACCGTCCGAGCTCGACTGTCGTCCTCGTCCGGGGAGCTTCCAACCTTTAGGATCGACTGCCGGTTCTCTAGTATCGTTACGATATCCTGAGGATCGCCCGGCCCTTCGAGGCAGGGCCTCCGACGCTCGGGGGCGCCATCAGAATTGACCATCGGTCGATGGCGCCAGGCCTTGACAAATGAATGGGGTTTATAGACCGGGTCGCAATCCGACTGCTCACGGCTCGCCGGGACAGGGGGGACCAAGTAGCATGACCGAGCTGCCGGGCGCTGCGTTGGCTGACAGTGAGCAGGGATCAGGTGTGGAAGGCCGGAGCATCCGGCCGTCGGGCGTAGCGCTCGCTCGTCGGGGTGTGCCAATCGTCCTGTCCATAGTGGTCGTGGCCATCTTCCTACTGAGTGCCGCGGCCGCGTCGGGGGTTACGGGCTACCACGCGTCAGCATCCGCGAGGTCACTCGGACCGCGAGCGGCGTCCGACCCCGCTCGAATGATCTCGCTGTCCCCAGTGGTCAACGACTCGTTCACCAACTTGCAGGTAACCCTCGCGAACTTTCCGTCTGACGGCCAGGCAACGGTCAGCATCTACAACTCCAGCGTTCCTTCGTACCCGATTCATTCCGACCCATCCTTTTACATGAACTCCTCTGGCGGCGCCAGCCAGCTGTTCACGCCCCCATTTTTCGGGTCCGCCGGTACGTACATCATCTCGGCCAACGAGAGCGGCGCACCCAACGTGACGGCGACGTTTACTGATTCGCCGGGGAACATCACCCTGAGCGCCTTCCCGAGCACTGTCACGGCCGGATCCGGGACCGAGCTGCTCGCCTCCGGCAACGGTCTCCCCGGGGGTCAAGAGGTCAATGTCTACATCGGTTCGGAGTCGCTCCCGTACCAATTCGTTGATGACGGCTATACGAGTGCGGGCCTCGACATTCCTGACGTACCTATTCCCGTCATCCCCGCGGGAACGTACATTCTCTTCCTCGAGGATGACTATGGGGACTACGCCGCCACCACGATCCAGGTGACGCCGGCGCCCGTCAACGTGACCGTCTTCCCGACCCAAGGGACCCCCGGCACGGCCGTGGTGGCCTACGGAACGGGCCTTGGATCATCGGTGAGCTACAACGTGTACTTTGAAGGGAATGCCACATCGGTCTGTACCGGCATCTCCACTGACACGGGCGGTTTCACGTGCGACTTCTACGCGCCCGCCGATTCCCCCGGCATCTGGACGGTGGAGGTGATCGACGCGGACCTGAACTCGGGCACGGCCTCGTTCAAGATCGACGCGATCCCGCACGAGCTGCTCCTTGCGAGCCCGCAGCAGGCGCAGTACTTCCTGTCGCTCCCCGGGGAGAGCTCGGAGATCAAATCGTATGACTACTCGATCGACGACTACCACGGCTTCCTCGTGAACGCGTGGGCGCTCGTGATCAAGACTCCTCCCGGGTCGGGTGAAGGCATTAGTACCAAGCGGCAGGGCTCCTACGCCGAGTCCTATCTTCTGGTCAACCTGACCTTTACCGCGGACTCGTCCAAGCTCCTGCTCGACTTCTTCCATGGGACCGTTCTTTCCAACGTCCAGCTCCTCGGGTTTACCAACGACCAGGGGCAGCTCCTCAACTTCCTCGATCTCGAGTTCACCGAGATGACCATCACGACCATGTCCTTGACCGCGGGCCCCACCCTGGCCCCCTATCTGACGCTCAACTGGTCCTTCTCGGATCTCACCGTCGTGGAGAAGCAGAGCAGCCCGGGAGAGAACAATCCCGACACCGTGGCCGGGACCGACGAGTCCCCCTCGGCAGGGTGGGAGATCGGGCAGGTCGTTACACCCACCGCCCCCATCGCGCGGCCACCCCCAGGGTTCGCCGGGGACACCACCGCTCCGTCCTACCTGATCAGCACGAGCCAGAACGACGGGGAGGTCCAGGATGCGAAGTCCACCGGCACCATTCCGTTCAGCTGGGTCTGGTCTCCCGGCTTGCTGAACGTGACGCTGAAGTGGTCGGGCGGGGCCGACCTCTGGTTCCTGACCACGCCGAAACTCACGTGGTTGAACGTCCTGGCCTACACGGGCATCGGCGAGCAGGAACACAAGGCATGGGCGTTCGAGTTCACGCGCCTGGCCCTGGAATCAATGACGCTGGTCGGAGTGAACGGCTATGTGCCGTTCAGCTTCGACAACTTTGCGTACGAGACCCTCTCGTACGTACCGTACAGCTGATCCCGGCACGCGCCGCCCTCGTGTCCGATCCGGCTCGCGCTCCTCTCCGGCTCAGCGGTTTCTAGGCGGAACGCCCCTCGAAGCCGGTGGAGAGCTTTAAGGCGCGACCTCCGCTGTGCGGCGCGCATGGCCGCCCCGCGCCTGTCCGGCCGGCCCGATGTGGTTCTGCTCATTGTTGACTGCGCCCGGGCCGCCGGACCCGACGATGGGCAGCCACCCGCGCCGTCGCTTGTGGCCGATAGTCCCGGCGACTTCGTCCAGTTCCCGAGGGCGGTAACCGGCGCCACCTGGAGCCTGCCGTCCCACGCCTCCATCTTCACCGGCCTCTACCCCTGGAACCATGGCTGCCACAATCTGTCGGCTCTACGACTTCCCCCGCAGGTTCCCACCCTCGCCACCCGACTCCGGGCTGCCGGATACGCGACGGCGTCGTTCTCGAGCAACTCGGTGCTCTGTCCGGGGACCGGCCTACTCCAAGGGTTCGACTTTGCGGCCTGGGGCCGATGGAGTGAAAACATCCTTCGCGTCGGCAGGACCGACCCTCCCCATCTGCGAAGGAGGCAAGACGACTTGCCGCCGCCACCGGAGAAGGGCCCCAACTTTCTGGCGGCCGGGCTCGCCTCCGGTCTCCGACACTTTCCGGCGCTAGGAGCCGGCCTCAGCCGGCTGGCCGACAGACTCGGGGCCGGCCCGGGCGGGGGCCTTCCTCCGGTCTCCTCCTGGATCGAGCCGTCGGTGGCGGGGTGGGCGAGCTCCCTGCCGCCGGACGTTCCGGCCTTTGCTGCGGTGAACCTGATGGACCTCCATGAACCGTACGTCCCCGGGCAGCGGCAGCCGGGGCGGGGAG
This sequence comes from Thermoplasmata archaeon, assembly GCA_030037955.1. GTDB lineage: Archaea > Thermoplasmatota > Thermoplasmata > Lutacidiplasmatales > UBA184 > JAKIWV01. The sequence continues at coordinate 3,320 of JASHPT010000089.1, forward strand.
GCCCCCCGCCCTTCTTTTCGTGGGTTCCCCAGGACGGTCGGAGCTACGCAAATCGGAAGGAGCGCATGGCCGCCGAATGGGTTTCGGAGCTCCGGGACCTGTATTCCCGGCAAAGCGCAGAGGCCGCGCATCGGGTAGGCGCCCTATGGCATACCCTGCAGCGGCTGCGCGCAGGTCGGCCCATCCTCTTCGCGGTCCTGAGCGACCACGGTCAATCCCTCGGCGAGGATGGATGGTACTTCCACTCCCACGGACAGCCCCGCGACGAGCTGATCCGGGTCCCGCTCGCGATCCATTTTCCCACGCGATCGATGGCCGAGGATGCCCGACGCCATCAGCAGGACTGGGTCAGCCTCGTCGACCTTGTCCCGACCATCGCGTCGGTAGTGGGGGGGGATGGCTTTGGCCCCTTGGATGGCACCTCGCTGCTCGGGACCCCGGAAACCACGGTCGAACGTGGCGTGTTTTCCGTAGGGGACGGACCGATTCGTCGGGGCTCAGGCCGGGCTGCTCGAGGAGCGGCGGGATCGGAGCTCCGCGCGGCGACCTGCGTGAGCTTCGTCGCGGATACACGAGTCACAGTCACGGGGCACGAGGGCGGCTCCATTGTTCTCGACCGAGCCCGGGTGGGAAACGGAAGCCCCCCGTCCTATTCGTCGGACGGACCCTTGGAGCTGGCGACCCGGCAGGCGGCGTCGGCGGTCCGCTCTATGCTCGCCGCGCCGGCGGAACCCTGGTCGGATGAAGTGAGCCGGCGGCTCACCACCTGGGGCTATGGCTGAGTCTCCGGCACCGGACGGGTCACCACCCGTGACTCGCGGAGCCGCACCGCGCCTGCGGGAACACCTCCCCCTCCTGATCATTCTCGTGGTCGGAGCCGCGGTCTACGTCGCGGCCTCGTGGTACCAGTGGGTAGACCTCGACGAGGGACTCTACCTCGGCGCGGCGGTGTCGGTCGCCCACGGGAGCATTCCGTTTGTGGACTTCGCCTCTCGGGAACCGGTGCTGATCTACTGGCTCGCTCTGGGCGTGTCCCTGCTGGGACCCAGCCTCTTCGTCGGCCGGGTCATGGTGGACATTCTTGGGCTGGTCGCCGCGGTCGGCATTTACGCGGTGACCGGTCGCGTGGCCTCCCGCTGGGCCGCCCTAGCAGCGGTCGTGCTCTTCCTGTTCAATCCGTTCGACATCTACTATGGATCGATCATCGCGGTGGAGGCCGCCCTTGCCGCCCCGCTGGTCTGGTCCGTTTATTTTCTCTATCGCACGTCCAAGCCCAGCGTTCTCGACGCCTTGGCCTCCGGGCTCCTGCTCGGCGTCGCGGTGCTCACCCTGAGGGACAGCATCGCGCTGGCCCCACTTTTCCTGGTGCTCCTGGCCTGGGTCTTCCGCGCCGATGCACGGGCGGTGCTCGTCCGTTTCGGTGGGTGGATTCTCGGAGTGTTCCTGACGCTGGGGACGGTGGTCCTCACGTTCGTCGCTCTGACGTCGTTCTCCTGGATCTGGACGGAACTCGGACCGGGTCCGAGCTACTTCAACCACGTACAACCGCTCCTGCAACGGCTCGGCACGCTCGGATACACCTCCGTGTTCGAGCCGGCCCTTCTGGTCCTGATCTGCCTCGCTCCGGGAGCTGCCCTCATCGCCTCGGGCCGACGCTGGTGGGGCGAGCGGCTGGGCGAAGCGGCCGGACTGCTGATCATTGCCGGCCCGTGGCTGGCCGTCACCTACTTTTCGCACGGCGCCGGGGACCTGTTGTTTCCGGCCGTCATCCTCCTGGGCGCACTGCTCCTGTTCAGCTGGTTCGGCGGACTGCGCGCCCTCGTCGGGTCGTATGCCGAGGACGAGCAGCCCCCCGGGCAGGCCTCGCTGCTGGCCGTGTGCGCCGTCTGGATCCTGATCGACATCGTCGTGGACGCGATCGTGTCGGCCAACTACTTCGTGCACCGGATCCTGGAATTCTCCGTTCCCGGCTCGATGGTCGGAGGGATCCTCCTCGTGCGCTTCCTGACCGCCTATCCTTCCGGTTCGGGCGTATCCTCGGTCAGCGGCTCGCACCCGACTCCTGCTGCGGAGCCCCGGTTCCTATCGAGGCTCGGAGGAGGACGCTCCGTGCTCGCCTCGGGGGTCGTAGTGCTGCTCGTCGTGTCGTCCCTGTTCTCGGCCGTGGCCGTCCTGGGCCCTTCCAATCCGTACAATGAGCCCTACGTCAGCGGCCTGAGCTCTCTGAATGCGGACCAGCGGGCCTACTCGCTGCAGGAAGTTAACGCCGTCGCCGGATACCTCGATGCCAATTCCCGGGCCGGAGCCACACTGTTCTCGGGCGACCTCGCCTTTCTCACCGCGGCGAATCGCCCGGAACTGCTGAACCTATCGATCATGATCGACCTCTATAATCGGCCCTTGAAGTTCGATTCCCTACCCCTGGGGCCGTCCTTCCGGGACCTGGCTCCCTCGTGGTCCCGGATCTTCCAGCACTGGAACGCTACCTACGTGCCGCTCGTCGTCGTCGGCGCACGCACCGTCGACCTCGAGACGAACTTTCCGTACCTGGAGTCGTACATCGCCTCCCACTACACCCTGGTCGCCACGTTCGGCGACCTGGGGACGCCTTCCGGGGTCGAGGTCTGGAAGGTTGGAACGGCCGAAGCCGGCGGGATACGGACGGCCTCGAGCACCGGTCCGGGCGATAGCACCTCGTCGCTCGCATATCTCCCCTCGACGAACACCGTTGCGCTGGCCTCCTGGGATGGCCATGCCATCGACTTCCTCAACGCCTCCACATTCGATCTGTGCGGCAACTACTCGCTCCCTTCCTCGGTCACCGGTGTCCGGTTCCTCTCCGTCGACCCGTCCACCGGCTCGCTCTGGGCCGGCACGCTCGGTCAAAACCTGTTCGTCGCGCAGGTCGGCTCGGCCTGTCGCGCGACGTCGGCGTTCGAGGTCAACCTGACCGGGTCACCCACGGCCATCGCCTTCGACCCGACGCTCAACGCGGCGGTCATCGGGGAGGAGTCCGAGGATCTGGTGGCCGTCGTGAACGACACCTCCGGGAACCTGATCCGGTCGTTCACGGTGGTCTCGTCCCCGGTGGCGATCTCGGCGCTCCCCGGGACCGACCAGGTCTACGTCACCTCCGGGTCGAGCGACGACGTCGGATCGTACGACGTTTCCACGGGAGCAGAGACCAGCCTGACCGACGTGGGCTTCGAGGCGAACAACATCCTCGTGACATCGTCCACTCTGTTGCTGACGTGGTCCGCTCCCGGTTTGGTCGACTGGCTGAACCGGACCACCGGCGTGGTGACGGGCTCGGCCGCCGTGGGCCCGGAGGCCGAGGGTTGGGCGACCGAGGGCGGCCTCGTCGCGGTCGGCTCGTATGGCTCGGGAGTGGTCACCCTGCTGAACCTCACGGGAGTAGCCGTGGTCGGTTCCCTGTCGACGCGGACGTGTCCGGCGGCGGTGACGTTCGTCGCCTCGGCCGGCAGCTTGGCCTTCGGCGGTGCCTGCAACGGCTCCGCCGAGCTCTGGCTCGTGAAACCTCTCGTTCAACTTTCCTTGGGTCCGGTCGGAGCCGGGAACACTCTCCGACTGAACGGCCTCCTCGTAGAGACTCCGAGTGTGGTGTCGCTGCTTCCCGGGTACTACTGGTTGAATGCCTCCGGCCCAGGTCGTGTCAGCCAGTCGACCCGCCTTGCGGTCACCAACGACACGTCATGGACGCCCGTGCTCGGAGCTTCCTTCGCCGGCGTCCGGCAGTTGCAGGGGGTGTTCGTCGGACTCGTCGTGCTGGGAGCGGTTGCGGCCACCGTTCTCTGCTTCCGGTTCCGGCCGCCGCCTCGGCGGCCGCCCGGCTAGTCCGGGGCGCCACCGGCAAGGAAGAGGTTGCGTCCGTGCCGGCCGACGGCGAGCATAGCCGCGTGGACACGCTCGAGCGTCGGGTCGGGGATCTCCTCGACCAGCCGGGGTCGCATCAGGATCCGGTACACCCGATATCTCGCCGCGATTTCCTCCCACAGCGGCTTCTCAGCCTCCCAGGTCTCGGACCGCCACTCGATCAGGAGATTCCTCACCCGGCCCGCGCGGAGGCTGTCGAGGGCTCCCCGGAGTACCTTCGGCTCGCCGCCCTCGACGTCGATCTTGAGCACGTCGACGGATGGAAGTGCGAGGTCGTGGACGACCGTATCGATGCGGAGGGAACGGACGGTCAGGGACCGGGTGCCTACATGCCGCGCGGTCGAGTGAAAAGATGCCGCCTCGTCGGAGAGAAAGAGGGTCTCTTCTCCATCGTGATCGGACACGGCTTCGGCCCACACACGGACCTGGGGACGCGGATTGTCCCGGAGCGACTCAGAGAGGAGCGCGAAGTTCTCCGGCTCCGGTTCGAACGCGAGGACGCGACCGGTCGGTCCCACGCGCTGCGCCGCCAGGAAGGTGTACCACCCGACGTTCGCCCCGACGTCGACCACGCAGGCGCCGGGCCGGCACAGGGACGTGAGGATTTCGGAGATCGGTGGCTCGTACCAGCCCGCGACGGCCATCGCAGCGTTTTCCGGCAGCGTGTTGCGCGGATTCAAGCGCACTCGGGCTCCGCCGATCCGACCGAACGTCCGGGGGCTCCGGACGAATGATTGCACCACTTTCTCTTCCATCGCGGCCGTCGCGGTGCCCAACCCGTCCGGAAGACGGACGGCGACGGAGGGGTATCGGGCCAGCAATGCACAGGAGCGGAGCACGAACCGAAGTCGCGCTCCCCCGAGACGGGGGACCGGCAAGGAACCGACACGGCGGGTCGAGAAAGCCCCGGGTGTCGCCACGGTTGTCCCCCTGACTCCGACGGCGGCTGATAAAGGACGGCCGACCTGCTCGGTCGCCCACGGAGCCCCGCGGCACGGGCGACTGACGGGAGCCGGCCGAGAGAGGGCTGCTTAGACCGCACCAGCCTGTTTGTGCAGTTGCAGGATGCGCTGTCCCCGGGATTGCCAGGTCAGCTCAGCGTGCGCCGCCGCGAGAGCCGCGTCGCCGAGGCGTTGCCGAAGCGACGGATCTCCGGCGAGCCGTACGACCCCCGCCACAGCCTCCTGGGCGGTTTCGGCCAGGCACCCTCCTTTTTCGCCGTGCGTGCCGAGGTAGTGTTCCGTGATGGGGGTACGAATCGCGACCGTGGGGATTCCCGCCGCCATGTAAACCGGCACCTTTCCGTTCGCCTCGAGCGGGTTCGTCTTCCAGGTCACGGCGACGTCCGCTGCGGCGAGGACGCGCGGGGTGTCGTCATACGGAACGGGTCCCGGGAATTGGACCTGGGAACCGATTCCCAGCCGGGTGCATCGGTCGCGGTACTCGCGCAGCGTCGAGCCGGGGTTCGGAACCCCGTAGAGCCGAAAGACGGCGTTCGGGATCTGCCGAAGGATCTCCGGGGCGGACTCGAGCAGGCGGTCGATGCCTTGCGTTGGCGAGAGGGACCCGAGGTAGGCGATCACGAAGTCTCCCTCCGTCCGGCTCTCCTTCGCTCGAGCGGCGGCGCGGAACTTGTCGCGGTCCACTGAGGACAGAATGGAGTGTTCAGGAACTCCGTCGTCTAGGAAGACGACCCGATCCGCAGTCCGCGGGGAGTGCTCCCGCAGGAACTGGACCATGGCTGGGGAGCTCGTGACAATGAAGCTCGCACCGTCCTCGGCGAGTCGTTCCACCCGGCGGAGCCAGGCCTTCGTGACACCACCGAGTCCTCGCGGGAGGTACCGACTCGTCTCTTCGACCAGGGACCCCTGCAGGTCGACCACGTACGGGATCCCGCGGAGTTTCCGGATCAAGGCGCCGATCGAACCCCCCTCGTAGAGGTGCACGTGCAAGGACCCGGGAAGCTCGCGCCGAGCGAGCACCGCACGAGCGAGGAGGACATCCATTCCCGGTCGGGACCAATGCAAGCCCGTGGCGAGCCCCCGGA
>JASHPT010000090.1 GCA_030037955.1 Thermoplasmata archaeon
CGGCAGCGATTTTTGTACCCAGGCGCCGCTCGCCGCCTCCAGGCATTCGGTGCAGACATTCCGAGTGCTGGCGCGGCCCGGAACGGTGTACTCGACCACGTCGCGCTCGCCGCCGCCGTCCTCCGCCGTCCATCCACAGGAGATGCACATCGCGGTCAACCGACCACTTCCGCGAACGTGGGCTGTCGCTCGATTCGGTACTTGAACACTCGCCTACTGGCGCACTCGAGGAATTGCCCTCCCGGAACGCATCGGCTATCGGCGCTCGGACCGCTACTCAGCCGATAGCCGAACCCGGCTCGCGGCCGACCCCTGGGGAGGCCGAGCCGGAGGCCGACCGTCGACCGGGGGTGAAGTATTACCTCACCAGCATCGAACGGGGCGGGCTCTCCCGCCCGAGAGCCGTGTGAGTGGGGTGCAGTTCGACCCAACCCTTTTATCTCGACCGACCCTCGAATCATCCCCTTACAGGACCCCATCCGATGGCGGAAGCAATCACCCTGCGCGTCGCGGAGGCTTTCCAGCAGGACATCGGTCTCGGCACCGCCCGGCTGGATGTGAGTACTCGGCAGCGCCTCAAGGTCGGCGTGGGGGATGTCATCGAGATCCGGGGGCGGAAGGTCACTGCCGCCGTCGTGAACCGTGCCCAACAGGACGACGAGGGCAAAGGCATCGTCCGGATCGAGGCCGTCGTACGCCGGAACGCCGGCGTGAGCATCGGCGACCGGGTGATGGTCCAGCGCGTCGACTGCCCGGTGGCGGAGGCGATCACGATCGCCCCGATCTACTCCGGCGCGGCCAAGATGGAGCTCGGACCCGGCCTGGAGGCCTTCGTGTCGAAGGCCCTCGCGCACCGGCCCTTCGTGCGTGGCGATGTGTTCGTCATTCCCGGGGTATTCCTGATGGGCGGCTCGCTGCCGTTCATGGTCGTCTCGACCCAGCCCAAGGGCATCGTGCAGGTGGGGTCGCAGAGCCTGATCACGATCAAGAGCGAGAGCGTCACCGAGACGGAGGTCGCCGCCCCGCGGGTGGCCTACGAGGATATCGGCGGCCTCAAGGAGAAGCTCGGCCGCGTCCGCGAGATGATCGAGCTGCCGCTCAAGCACCCGGAGCTCTTCGACCGACTGGCGATCTCTCCGCCGAAGGGAGTGCTGCTCTACGGACCGCCGGGAACGGGGAAGACCCTCATCGCCAAGGCGGTCGCGAACGAGGCGGGCGCCCACTTCATCGGCATCCAGGGTCCCGAGATCATCTCGAAGTACTACGGAGAGAGCGAGAAAGAGCTCCGCGAGAAGTTCGAAGAGGCCGAGAAGAACGCACCGTCCGTCATCTTCATCGACGAGCTCGACTCGATCGCGCCCCGCCGCGACGAGGTCGTGGGCGAGGTCGAGCGACGGGTCGTCGCTCAGCTGCTGACGCTCATGGATGGCCTGTCGGGCCGCGGCAATGTCATCGTGATCGCCGCGACGAACCGGGAGGAGGCCATCGATCCGGCGCTCCGACGGCCGGGCCGCTTCGACCGGGAGATCGAGATCGGCGTGCCGACCCAGGCCGGCCGACTCGAGATCCTCCAGATCCACACCCGCGGCATGCCGATGGAAGGCTCGGAGAAGGAGCGCGAGCGGATCCTGGGCGAGCTCGCGATGCTGACCCACGGGTTCGTCGGCGCCGACCTGGCGGCGCTCGGCCGGGAAGCAGCGATGCGTGCGCTCCGTCGGTATCTTCCCGAGATCGACTTCGACAAGCCGATCCCGCTGCCGCTGCTCGAGCGGATGAAGGTCACCGAGAAGGATTTCAAAGAGGCGCTCAAGCAGATCGAGCCCTCGAGTCTCCGAGACGTCACGGTCGAGATCCCGAGCACGCACTGGGACGAGATCGGCGGGCTGGACAAGGTCAAGCAGGAGCTCCGGGAATCCGTGGAGCTCCCGTTCCGGAATCCCCAGGTCTATTCGCACCTCGGCATCGAGCCGGTCCGCGGGATCCTGCTCTACGGACCCCCGGGCGTCGGAAAGACGCTGCTCGCGAAGGCCGCCGCGACCGAGAGCCAGGCGAACTTCATCTCCGTCAAGGGACCCGAGATCATGTCCAAGTGGGTCGGGGAGAGCGAGAAGGCGATCCGGATCATCTTCAAGAAGGCCCGACAGGCCTCCCCCTCGATCGTCTTCATCGACGAGATCGATGCGATCGCCCCCCGCCGGGGACTCCAGACTTCGAGCGGTGTGACGGAACGGATCGTGAACCAGCTCCTGACCTCGGTGGACGGCCTCGAGTCCCTGGAGCGTGTGCTCGTCCTGGCGGCGACGAACCGGCCCGACATCATCGACGAGGCTCTCCTCCGTACCGGCCGCTTTGACCGGCTGCTCTACGTCGAGCCGCCGAACATCACGGGCCGGCTCGAGATCCTGAAGGTACACAGCCAGAGAATGCCCCTCCAGGACGTCGACCTGACCGAGATCGCCCAACGCACCGACGGATACGTGGGCAGCGACCTCGCCGCCCTGTGCCGCGAGGCCGGGCTCGTCGCGATCCGGGAGAGCCTGTCGGCCCGGAAGGTCACGATGCACCACTTCGACGAGGCGCTCAAGCTCGTGCGCCCGTCGGTCGACGCGGAGGCGATCAAGTTCTACGAAGAGTTCTCGAAGCAGCTCCTGCGGGAACGCGTGGCCCGCAAGCGCGAGGAAGCGCTGCAGGCGATCTACCGCTAGTTCGGACCCGCCCGGAGGCCTCCGGACCCTGCGAACTCTTCGCACTCCGGAAATCGGCGTTCTTCCCCGAGCAAGCTATAAGTAGAGGGGCCGGGTTCGCGCCCGAGTCTCGGCGGAAAACCGCCGAACCGGTGAGTGAAGAACGGTATGGGTGGCAGGCTACCGCCTCGTCTGCGGCATGCCCTGTTGGCCTTCGTTGCGGCGCTGCTGGCACTGTCCGTGTTCAGCTCGCTGCCGACGGCCGCGGCGGCCTCGACGAGCTATGTGATCACGGGCCTCGTGGCGCAACCGAACGGCTTGGGCGTCCCCAGCGGCGTCGTCGTTCAGTTGACCTCGAGCGCGACGCACGCGGTCTACACCACCACGACGAGCTCGAAGGGCGTCTTCACGTTCTCCTCGTCCAACACCAACGGGACCCTCGCCCCCGGCTGGTGGGGACTCTCCGTCCAGCCGCAAGGCGGGATCCTGTCGACCGGCTGTCCGGTCGGGAGCATCCTCGTGAACGGCATCCGGGTGTGCGGCATCCTGCCCGAGAGCTCCGTGCCTCAGTACTACTACGAGAGCGCGTCCAACCTCACGAGCCCGATCTCGCTCACGGTCCCGAACGTCCGGCTCATCGGGTACAACACCACGGTCAACGCCACGGTCACGGTCGGGTCGACGCCCGTGTCGGGCGCGACCGTCTCGCTGATCTCGCCCAGCTACCCGAACTTTGCCCTCTCCGCGAACGTGACCAACGCGACGGGCGTGACCACCTTCCCGGCCCCCTCCGGGAGCTGGCTGCTCTACACGGATGCCCCGGGCAGCCCGAGCCAGTACTCGTACACCCCCGAGACGGTCCCGACCTCGGGAATGTTCCGGGTGTCGCTCCAGGTCGGCAACTACCTGACCTACGGTCTCATCTATAGCTCGGCCGGCGGCCTCGAGCCGGCCGGCTTCAACCAGACCCTCATCGACACGACCTCCGGCGCCAACCAGTACGATACCTACTCTCAGTACGACTCGACCGGGTATTCGTACGCCGTCGGGACGTATCCCTCCGACTTCACGGGGACCGGCACCGAGACGTTCGACCTGATCATCTCCCCGATCGGCTACGCGCCGGCCTTCGTCCCCCTCTCGGTCAGCTCGACCTCGCCGTCGGGCACCTCGGGCAACCCCCACAACGTCGTCGTCAAGCCGATCGCGCCGCCGGCGGTCTACAACACGACGCTCAACTTCTCCTACGGACTCAACGGTGCGACGTTCGGTCTGCTCAACGTCACCACGGTCGCGACCCTGGGCAACTACTCCGTGTTCCCGGACCTGCCGAACGCCAGCGCGGGTCAGCTCTGGGCCCAGCTCGGGCTCGACTTCAGCCACTCGACCACGATCACGAACTCGACCCTCTACGCGGACCTGGCGCCCTGGATCCAGGCCCAGGGACCGTTCTTCCCGGCCGGTCAGGCGAGCACCCTGATCAACGGAACCGGCTTCGGCCAACCGACGAATTACACGACGCCGACGCTCCAGCCGGCGGTCACCGGAGGATACGCGGCGAGCTACGGACTGACGAGCGCCCAGGGTCTCTCGATGAAGTGGACCCAGGTCTACAACGTCACCGGCGCCCTCCCGAAGAGCGGCACCGGGCCCCAGTACACGATCGCCTTCAACTACCGGCACCCGACGAACGGCCAGTCGATCAACTACACCATCATCCTGCCCAAGGGCTACGTTCTCAAAGCCGGCACGCAGGCTCCGCCGAACTCGAAGCTCATCCCCGGCGGTCCGTCGGCGACCTGGACCAAGTTCTACCTGGTCTCGAAGCCGTCGAGCTCGGCCTTCAACACGGCGAACTTCACGATCGTGAAGTATGGTAACATCTCGGCCCGGCTCAACGTGTCGGTCCCGACCTTCACGTTCTCCACGAAGAACATCCTGAACTCGACCCGCGGGAACTACACCGCGGTCGTCGGACTCGGGGAGAACATCACCTTCTCCGCCGTCAACTCGACCTACCCCGCCGGCACGAACGGCTCGGCCTTCTCCTGGACCTTCGGCGACGGCGGGACGAACTTCACGCACCAGCCGACCACGACCCACATCTATACGGCGACCGGAAAATATTCGGGGACGCTCAATGTCACCTCGTCCGGCGGCTTAACGAACCAGATCGGGTTCACGATCTACGTCGGGGACCAGTCCCCGACCGCGGTCATCAACGGGAATTGGACGACCGCGCAAAATCAGTCGGTCAACGGAGTACGCTATCTCCTGATCAACTGGTCGACGCCGATCCAGTTCAACCTCACCGGCAGTCTGTCGACGCTGTACCCGGGAGCGCCGGTCAACGGCGTGATCTCGGACGCCGTCTGGAACCTCACCAGCCACAACTTCACGAAGATCCTCGCGAACTACTCGGCGGCGGCCGGAGCGAACACCAGCACGCCGGTCAGCTACAGCTTCCAGGGCGCCGGCTACTACCTGTCGGCCGGCATGGTCGGCGGGAACGTCGTGACCCCGTTCCTGGGCTGGCAGTACAACCTGACGCTGACCGTCTGGGACGGGCAGGGCCATTCCACGAAGACGACGCTGGTCATTCTCGTACGAGATACGGAGAAGCCGATCGCCGTCGTCTTAGCGTACAACGCGAACGGGAACCTGATCCCGTCGTCTGGCACCGTCGAGGGCCCGAACGGGGTCGCCTACGTGCGGCTGACCGCGCGGAACTCGTCGGACCCGCACAACGGGACGATCGTCTCCTACAAGTGGTGGGTCAACAACACCGCGAACAGCACGGTGCACATCACGAACTCGAACCTCTCGTTCGTGGAGTACCTCGCGCCGCAGCAGAAGCCGTACACGGTGAACCTGACCGTCACGGACCGGGCCGGGAACTACGCCAACACCTCGTACCTGCTCACGGTCGCCTACAACACGACCACTCGGCCGATCCTGACCGTCACGAACCTCACCGAGAAGTCGGGCCTCGTCTCGATCGAGACCGGGACCGCCTACACGTGGTGGGTCAACATCACGAATACCGGCGGGAAGCTCTCGACAGCGCGGAACGTGCAGCTGTTGCTGTCGGCGACGAGCCAGACGGCCACCGGCCCCGGCGGGTCGATCGCCGGGAGCCCGGCCTCGGTGAGCTTCTACAACGTCTCCGCGAAGGGCGTCGTGGGCACGACGGTGCAGACCCCGCCGATCTCGGTCGCCTTCAACCAGACCGTCCGAGCCGAGGTCTCCTGGACCCCGTCGATCACCGGTAACCGGTGGCTCTGGGCCAACGCGACCTGCGGCAACTGCTACGTCTCGGGACCGAACCTCCAGCACGTCTCGATCACGATCAAGCAGAACACCACCCAGCTCTACCTCGAGTACGCCGCCATCGGCGGCGGCGCGATCGCGGTCATCGTAGCCCTGATCCTGCTGTTCCGGTACCGGCGGAGGGCCGCCTCGGCGCCGTCCAGCCGGAGCGGCGGCCGGCTCGAGCGGGGCTCGTCCTCCAAGGACGCGGACGAAGACGAGGACGACGAGACCTAGCGGTCCGGGCGGTTTGCCGCGGGGTCCGCGGCGAACGACGGGATTATGACCGCTCCGGCCGTCCGACGGACCGGCGACCGTCGATGGATGCGACGCCTCCACCCCGCCCGCCGTCCCCGTCACCCTGGGGCCATCGCGGACCCTGGGTGCTCTTCGCCGCCCTGGTCGTCGGCGCCGTCGCCATCGTCGTCGCCATTCCACTCCTCGTCCCGGCCGTCGGGTTTGGAGTGGTGGAGCACGAGGTCTGCACGACCGGATCTGTCCTCGAGAGCCGTCTCTTCTGGACGCCTATCATCCTGCTCAACTCTCCCTATCGCGGCAACGCATGGGCGAACGGCTCGGGGTGGGGGATCAACGCGTCCAACGGGGCTGCCGTCGGGATCTTTCGCGCCCTCGACTGGCGCCTGAGCGCCCGGGAAAACTCCTCGGCCCCCGGACCGGGGCTCGCGACCCCGTGCACTACCGACCTCTCGGCATCGTATCTCACGACCTCCGCGTCCGGGTTCGAGACCGAGCTGCTCCTTCCCGCCGGGTCGATGGACGATGTGGGCGAGGCCACCAGCTTCAGCTTGAACGGCAACGCCTCGGTCCTCTTCGACAACACACCGACATCGATGCTGTCCGGTGGATTCCAGGTCGATAACTGTCTGACCTGGAACCTCCCCAGCGCGAACGCATCCTCCGGGGTCTACCCGATCACGGTTCCGTTTCCGGGCTCGGGGGATCGATACTTCGTCTCTCTGCTGTTTCCGGCGCCGGCGACGTACGCCTACAAGTTCCCGTTCGACGGGGCCTGGGCGGCGGGCTATGCGGTGAAGGATTCCGCGAGCGTGTCCGAGGGTGGCCTGACCTTCACGACCCTGTCCTGCACGCGGGCACCACCGCCGGTCGCGCCCTACCCGTAGGGCCCGACGTCGTCCAGCAGGTCGACGTGGGTGAGGATCATCCGGCGGCAGCAGTAGCGGTGGAGCCCGAGGGCGTCGAGCACCGCGCCCGGGGCCTCGCCGCGGGCGGTCCGCTCCTGGAACTGGTCCCAGGTGTGGCCGATCACGTTTCCGCAGGTGAAGCACCGTACCGGAACCATCAGCGTCATCGAATCGTCTGCCTCCGACTCACCGGTATGACTTCTGTCGACGGGCCCGGGCGCCGCGCCCGCCGGGCCGCTTCGGAAGCTTGCGGCGGGGGTCGTTCACGACCAGGCTCCGGTCGTAGTGCTTGAAGGTCTCCCGCAGCTGGTCGTCCTTGAGCCAGGTGATGAGTCCCCGCGCGATCGCGGTCCGCGCCGCGGCGGCCTGACCGGCGACCCCGCCCCCGGCAAGCGTGACGTCAATGTCGACGCCCTTCCAGCGCTCGCCGATCATGCGGAGCGGCTCCGAGATCTTCTCGCGGGCGAAGGCGGGCTCGTAGATCTCGAGAGGCTGCCGGTTCACATGCACCCGGCCGATGCCCTTCGTGAAGGTGGCTCGGGCCATGGCCGCCTTGCGCTTGCCGGTCGTGATGAGTGCCTGCGGAGTCTTCATACGCGCGCCCCCAGCAGCCGGGAGATTTCCTCGAGCGTGAGCGGGGTACGGAGCGTCGGCTTCGCCTGCGCGTCCGGCAGGCTGCTCGCCGACAGCTTCGCGTAGACCTCCGGGCAGCCGATGTAGACCGTGAGCCGGTCGAACGCGGCCTTCCCTCGGCTCTTCAGGTGGGGAACCATCCCACGAACGGCACGGCGAAAGATCCGGTCCGGGTTCCGTGGAAAGTGTGGGCCGCTGCGCACGGAACCCCGGGCGCGGTTCGCCCGGTAGGTTTCGAGCACGGATGCACGGGAACCGGTCACGACCGCCTTCTCGGCGTTGATGACGATGATATGCTCCCCGGCCAGGAGACGCTGCGCGATCAGGCTCGCGGCCCGTCCGACGACGAGCCCCGAGGCATCGATGACCGTCGGCGTGGATTCGCTCGCGGAGGGAGTCGTTTCAGGCAAGGAGTCGGACCCCCTTTCCATCGGGATGTGAGTGGACCACCTCATGGATGCTCAGAGCCGACCCGCCGGCGGCGTGGACCTTGGACTTGGCTTCGGCCGAATAGGAGACGGCACCGATCGTGAGCGGTTTGGTGAGCCGACCCTCGGCCAGCAGTTTCCCCGGAACGACGATCGTTTCCTTGGCCTCCGCGAGCCGTTCGAGGTGTCCCACGTTCAGGGGGTAGACCTGGTGACGCGGTCGGGCCAGGCGGTCGGCCGCGGCGCGCCAGATCGGCGCCTGGTGCTCCCGGGCCGCCTTCCGGAGCTCGACAATGACCTTGGCAAGCTCGGGATTTTCCTTGCGAATAGGGTCGGACATGCGGGGAGGCCGCTCGACTCGGGCCTCCGATATAAGCGTTGCCGCGCGCGTTGCTTTGGGATTTTATTCGAGTTCGTTGAGGAGACCCGGTTCTCACCGTTCACCTTCCATCGGGGCCGTCTGTCCCTTCTAGCCCCACTCCGACGTATCCCGGATGCATGTCCTCCGGGGCCTCCTTCTTCCTCTCGCCTCTCCCGTACCCGCTCCCCTCCTCGGCCTCATGGCCGACTATCGACTCCTGACCAACGCCACCCTCCGACCTCTCCTCGACACCGGCCAGACCTCCCGAGGTTCTGGTTCCAGGTTCGCCCGCAACTGGGCACTCGTCAACCGCATGACCGGCCAGCATGCGGTCGTGGCGGCAGAGATCGCCGTCTCGCTGGCTCGCGCCCATCGAACCCGGCTTCGGAAGGGGATCCCTTCCGAGATCCCCTATATCCGGAAGCGATTCCTTCGGACCGGTCCGACGACCTTTCACTTCGACCTCGACACCGGCAAGGTCCGTGTATCCCTCAGAAGCGGAGAGTGGTGTTCCTTCCTCGTTCACGTCGCCCCCTACCATTGGGAACGACTCCAGGACCCCGATCTTCGCATCAAGCAGCTCCAGGTGTCCGAGGACCGGGTGGCGTTGTTCCTTGAACGAGAGGTTCCAGAACCCTACCATCCCTCATCCCTGGTCGCTCTCGACACCAACGAACGGTCCATGGACGGAGTCGTTGTCACCGCCTCGGGTACCCAGACCACCCGAGT
>JASHPT010000091.1 GCA_030037955.1 Thermoplasmata archaeon
TCCAGCGTCTCCTGGCCTTCACGACGGCTCCGAGCGACTCCTACGTCCTCAACATCATCAACTGGGGACGGTATGCGGAGCTCTTCCGGTACGACTCGGACGAACACGTGCTCGTCGCCGTCCGTTCGCGAGTTCAGGGCCGGTCTCCCCCATCCTCCCCACCGTCCGCTCCGGGAAGCCCGGGCGCGAGAGTGTCCCCGACCGCTGACAACCCGGTGAGCGACGCCTCGAACGCGCCTCGGGATCTGGCGCACCCGGCCAGCACCGTGGCGGCCTGAGGCCCACGCTTCGCGCCAAACGCTTAAGCGATGGCACCGGTCGCCCGCGGCGCGGGCACGTAGATCAGCGGAAGATCGCTGCTTTCGCAAAGCAGAGGTCGGGGGTTCAAATCCCCCCGTGTCCACTCTTCTCAAACTAGGACGGGGCGCGATTCTTTCCGCCCCAAGGGGTTCGGCAGCCCGAGCCCCTTGCCCCGAATCGTGGGAACCTGCTCGGGGGGTTTACACCCCCCCTGGGGTCTCGCGCCACGGCCTGGGTGTGGCGGTGCCGGTGGCGACTTGAGGCAGCGAACCGTACCGCTAGCGGCGAGGGTCGCGCGGCTTCGAGGACAGGAGGACGGCCGGGAGCAGGAGGATCGCGCTCGTGGCCGCCAGGATGGCCGAGACGGTGAACGCGAGAGCCGGGGAGTACGCCGTCCAGAGACCTCCGACCAGGGCCGAGGCGCCGAGAGACCCTACGCCCTGGACCGCCCCCAGATACCCGAACGCCGAGCCCCGTTGGGCGGCATCCACCGATCGGGATACCCAGGCGGACTGCGCCACGTCCGCCAGGGCAACCTGGGCCCCCGCAGTTACGAAGGCGAGCAGTCCGACGACCACGGTCGGAGGCAGGATGAAGAGAAGATCCACCGGGACGAAGAGGGCATAGGCGGCCGCCACCAGTCCGAGACGCGGCGTGCGGTCACTGAGTAGGCCCGCGGGGTAGGACAGGCCTGTGTACACGAGATTGTAGGCGAGGTATGCCACGAGAGCAACGAGGATTGTGCTGCCGAATCCGGGGCCTCCGGGTTTCAGCAGCCCGGTTCCCACCCGCAGAAGACCCAGCAGGATATTGAACGACGCGAGGCCGAAGACGGCCGCGGGTATCAGGAAGAGCCAGAAGCTCCTCGGCAGTTGGGGCCGGCCGGCGCTGGCGACCCGGGCCGGGGACGTGGGCTGTCGATCCCGGTCCCAGACGAGGCGGTAGAACAGGATGACCGCGACGAGGCCGGGCAGCACACTGACCGCAAAGACCGTTCGTAGCCCCGGCACGCCCTGCGTCGCAACGACCGCTGCAGCGGAGATCGTGCCCGCCACCGCGCCCAGGGAATCGAAGGTTTGCTCCAGGCCGAAGGCCCGGCCCACCGACCCCCCGGCGGCTGCGTCGCCGAGAATCGCCTTCTTGATCGGCAGACGCTCGCCTCGCGCCGCCCATGCGATGCCTCGGAGCACCGCGGCGACGGGCCACACGCTCGCCAGCGCGATGAGTCCGTCCGCTGCCGTGGTCGTGGCGTAACCGGCCGAGCCGAGGACCCGGCGGTTCTCGCGACGCGACAGATGGAGGCCGGCCCCCCATTGGACCAGGCTCTGGGCCGCCACGGCCGAGCCCTCGACCACGCCGACCACCAACGGCGACGCACCCAGGTCGATCGAGAGGAAGAACGGGAGGATCGGGAGGAGCATTTCGTAGCTCCAGTCCGAAAACAGACTCGTGAACGCGACGGCCCAGACGTCGTGAGGGATACTGCGCTCCATGCGGCTCTGCATGCGGCCGCGTCACCCGGGGGAGCCGACCGAGGCGATCGCCGACAGCCGGGAGCGGGCACGGAGGGCAGCCTCCCGCACGAGCAGGCTTCGGTCCCGGCAATTCCGCTCGACTGGCCCGAGCGCTCGGAGGTCACCGATCTCTCCGAGGGCGTCGAGGGCAGCGACACGCACGTAGGTGTCCGGATCCGTTGTCCGCTCGATCAGGATGGGCACCGCGGTTCGCATCCGACGTCGCCCCGCGAGCTCGCAGACCCGTGCCCGGGTCTCGGGAAGCGGGTGGCGGAGGGCTGACGCGATCTTGTCATCATAGCTCCGCGGGTCACTGCGGATGTCGAATCCGCAGACCGGGCAGATGCTCTGGGCGGCGTCTACTTCCGCCCAGCACGAGGTGCAGAACGCTCGCATTCGTCGACCTCAGCCGGCCGTCGCGCGACGCGGCCTGGCCGTGAAGCGTCCCGACTCAGATGCTGGACCGGCTGGCGCACCAGCCGGACCCGGGCGACCGGGGAAGGTCCAGAGCTGGCGGGACTCCGAATGGGGGGGTCCGACCAGCAGGGCCAGCGACACCCTCGACGGCCCATGAGCCGACGCGAACGCCCGACGGGCCCTCAGGGCCCGCCGCAGGCCGGAGTAGCTGAACCGCTCCAATCCGCACACCAGCCAGAACCCTCGTTCATCGGCGGCGGACGTCTCGAACAGCGCGTACGTCCCTCCGGGGATCGCGAGGGGCGCCAGGGCAGACCCTACGGTGACCCCGTGGGCGTTCAGCCAGCGGGCGAGCTCGGGGGCGTTTCCCATGAGGTTGTCCTCGGCCGAGCCTCCGACGCCTCGCGGAATCGCGCCGATGCCCTCGAGGAGAAGCTTGCGGAGGAAGTACGCGCCCGGCGCCTCCTCGGGGTGCGTGTAGGTCCGCGGAGGGTGCCCGAGCTGTGTGCGGACCCAGGGCTCTGTGGGAATCCAGTCCACCCGGTCGTTCTCGAGCACCGCCACCTGACCGACGATACTGTACCGGCCATTCCGCCTCCGGAGGACGGACGAAATGGGCACCCCGAGGCGCTGGTGCAACCGTCGACTGCTCCCGAGAAAGTCTCGTCGATAAACCGCGGCCTGGTGCTCCTGACTCACCACGATCCCATAGGTGCCTTCCCAGCGCCGGATCTCCTCGGTACCGACGGCGACCCCGAGTTGCTTCGACACCCGGACCAAGAGTCCCCGGATGAGGTGGTCAACTTCCGCGCTGGAGTGCGGGGCGTAGTACCGCAGCCCGAGGCCAAGGGCCGGCGTCATCGACGTCACTTTCCGCCGAGGGTCCATCGTCGGTTCGCCTCATCGCGAAACACCCAGTCTCGGCTCCATGGGTTCTGGAGGATCGCCTGGGCCTCACCGGGCGTGAGCACGAGCGTCTCGGACGTGAGCCACCGAGGGTCCACCATGCGGAGCTGGACCCGTCCATCCGGAAGCTTCTCCTCGGGGGATACGAATCCCCACGGGAAGAACGTGGTTCGCCACGGGAGGAACCTCAGCCAGATACCGCGCGGCGCGATACCGGCGCGGTAGGGCTCGACTGCCAGCTCATACATCACGCCCAGCACCGGACCGACTGCAACCACCTCGGCGAGGCGACCGGGGCGTAAGACAAAGTAGGTCCAAGATAGGATATGGACCATCAAGAGCGTAAGCGGCACCCCGAACACGAGCGCCGTCGCGCCGAGCCGCCACAGTCGAATCGGGGGGCGCAGCCGGTCGAACCAGACCCGACCCTCCGCAGGCGGGAGCACGCGCGCCCACAAGTCGGACGCCGGCGCCGCCGACCGCATCTCCCGCGCCGACCCGCTCTCCCCGAGGTACGCCGGCGGGTCCGTCGGAGCAGGAGCGGTCATTGGGCGACCCACTCCGCCACGGTGCGCTCGAGCGACTCCAGTCGGGCCAGGAGTTTCCGCTGGCCGAGCTCCCACGCCTCCCGGGAGGGGGCATCCGTGGACCGCTGGCTGGTGCCCGCCCGGAGTCCGGTCTGGATTGCCTGAGTGTCGAGAGCTAGTTGCTCGACCCAAGCCCGACGGAACGCGGCGATGGTGCCCGACATCCGATCGATGAGATCATCGCGGAGCCGTCCGCACTGACCGTCGACCTCCCGGTCCACCAGTCGGGGGAGCCTCTGTCGGAGGCTCCACCGATGATAGGCCGCCGGCAGCAGCAGGGTCGTCTGGGCGGCCAGCGACCCTTCCAGGAGCGCGTCCACTCGGGGGTAGTATTCCGAGCTCGCCTCGAAGGGCGTCGGTGCTGCGTCGGCCACGAGCGTCACCCGGAGCGTCTCGTCCGTTCGGGCCCGGATCTCTCCGAGCACGGTTCCCAACCGTTGCCCGTACCGGGCGAAGGCCGACGCCAGGACCTCAGCGCTCAGCTCCGCGAGTTCGACTCGGAGTGCGGCGACGCGAGGCAAGAGCAATGCCCGAAGTGATGCGTCGTAGGCCCGAACGACCGCCCCACCGGCGCGGCCCGGCGACTCGGCGAGCGCCCTCTGCAGCAGGGGAAGAACCTCGTCCGTGGTCCGCCGGCGAAAGTCGTCCAAACGGACCCCCAGCTGTCGGATCAGCTCCGACGCGTCGCTGTTGAGGATCGCATCCGCCGCCCGACGTTCCTCCTCGAGTCTCCCCACGGCCGCCTCGAGCACCTGTACGGCGGCGGCGAACCGGCCCGCCTCTGCCTCGGCGGCGAGGAGGGACAGTGCGATCGCGCGATGGACCGTTTCCGCAAAGCCAAGTGTCCGGCGTCGGATCGACGCGCGAACGGTCTCCTGGCGTCGCTCACTGACCGTCCGGCGAAGCGAGTCCAGGAACCGGGTCCAGTGCGCGTCGTTCGTGGGCTCGGGCGCCCCTCCCCGGCGCAGGGACTCTCTCGCCGATACGGCGAATATTTGCGGCGACTCGAACCCGCAGCGCTCGACCAAGGCGGCCTCCGTGTACTGCAGCACCTGCTGCAGGCCGGCGGCGTCCAGGGTGTCCGCCTTGTTCATCACGAAGAAGAAGCGAGAGGCATAGTCGCGGCCGGCCCGGAGGAACTTTCGTTCGGCCTCGGTGATCGGCGGGTCCGGCGACAGCACAAAGATCGCGACGTCCACCGTGGGCAGCACGGCGAGCGCAACTCGGTCCCCCGAGCCGTCGAGCGATCCCACGCCCGGGGTGTCCAGCCAGGTCAGGCCCCGGGCCCATCCCGGGAGCGGCAGCGTCACCTCGAGACGCTCGACACCCCCTGCGCGCGGGTCGCCGGCCGACCGGGTCATCCAGTTCCCGAGCTGCTCGAGGCGCAGGGGCTCCACACCGCCGCCCTGCAAGTGGACGCGTCCCCCGACGGGACCTTCCTGCACCTCCGTCGGGCACGAGGTGAGCGGGAGAACCCCCGTGGGCAAGACATCCTGGCCGAGGATCGCGTTCAGGAGGGTCGATTTCCCTCGCTTGAACTGGCCGAGGAGCCCAATTCGGAGCGTCCCGGCCGCCAGCCGGGACGAGACCGTATCGATCTGGAGTGCGAGCTCCGGGTAGCCGGCCTCGATGGTGATGGCTCGAAGGTCAGCGAGCGGGTCGCTGGACCCTTCGCGGGGCGGCACCGGGGCGAGTTCCGACATCGAACACTGCCGTAGGAGCCATCATCCGCAGACGCGGCGGTTCGGAGGCGGGCTCCATCGCCCGTACGGCTGGGCAGCGTCCGATGATACATACTGTTTCCCCATCTGGGAGCCGGATCCCGAACCACTCAAATATCCGGGGCCGATAGTACGGTCGGCTGTGGGGTCAGCCGCCGGACTCCTGGGTCCGGAAACTGCAGCTCGCTGCCGATGACCCCTGGGCAGGAGCCGCATGGCATCGAAGAATTCCCCGGACGGGGACGAACGGAACCCTGACTTCCTCGCGTCCTTGAAGCGATCGACGGAACTCCCTCCGGCGCTCCGTCGAGCCCTGCAGCCGTGGGTCGATGTGGACAATGTCGGTCTACCGGGGCTATGGATCTGGCTCGAAACTGCGTTGCCGGCACTGGCCCACGCACTCGCCGCCGAGCCTACGCACGACGCGGACCGCCGGGTGGCGGAGCTTGCCAAGGCGCTGGTCGACTGCTCCACCGAGCGGGCACGTCTCAACTTCCGGGCCTACGAGTACTACAGCGACAATGTGGTCCTCGCCCGCCGGGTCCGAGCCCTGGAAGGGATGCTCCGCGCCTCTCAACCGGGTGCACGCCCGGAGGGCAGCGCCGAGACCGAGCGGGCTGTCGTCCGGTACTTGCCCCACAAAACGTCCACCGAGGCCCCACAGGATCCGGCATGACCTCGGCTCCCGGGACCTCGCCCCGTTCGACCCGTAGCGTTCTCCACATCCTCGTGGGGTACGACGGGTCCGACCCCTCCTACCGGGCCGTCCAGTGGGCCTTCCAGATCGCCCGATGGGGGAACGCGTCGGTGCTCGTGGTCCATGCGGCCACCCACCCCCCGACGGTGATGGAACCCCGTACGGACGAGGAGCAGACCTCCGAGTCCGACGCCATCCGGGCGACCCTGCAGGACCTCAAGGCCGAGGCGCAGCGGCAGGGAATCCCCCTCGAGGCCTGGAGTCGCGAAGGCCCCCCGGTCGACGTTCTCCTGGGCGCGGCGGACGAAATACAGGCCGATTGGATCCTCGTCGGCACGCGGGGGCTCCGCGGGGCGTCGAGAGCCTTCCTGGGCTCGGTCTCCGGGGCGCTCGTCGATCGCGCCCGCCGACCGGTGACCGTCGTCCCGTAGTGGCGTGTCCTACACCGCGACCGCGATGTAGATCACGACGACCAGCGTCGCGACGAGCAGGTAGCCGAGATAGCGGCCCACGCGCCCGGGCATGATCGCGTGCTTGAACTCGGTCGAGGTGGCGACGGCGAATCGAACGAGCGAGTCGTAGAAGATCTTGAACGGGTCCAGGACCTCCAGCTCGACGTTGTAGGCGACCGGGGTGAGGAGCTCGGCCCGGGTGACCGGACCGGATCGGGCCCGGACCTCCCGAGTCCGAAGGACGGAGCGGAGCATGACGCGGATACCCGTACTGTAGCCGAACGACCCGTAGATCTCGCCGGGGACCCCGGGCGGGCTACCGGCCATCCAGGGGAGTGCGCGACGGCTCTTCTTCGGAGGCCCGAGAGAAAAGTAGGCGAGCGCGAGGAGCATGCCGACGGCCAGGCCGATCGGCACGGCGGGGGGCGAGAGGATGCCGAACGG
>JASHPT010000092.1 GCA_030037955.1 Thermoplasmata archaeon
ATCGATCTCCGTCGGCCCGACCGCCGGTTCTGGGTGGAGGAGCAGGAGGGCGGCTCGGTCGTCCTGTTCGAAGGACTGGCGCCCACCGCTCGGAGCGGTGTGAAGTCCCGTGCGACACCGGAGCTGCCGTTCCAGCGGCCCGTGACGCTCCCCCCTCGCCTGGCGCGTGCCGTCGTGAACCTGGCCCACATCGAGGAAGGGAGCCGGGTGGTCGACCCGTTCCTCGGTACCGGCGCGCTGCTCCTCGAGGCCGCTCTGCTCGGCGCGCGCACCGTGGGCATCGATGTCGACGGCGCGATGGTCCGCGGGGCGCTGCGAAACTTCGCATATTTCCGCCGGGACCCGGAGAGCCTCCGCCAGGCCGATGCCGCCGACGCAGCCCGCGAGTTTTCGGACGCCTCGTTCGATGCCCTGGTGACGGACCCGCCCTACGGACGGGCCTCGGGAACGCGCGGGGAGGCGGCGACGGACCTGTGGCGACGGACGATCCGCGTCTGGGCGAGCCGGGTTCGGGCCGGGGGCCGGCTGGCCGTGGTCGTCCCGGCCGGAACGGAGGCCGCGATCCCTGGGACCCGCCTGGAGCTCTCGATCCCTCAACGGGTCCACCGCAGCCTGACGCGGGAGTTCCGCGTCTACGTCCGCGACTGACGGCCCGGCCCTAGATCAGTACCGTCTGGGGTCCGGACGGCCCGGTGAGGGCCTCGTTACAGTACTGCGAGGCGTAGAACGTGACCTCGAGCGACGCGGCCTCGGTGTTGGTGTAGGTGACCCGGATGACGCCGGTGCCTTCCAGCGGCAGAGACAGGTACTGCGTGGACGGCAGCGTCCAGCTTCCCACGCCCTCGAACGTCGTGATGTTCCCGTTGGGGAGGGCGATCGACCAGGAGGAGTTGGCCAGGAAGGCCTGTAACGCCGGACCGACCAGGGGCCCGGTCGAGTTCGCCAGCACGACGCTCGAAATGTTCGCCGTCACGCTGTAGGCGTGTGGGACCTCGTCGTGATTGATGACGGTCACGTTGATCAGCGACGCGACCGGGAAATCGGTGCCGGAGATGCCCGACGCCACCGGCTTCTCGAGCGAGAAGCTGTCGGCCGGCGTCGAGATCGGGACGAGGACGAAGCCGCTGATCAGCACGGCCACGACGAGGGCACCGATCAGGGCGCGAGTGGCGCCGAGAGGACTCACGTCGTTGAGCGGAGGAGGATGCCGAATCCCCAGCAGGATGATCAGGCCGGCGAACAGGAGCCAGCCCAGGTAGAGCGTCAGCAGCCCGACCAGTCCCAGGAAGATGATCGCCGCGATGCTCACGTAGCGAGACCGGTCCCGGAAGAGGGCCCGGAACACGTGGCCGCCGTCCAGCTGACCGGCCGGTAGGAGGTTGATCGACGTGACCAGCAGGCCGACCCATCCGGCGAGGGCGAGCGGGTGCAGGCTGATGATGGCCGCCGCGTTCGGCACGAAGTACGAGAGAACGGTCCACAGGAGCGGGAGTCCGATCAGCAGGTCCCCGTAGTTCACCCCGAGGATCGTGGGGCCGCAGTTGAGCGGTGAGAGCACCGGGGCGTGGACACTGAGGAACATCCCCCCGATGGTCACCGGAATCGCCACGAGAAAGCCGGCGATGGGGCCGGCGGCGCCGATGTCGAACAGTACCTTCCGGCTCGGGATCGGCTCGCGGAGGCTGATGAAGGCGCCGAAGGTCCCGAAGATGAGCCACGGTGGAGGCACCGGCAGGAAGTACGGGAGGGAGGCCTCGACGTGGTGGTGCCGGGCGACGAGGAAGTGCGCAAGCTCGTGGAGTCCGAGGATCGCCAGGAGCGGCGCGGCGAAGTAGACGCCGCCCCAGAGGAAGTCGGTCGCAGACAGGGTCGACGTGCCGACGTAGGCCATCCAGAGGAAGGAGCCTGCAAAGGCCGTCGAGATCACGGTCGCGGCCAGGAGCGCGAGGTTGACCCAGAAGCCCCAGGTGCTCCTCGGTCCCCGGCGGACGATCTCGACGACGTACTCGCCCTGCTCGTATCGTAGCTGAGGGACGTAGAATTTCGGCCAGAGACTCTGGCGCAGCTGGTCGAACTTCTGCTCGAGGGTCGCCGGGTCGGCGTGCACGAGCAGCACGAGGGAGATCGGGGTGACCCGGGTCTCATAGACGGGGAAGAATCGCGAGACTTCGGAGCGCAGCCAGTCGAGCTCGGGTCCCGGCGGCGACGGCGGCGCGGAGGCCACGGTCTACCCTGCCGAGGCTCCTTTCGCCGCCTTCTGGGCCTTCTTGGCCCGTTCCTTGGCGGTGTAGCCCGTCAGTGTCTCGAGGAAGCGGTTGTACCGGCGGATCGTCTCGGCGGCCACGTCGGCCGCAACCTTGGGATTCATCCGTAGCTCGACCACGATCTCTCCCTTCCCGGGTCGGGCCGTCAGCGCATCGATCGCGCCATAGTGCGTGGTGACCGAGTCACCGACTCTCTCCGCCGCGCCGAACTCCTCCTCGCAGGCGGCGGCGACACGGTCGAGCGTCAGCTGGGCGCGGACTGCCGGCTTTACGGGGTAGACTCCCACGGCGGCGCTTCTAGGGTCGCCCGAGCTTAAGGTTGACCGGGCGAAGCGCGGTGTCGGCCGGCGGACGAAGGCTCAACAGGTACCGGTCGGCAGGCTCACACCGTCTCGATCTCGAAGAGGACGCGGTAGCCGCGGAGGAGGCGCGACACCTCGTCGCTCAGGTCGAGAAGCTGATCCGGCGTGGCAGGTCCCCGCCAGTCGTAGAGGAAATCGTAGTTCCCCTGCGTCGGGACGAAGCCAAAGCCCTCGAGCCGCTCGGCCACCTCCTGCGGCTTCGCTCCCTCGCTGTGGAAGCTCACCCGAAGGTACGTCTCCATCGGGCGCCCGAGCGGGCCGCGGGGGATTAAGCCTTCGACCGACGGGGAGCGTTCCGCGTCTGCTCGGGCTGCCGGAGTCGTCCCTCGGCGTCGATCTCACCGGTCCGGATGCGGCGCGAGGCGATCGGTCGGCCGTCCTCGGCGCTGACCAGGGGAACCACATACGCGGCGAGCGGCGGGAGCTTCCGGCGTCGCCGTTCCTGGTTGATGACTCGCACGGCCGCCCGGGTCTCGGCCGACACGACGATCATGTCGGCTCCGGGCTTCACCGAGCCGCCCCAGGGGTCGGAAAGGGGGGCGATGGTCCAGCGGCGGCCCGGATACGTCGTCGCCAGAAACTGTCGGAGCCGCCGTCGACGTGTGGCGTAGCTCTGCACCTTCCGCGCCGCTGGCTTCCGCTCCTGTCGAACGAACGCGTCGGTCGTGAGGCCGACCCGAACCCCGGTGGCGTGCGCGAAGGCGGCGGCCAGGAGGGCCCGGTGTCCGGCGTGGAGGTGGTCAAAGGTGCCGCCGAGCACGGCCACGCGAACGCGACGCCCAGACCGGCCCGTCGCCGAGGGGGCTCTCATGCGCCGGCTCTACCGGGAGGAGGACCGTCGGGACCGACGCCGCGACGCGCTGTCCGAGGCGTCCGTGTCGTCGTCCGTCGCGTCGTCCCCGGCCGCGTCGGAGCCGGTCAACTCCGCGAGCGAGTCCAGCTCCCGGTCGACGTCGTCGCTCGGCGGCGGCGCCGCTCGGGAGCGGTTGAGCAGGCTCGGGGCCCGGGCCTCCTCGCTGGCGCGTCGCTCCTCGGTCATCTGCGAGAGCTGGCGGACGAGGGTGAGCCAGACGCGTCCCTGGTTGGCGATCGTCCCTTCGACCCGCTCCCGGATCTCCCGGGTCCGCTCGGCCAGGTCGGTCTCGATCCGCCGGAGGTCGTGGGTGAACTCGCGCCGGAGCTGGGCGTACTTGAGGTCGGCGTCCGCGGAGCTGGTCGTTCCACGCTCGAGTTCGGAGAGCCGCGTCCACGCCTTGCGAACGACCGGCACCAGCCGGTCCGTCAGCACGACGATCTTTCGGTCCAGCTCCTCGAGCTCGGCCCGGACGGCGTCCTCGAGGCGGGTGCTGTCCCGGCTCCGGTCGGCGACGTCGGTCCGGAGCGTCTCGAGCTGCGAGGTGATCTCGCTGTGCTCGCGGAGGAACCTCTCTTCCACCGCCATCGCCCGGAGGTCGATGAGGTGCTGGATGTCGGTCCGGAGGCTGTCGGTGCTCCGCTGGAACTGCTCCTTGACGATCCGCTCGACGGCGGGGGAGTCCGGGGCGCGGGCGAGCGCGGTCTCGGTCTCGCCCTTGAGCCGCGCCAGGAGCTCGAGGTACTTTTCGCGTTCCCGGTCGAGGCTCTCCCGGAGCTTCTGGTCGGAGTAGGACTGGAGGCGGACCTGCAGGTCGGCGACGGCGTGCATCTCCGCGTCGCGGAGCTCGTCGAGCTTGGCATCGACCTTCCGGTCGATCCGGCTCTCGAGCCCGCCGAGCTGCTCGTCGATCAGCGCCGTCGTCCGGGATTCTCCTTCCCGCAGAACGGCCGCGACCTTTTCCTGGACCTCCCGGGCACGGCCGTCGATGAGGAGCGACAGCCGCCGCTCGATCTCCTGCATCTCCTTTGCCCGACGCTGCTCCGCCTCGGAGATGCGGCCGTCCGTTGCCGCTCGGAGCTTCTGCTCGAGCTCCTTCCGCTGCGTCTCGTCGCGGTCCTGCGCCTCGCGCAGATGGAGGTCGAGCTGCGCCACCAGGGCGCCCCGCAGGTCCTCCTCCGAGGCCTGGGCCCGGGTCTTGACGTCCGTCAGCGCCTGGGTGAGCGACTCCCGGAGCTCGGCACGGACCTGCTCCGCCGAGACCCGGAGCGACTCTTCTCCCCGCCGCCGGAACTCCTCGATCTTGGGGTCGACCAGGCCGCGCACGCCCTGGTCCAGCTCCTGCCCGATGATGGCGCGAAGCTCGGTGTGGATACGCTCCTCCGCCTGGGTGGTCCGGTTCTGGGAGTCCTGGCTCAGCCGAGCCTCGAGCTCGGCGGTCCGCGCGAGCAGCCGGTCGGTGAGGGAGCTTAGCGCCTGCTGCTGGAGGGTGGTCCAGGTCGAGAACCGCTGCTCCATCGAGCTTCGGGCCTCTTTGATCGCCTCGGCCTGCCGGGCCGCCTGATCGGCCAGGGCCGGCTTGAGGCGTTCCTGAACGGCCGTGTCGATCCGCATCGGGTCGACCGGCGTGGGCGCCGGTGGCGGGGGCAGGGCCCGAAGCCGGGACTCCACGCTGGCGTTGAATTTCTCGGCGAGCTGCTCCTCGAGGGTCTTCGTCCACGCGGCCGGTGGCACCGGGTTCACCGCCGACAGGCGTTCGTCGAGATACCGCATCATGTCGGCCTCGATCTGTCGCCGGAGGGCGCCCGCGTCGAGGGCGCTCGCGACCGCGGTCGCTGTCGGAAGGGCTTCGACCGCCTTCTGGAGGGAGGGATCGTCCTTCACGGACATCGGAACGACCTCGACCTTGTTCGACCGCTTGTCCGCGGTCGGCGCGGGGCCGCTCCGCTGGAGCCAGGGCGGCAGCTGACCGGCCACTTCCGCGGCCGGTGCCGGTGCAGGCCCCGGCGCCGGAAGATCGGTGGGCCGGATCTCCTCAACCGCGTCCTCCCCCGCGTGAGCCTGGAGGTACTCCTGCGCCCGGCGCGACAGTTCGGGGCTCAGCTCGAGGCGACGTCCCCGGGGCCGCTGGAGGAGCAGGGCGGTGCTCTCCATCGCCGTCGCGAGGCGCCACATCTCC
>JASHPT010000093.1 GCA_030037955.1 Thermoplasmata archaeon
GTGGACCTTGCCGGAGTCTGGGTCGACCCGGTCGTGCAACGGGTTGGGCATCTCTTCGGCTTCGACCCGCTCAGCGCCAGCAGCCAGGGAACGCTGCTCCTGGCCGTTCAGCCAAGCAGAGCCGAGGACGTGATCTCCGCACTCTCTCGGGGAGGAGCCCGGGTTTCCCGCATCGGTCGATTCTCCGCTCGAGGGGCGCCCGCAAAGGACCGCGGGCGCCCGCTGTCGCCCCCGGCTCGGGACTCCTACTGGTCGGTGGTGCAACGCCGCGGCCTGCCCCGACGTTCGCCGGGGTAGATTCCCCACGGTTCCCGGCATCGTCTTATCCGTCCCTCGCCTGCGGAGCGACGCTGGGGGAGCTGCTAC
This sequence comes from Thermoplasmata archaeon, assembly GCA_030037955.1. Lineage (GTDB taxonomy): Archaea > Thermoplasmatota > Thermoplasmata > Lutacidiplasmatales > UBA184 > JAKIWV01. The sequence goes on from JASHPT010000093.1 coordinate 367, forward strand.
GCGGCTGAGAGGACAGAGCCTGTCTGTCGACCCCTTGAACCTGAACCGGACAATACCGGCGAAGGGAAGGCCGTGGCCCGCCGCGTAGGATCCCCCGCTGTGAGCGGAGGGCATGGGTAACGAATCCTCGGGGTCTCCAGGCTCCGGCCCGCGCTCGCTCCTCGCCGGTCGGCGGGTCTGGGCCGTCGTGATCGCCGCGCTCGCGATCACCGCGGGATTCGGGGGATACTACTACGTCGCGGCGACCACCAGCTCGTGCCAGAGCGGTCCGCACACGCTCGTCGTGGAGACCTACGACACGTTCTTCGACTCCGGGCCGGACCCGGCCGCCGCGCGGGCGACGGTCTTCGGTGGCTTCGAGAACGCGACGCACAGCCACGTGTGCGTGGAGTACGTCAGCGGAGACCTCGCCACGACGCTTCTCACGTCCAGCGGCCCGCGTCCCGATGTCGTGGTCGGCCTGGACGAACTGACTGCGTCTCGTGTCGAAGCGGCTGGCCTCCTCGTGCCCTACGCGCCGCCCGAACTCGCGGACGTCTCCCCCGCCCTCGTATCGGAGCTGTCCCCCGACGACGCCGCGGTCCCGTACGAGTATGGCTTCATCGGCCTCGACTACAACGTTACTTACGACGACTCCCACGGCCATCCGTTCTCGACCGGGAACTTCCTCGCGAACATCGAGGACAACCGGTCGCTGGCCGAGCAGTTCCTCTACGAAGTGCCTCCGGACATCACGGGCGAGGAGTTCCTCGCCCTCGAGATCGCGTTCTCGACCGAGATCCTCCATACCAACTGGACCGACTTCTGGCGAACCGTCGGCGCGGTCGCGCCCTCGACGACGGACTGGGGCACCGGCTTTGGAGAGTTCTCGGAGGGGGAATACGCGAGCTTCGTGAGCTACACCACCGATCCGGCCTACGATGCATACTTTGGGCCGGTCGGGGCGCTGAATACGTCCGTGCTTCGGTACGGCGGAGAGAACTACAGCTGGGAGTCGATCTACGGGACCGGCATCGTCCGCGCGACCGGGTTGAACCTGACCCTGGCCCAGGACTTCGAGGATTGGCTCCTCTCGGGGCCCGTCCAGAGCTTGATCCCCACGAACGAGTGGGAGTATCCCTCGAACGAGACGATCCCCCTCCCCGATGCCTTCGATTGGAGCGTCGCCCCGTCGTCGATCGTGGCGCTGAACTCCTTCCAGCCGGTCAACGTCACGGCCGCGGACCTCCCGGGCTGGATCCTCCAGTGGCAGTCGGCGGTGAGCGGGTGACGGGGACGCGGGCATCCCCCCCGAGCCGGGCACGTTGGTGGAACCGGCTGTGGGATGGCTTCGCCGCGCTGCCGCCGCTCTTGTTCGTCTTGCTGTTCGCCGTGCTACCGGCGGCCTTCCTGTTCGCGTCCGCGTGGACCGGGCTGGGGGGGGCCGGCGGTCTCGTCTCGATCCTCTGGGGACCCTCGTTAGCCGCCCAGGTCGCGCGCCGGGCCGTCGCCAACTCGTTCGTCCAGGCGTCCCTGAGCGCGGGCCTCGCCTCGCTCTGGGGGTACCCGTGCGGTGTCTTTCTCGGCCGACATGGCTTCCGGGGCCGGGACGTACTCCTCGGCTTCCTGCTCGTGCCGTTCTTGTTGCCTCCCCTCGTTGTCGTACTCGGGATCGACGAGCTCTTCGGGCCGGGTGGCCCCCTCGCCGCATCGCTGGGTGCGCTCGGGCACGGCCTGCCGGCAATCGTGCTCGCGAACGTGTTCTACAATGCCTCGATCGTGGCGCTGTTCACGGCCGCCGCTATCGGCAACGCCTCGCCCCGGCTCGAGGAGGCCTCGGCGAGCCTGGGGGGCGGCCCCTGGGCTCGCTTCCGGGACGTGTGGGGCCGCGGGTCCATCCTCGGCGCTGCCAGCGGGGCGTTGCTCACGTTCCTCCTCTCCTTCGTGGGCTTCGCCGCCCCGCTGCTCCTGGGCGGGCCATCCAACTACACCATCGAGGTCTGGATCTACACGCTCTCGCGAACGGTCTACGCCACGCCAGTAGCGGCGGCGGGCCTTGCCTTGTGGACCGTCGGGCTGCTCGCCCTTCCGGCCGCGGTCTACCTCTTCGTGGCCCGCAGAGCCCGGCTGCTCGGCGGCCGCGAGCGCTCGGCCCCGCGGCTCTACCCCGTCGACTGGCGGCGACCGACGTCGATCGGCCTGGCCGTCGTCCTCGGTCTTCTCACCGCGTTCCTCACCGCGGTACTCGGTGCGGTCGTCGTCCTCTCCTTCCGGCTCCCTGGCGGAGGATGGTCCATCGCGAACTGGAGCGAACTCCTCTCGGCCCGGGTCACGGGAGCTGTCGGGATTGCGACCCCGGCCGCACTCGTCAACTCGTTGTTCTTCGCCGGAGCGGCAATGGCGATCGTGGCCGCCCTGGTGCTCTTGGTGGCCTACACGTCGATACGGCCGAGGCGGGCGGTCGGCACCCTGGAGGGACTCGCCTTCGCGTCGGTACTGCTCTCTCCCGTGATCCTTGCCTTCGCGCTTCGCTCGTTCTGGGGGAGCACCCTCGGGACGGCTCCGTTCCTCTGGACCCTCATCGTGGCGAGTCAGGCGGCCCTCGCGCTGCCGTTCGTGCTGCAGAGCGTCCGCAGCTCGTTGCGGAGCCTCCCCGCCACGTTCCGGTCCGCCGCCCAGACGCTCGGAGCCTCTCCCTGGCGTGCGTTCTGGGATGTGGACGTGCCGCTGCTGCGACCCACCCTCGTCGCCGGCGCGGCATTCGCCTTCGCCCTCGGTCTGGGCGAGTTCGCCGCCACGAACTTCCTTTACATCCCCACGTACACGACGCTCGTGATCGAGGCCTATCTCCTGGAGTCCCTTCGCCTCGCCGGCCCGGCCTCGGCGGTGGGGGCCCTGCTCGTCGCGGTGAGCGCAGGCGCTCTGTTCGTCATTCTTCGAGGAGGCGGCCGTGTCCGGTTCTAGTGCGACGCGGACCGAGGGTCTCCATGTCGAGGGCCTTCGGTACCAAACCACCGATTTCGCTCTGGGTCCGGTCGACCTCGACCTGTTGCCCGGGGAAGTCCTGGGCGTCTTCGGTCCGAACGGCGCGGGAAAGTCCACCTTCCTGCGTCTGCTGGCAGGTCTGGAGACGGCCCAGCAGGGCCGCATCTGGCTCGACGACCGGGATCTCACCCGCGAACCTGCGCACCGCCGCAACGTCGGGTTCGTCTTCCAGGACCTGGCCCTCTTCCCGCAGCTCACCGTACGGGACAACATCGCCTACGGACTCCGCGCCCATCGCTGGAGCGGGGCGACCCTCGAGGCCCGCCTGTCCGAGCTCTTGGAGGAGTTCCGTCTTGCCGACTACGCCGGGCGGTACCCCGGTACCCTCTCGGGGGGAGAGCAGCAGCGCGTGGCCCTCGCGCGCGCTCTCGCCCCTCGGCCAAGGCTCTTGCTGCTCGACGAACCCCTCGCCTCGATCGACCGAGAGTTTCAGCTCACCTTCCAACAGGAGATCGCCAGTACCGTCTCGCGGGACCGCTTGGTCGCCGTCTACGTCAGCCACGACCTCGAGGAGGCGGCGCCTCTCGTCAGCCGGCTGGCCTTCCTGCGCAACGGGACCTGGCTGCGGGAAGGAACCGCCGACGAACTCCGGGCCGCCCCTCGGTCGAGCTTCGTGGCCGCCTACTTGGGGTTGAACGTGGTCGCGACCGATCACGGGTGGATGGCGTGCGACCCGACCCGCACCACCCTCCACCCCGCCGATGTCCCCGGCCTGCTTCCGGGAACGGTCGTGGAGTCCCGGAATGTCGGGGCGCTGGTCGAGTCCACCGTGCGACTGGCTCGTCCCGGCGACCCCGTGGTCCGGACGACCGAGTGGCGGCCGCCCCGGGCCTTCCGACCCGGCGAGCGGGTCGGGGTCCGGCTCCTCGAAGAGTTGCCCCTTCTCGAAGCCTAGTACCCCGCCTGGGAAGGGCCGGCCCTCGGCGCGAGGGGCGGTCCCCTCCGAGCTCCGGTCCGCACGAGCCCACGTTCCCCCGGGTTTGGCGAGGGCCTGCCGGCCGGACGAAGGGATAAATGCCACATATGTAGATTCATATGTATGTCCTCGCGGAACATCGCCGTTCGAAAGGACGTCTACCAGGCGCTCGACCACCTCAAGCGGCCCGGCGAGAGCTTCACGAAGGTCCTGACCAGGCTCCTGCAGCAGCGCGGGCCGCTCGAGGACCTCTCGGGCGCCTGGGGCCGGAGCGCGGCCGCCGCCATCCGTCAGTGGCCGTCGGTACGCCGAGGGGAAGGCCGCCGCCGATGAAGGGTCTAGACACTCCCGTGCTGCTGGCGCTGCTCGAGGGCAGCGCCCGCGCCAAGGCCATGGCCACGGCGCTCGCCGGAGAAGAACTCGCGACGACGGAGCTCAACCTGTTCGAGGTGGAGCTCCTCGGCCGCCGGGAGAAGAGTGCCGGCCGCGACCGGCGGCTTCAGGCCCTCGAAAGGCTGCGTCGCAAGATCACCGTGCTACCGATCGACGAGGAGTCCGCCCGCCGGGCGGCCGTGCTGGCCGCGAGCGCTCGGCAGCTCGCGCCGGAGGGCACCTGGCTGGCCCTCGGGGCCGCGGAGGCGCACGGATGCTCCGAGTGGATCACGTCGCGGGCCGGGATCCCGCCCAGTTCGTCGACCCGACTGAAAATCGTGGATTTCGAGCGATGGAGGTCAAAGTAATGATAGAAACGTTATTCAACCTTCGTTGGAGCATCATCTGCGAGTCCAACGCAGGATCCTTCGAGGGAGAACGACGGAAACGGCCCGTACAGGCCTCGGAGGCCCCCAGGCCGTCCCTGAGGCCTCCCCCGCC
>JASHPT010000009.1 GCA_030037955.1 Thermoplasmata archaeon
TCAACAAAGATCCGGGGAGCCGCCGGAATCCCACTCACCTGCTCTCCCTTGAGCCCTCGAATAGGGTCTTTCCGAGATAAGGCCCCCGGTTTCCCAGGGGCCCGAACTGGTTGGCTATCCGCGTGTTTCGGATGGTGGAGGAGGGGGTGTCCGAACGCACACGTCTACGATGGCGTCGACAACTCGGTTGGCCTGAAAGTGGCTCATTTCGGGCCGATTCTCTGACGTAACTGACGTAAAGGGGCTTACTACCGCGACCTGGCCGCCCCGGCGAGAAATCGCCGGGGTGTCTGCGCGGCGCCTGACCGCCAGTCCGGTGGGTCAGACGGCCGGCTCGCCGTCGACAATCTCGGTGGCGTCGACTCGGGCGACGACCACGACACCCGCCAGCACCGCCACAACACCGATCAGCTGGATCAGGTCAAAGCGCTCGCTAAAGATCAGGACGGACGCGATCAGCGCGACCACCGGTGTCAGGAAGGCCCAGGTGCTGATGGTCGGGGCGGGGAACCTGGCGAGCAGCGCGAACCAGGCGACGTTGGCGAACGCCGTTCCGACGAGCCCAAGCCAGAGCACGGACTCGATGAACGGTCCGTTGAGGATGATCACCGGGTGGGGCTCCAGCAACAGGGCTCCCACCAGCAGGACTCCCGCCCCGCTGGCCAGCTGGACGCCGTTCGCCGTCCGCAGGGCCGGACCGCGGATGCGGGCCTTTAGGCCGACGGTTCCCCCCGCCCAGCATACCGCCGCGATTAGGAGCTCGATCACCGCGACCGGTGGCACTCGGCCGGATCCCCCGTTCCATGGCTGTTCGAGCAGGATGATCCCGACAAATCCAACGACGACTCCCGCCCAGGTCCATCGGGCCGGCCGTTCGCTGAGGAGCAGATACGACAGGATCACGACCCAGAGCGGGAACGTGTAGACGATGACGGCGACCTCGCCGGGCGAAATCTGACTGGCCCCTTGGAACCAGAGTCCGAAGAAGAGCGCTGTCGTGGGGATTCCCAGGAGGAGGGAATCCCGGCGCTCCGAGCGCGTGAGGGGTGTCCCTGCCCTCCAGACCAGAAGGCCGGCGATCACCCCCGCGCTTCCGAGCAGCGCCCGGAACGTGGCGAGCCACAGGGCCGGGCTCGACTGGATACCGATCCGCACGAAAATGAAATTCAGGCCCCAGGCCAGTACCATGCCGGCGTAGAGGCCGGCGAGTGCCCACCGCCCCGGCTCCGCGGACGACATCGGGTCCCCGCGGGACGGCGGGGACAATGATTATGTTCGCCCCCTCAGTGCGCGAGCCGGATGGCACTCAAGGGCCGTGACATGATCTCGATCCGCGACCTTTCCCGCGAGGAGATCGAGGACGTCCTCAAGGTCGCGCACCGGATGATTCCGATCGCGGAAGGGTCGAAGATCGACCGTCGGCTGGATGGAACGCTCCTGGCGCTCGCGTTTCTCGAGCCGTCGACGCGGACCCGGCTCTCCTTCGAGACGGCGGCCCAGCGACTCGGGGCCCGATGCATCACCATCGCCGACCCAACGACGAGCTCGGTCGCCAAGGGGGAGACGCTCTCCGATACGATCCGGATGCTGTCCAACTACGCCGATGCGATCGTGCTCCGGCACCCGAACGAGGGCGCGGCCCGGCTCGCCGCACAGATGTCCGACAAGCCGGTCATCAATGCCGGCGACGGCGCCGGCCAGCATCCCACTCAGACGCTGCTCGACCTGGCCACCATCCAGGAGGCCCACGGGACCCTCAGCGGCCTTCGGGTCGTGCTGGTCGGCGACCTCCGGTATGGTCGTACCGTACACTCCCTGGCGCATGCTCTTGCCTTGTTCGGCGCCGAGATCGTCCTGATCTCACCTCCGACCCTCAAGCTGCCCGAGGAGGTCACGGAGCACCTGGACCAGATGGGGGCCCGGGTCCGGGAAGAGGAGCAGCTGCACCGGGCCGTCCGGGACGCGGACGTGCTCTACGTGACGCGGATCCAGAAGGAGAGGTTCGGCGACGAGACCGAATATGCGAAGGTCGCCGGCTCCTACCGCATCGACAATGCCGTCCTCGCCGGAGCCAAGCAGCGATTGATCGTCATGCATCCTCTGCCCCGGCTGGGTGAGATCGCGCCCGAGGTGGACGCGAGTCCCCATGCCGCCTACTTCCGGCAAGCGTTCCTGGGCGTACCGGTCCGCATGGCGCTGCTCTCGCTCATCCTCGGCGCCAAAGGAGGCTAGCCGTGGCCGCCCCCCGGGAACTCAAGATCACGCCGATCAAGAACGGGACCGTCATCGACCACATCGGCAACGGTCTCTCGCTCGAAGTGCTCCGGATCATCGGCGTGGACCAGTTGGACAAGGATTCCACGGTCTCCGTCGCACTGCATGTGCGCAGCCAGAAGATGGGCTGGAAGGACATCGTGAAGGTCGAGAACATGGAGCTCTCGCCGCACAAGGTGAACGCGATCGCGCTCATCGCGCCGACGGCGACGATCTCGATCATCCGGGACTACAAGGTCCGCGAGAAGCGGACCGTCGACCTGCCGGAGCACATCGTCGGAGTCGCCCGGTGCCCGAACCCGAACTGCATCACGAACCGGGGCGAACCGGTCGAGAGCGAGTTCGAAGTCGCCCGCCGGCGTCCGGTCGTCCTGCGGTGCATCTACTGCGAGCGGCAGATGGATGACTTCCTCGAGCACCTGATCTGACCTCGGCGAGCCGGGGGTCCGATGGCGACCAGTGCCCTGTTCGTCTTCGGATTCGTCTTCCTGGTGATCGGGGGCCTCGAGCTCCTCGACCGGACGTTCTTCGCCCTGCTCGCGTTCAGCTCGAAGCATCCGCCGCTCCCGACCTGGGCGGGGGCCGCCGC
>JASHPT010000094.1 GCA_030037955.1 Thermoplasmata archaeon
CGGGCGGTCGTGCTCTGAGCCGGGTCCGGAGCCGGCGGTCCGTGGGATACTATTCGCTGCGGCTGTGTGCCGGCGGGGGCGCCTTCGAAGCCATTCCCGCGCCCAGGCTCTCGCTCGACCTCGGCAAGGCCCGCACCGCCCTCGAGACGGCGCGGGTCCCGGTCATCGATGCCCGGGTGATGCTGATCCTCCAGCTCGACCGAGAGGTCACGCTCAGCCGCGACGGGCGCGTGCTCATCAAGACCCGCGACCCGGAGCAGGCCGCCAGCATCTTCGCGCGGTTGGGCCGGCTGCTGGACCTTCCCGCGCTCGGTCCTGGTTCTTCTGGGCGGTAGCGTCGCCGTCCGACAATCGTTATCCCCGAGCCGTCGGTACCGTTTCCGAGGCCGACATGCCGAGGGAAGCCTGGGTCTTGGGGGCCGCCAGCAACCGGTTCGGCAAGATGAAGGAGACCGGCCGGGAGGCCGCGTCCCGGGTGGCGCTGGAAGCGATCCAGATGGCCGGCCTCGAGCCCAAGGACATCGGCTACACGTTCGTCGCGAATGCATTCGGGCTCGCCGAGCGCCAGGCGCACGTTGGGCCGCTCATCAACACCGCGCTCGGCATCCCCGAGGTCCCGTCTTGCACGATCGAATCTGCGTGCTCGTCCTCGAGCGCCGCCCTGCACGAAGCGTTCGTTCACGTCGCGGGCGGCTTCCACGACGCGGCGCTCGTCGTCGGGGTCGAGAAGCTCTCCCACCTGGACACGCTGACGGCGACCAGCTACTTTGCCATCGGCGCGGACTATCCGTTCGAGTCGCACAACGGGGCGACCTTCCCCGGGCTCTACGCCACGATCGCCAACGCGCACATGCGTCGCTACGGGACACCGCCGGAGCAGCTCGGCAGTGTCGCGGTGAAGAACCACGCGAACGCGGCCCTGAACCCGCACGCCCACTTCCAGAAGCCGATCACGATGGACACCTACCTCAACTCACCCGTGATCGCATCCCCGCTCCGGCTCTACGACTGCTGCCCGTTCTCCGACGGCGCCGCGGCCCTCGTGGTCGTCGCTGCCGAGAAGTTCCCGAATCCCCGGACCGTACCCCTGGTGATCCGCGCCTCGACCCGGGCCGGGTCGATCGCCGACATGCACGACCGTCCCGAGCTCACCGGGCTCCCGGCGAGCCAGCGGGCGGCCGAGGCGGCGTTCCGGCAGGCCAAGGTCGACCGAAGCCAGGTCGACTTCATGGAGGTCCACGACTGCTTCACCATCGCCGAGCTTGTGGCCCTCGAGGACATGGGGTTCTATCCGCGCGGGGAGGCGGGCCGAGCGACGGCCGACGGGCTCACGGCCCGGGATGGGAAGCTCCCGGTGAACCCATCCGGCGGCCTCAAGGCGAAGGGACACCCGGTCTCCGCCACCGGCGCCTCGCAGGTCGTGGAGATCTTCGAGCAGTTCAACGGAATGGCCGGCCGCCGGCAGGTCCCGAAGGCGAACGTCGCGCTGGCGCACAACGTCGGCGCCACGGGCAGCTCCGCGTCCGTCCACATCTTCGGCCGGCGCTGAGGCGGCCATGACCGCGCCGGAGCTGCCGACCGAGCCGTCCGCCGCGCACACGATCGGAGAGTACCAGCACGGCTACGAGGAGGAGAGCCGGCTCCGCGGCTTCCGGTCCGGGTGCGGCTTCGTCACCGCGACCTGGGGCCTGCGCTGTCCCCGCTGTGGCCAGCTCGACCTCGAGGAGTTTGCGCTCTCGGGCAAGGGGCACGTGGTGGCCTTCACCGTCCAGACGGTCCCGGCGGACGAGTTCGTCAACGACGCGCCGTACGCGTACGTGCTCGTGGAGCTGGAGGAAGGGGGCCGGATCAGCGGATGGATGCCGGCCATCCGCGCGGTGACCGACCTCGCCATCGGGGACCGGGTCCGCTGGGTTCCTTCCTACAAGCCGGGCGTGCAGTTCGAGAAGGATGGCGCCGGCGCCGGACGATAGGCAGATAGCGAGGAACCCGCTGCCCCGAGCCGCCGATGGACGCCGCGCCGGACCGGGTCTGGCTCCGTCATTATCCTCCGGGAGTGCCGACCCACATCGACATTCCGGACCGCTCCCTCGTCGAGCTCGTCGAGGAGGCGGTGCTGAAGCACCCCGACCGTGTCGCGTTCGTCTACTACGGAGCCAAGTGGACCTATCGGCGGTTCTGGGAGGCGGCCGGCCACCTGGCCCAGGCGCTGCTCAACGATGGGCTGCAGCGGGGCGACCGCGTCGCGCTCTACCTCCCGAACTGCCCGGTGTATCCGATTGCGTACTTCGCCAGCCTCCGCGCCGGACTGACCGTGGTCCAGGTGAGTCCGCTGTACATCGGGCAAGACCTGCACCGGCTGCTCGGGGACGCGCTTCCGAAGGCGATCTTCTGCCTGAACATCCACTGGCCGAACCTCGAAAAGGTCAGCTGGAGCAGCACGTCGCCGATCACCTACGTCGTAGGGCTCCACGAACTCTATCCGTTCCCGGCGCGACTCTTCGTTAACCGGCACCTCGCCGGTCGCGGACTCTCCAGCCGGATCCCCTCCGGTACCCAGATCCGCCGGTGGAAGACGGGGATTTCGACCCCCGGCCTCCCGGCACCGGTTCGGGTGCAGAGTGCGACGGAAGTGGCCGTGCTCCAGTATACCGGGGGCACGACCGGGCTGCCCAAGGCCGCGATGCTGACGCATCGGAACCTGGTCGCGAATGCGCTCCAGTGCGCCGCCTGGTTCAACGTCGCCTCGCAGGAACGCGAGGTCGTTCTCGCCTCGATCCCCTACTTCCACGTCTACGGGATGACGGTGGCGATGACCTACCCGCTGCTCGCCGGCGCCACGATCGTCCTCGAAACCCGTCCCGAGGTCGACGAAATCCTGAAGCTGATCGACAAGTACCATCCGACGCAGTTCCCCGGCGTCCCCGCCCTCTACAACGGCATCAACCACCACCCGAAGCGGACCGACTACGACCTGCGATCGATCCGGATCTGTCTCAGCGGCTCCGCGCCGCTTCCGCTCGAAGTGGCGAAGCAGTTCGAGGCGGCGACCGGCGGAAGCCTGGTCGAGGGCTACGGGCTCTCGGAGACCTCTCCCGTGACGCATGCCAACCCGATCCGTGGCGAGCGTCGTGCCGGGTCGGTCGGATTGCCGGTGCCCAACACCGACCAACGGATCGTCGACCTCGAGACCGGTACGCGGCTGCTCCCGCCGATGGAGGCCGGGGAGCTCTGCGTCCAGGGACCGCAGGTCATGGCCGGCTACTACCATCAGCCGGAGGAGACGGCCGCCGTGCTCCGGGACGGATGGTTCCGCACGGGCGACATCGCCTACCTGGACGCGGACGGCTACTGCTTCATCGTCGACCGGAAGAAGGACCTCATCAACGTCGGGGGACTCAAGGTCTACCCGAGAGAGGTCGAGGAGGTCCTGTTCCAGCATCCGGCGGTCGCCGACGCTGCCGTTGTGGGCGTGCCGGATGCCGAACTGGGAGAAGCCGTCCGCGCCTTCGTGGTCCCGAAGGCGGGGACGCAGCCAACGGCGGACGAGCTCATCCAGTTCGTACGGGAGCGCGTGGCGCACTACAAGGCGCCCCGCATCATCGAGTTCCGCAACGCCCTGCCGCGGAGCGGCGTCCAGAAGGTACTGCGACGGGAGCTCCGCTCGGGTGCTACGCCCGCGAGCGCTGCCCCGGGTGCGGCGGCGGCTACGGCCCCCGCCCGATGAGGTCCCGGGCGATCACGACCCGCTGGATCTCGTTCGTGCCCTCGAAGATCTCCGAGATCCGCGCATCCCGATACGCCCGCTCGATGGGCGTGCCGCGGATGTATCCGAGGCCGCCGTGGATCTGCAGCGCCTCGTCGATCGCCTCGGCGGCCCACTCCGAGCCGAGGCACTTCACGACCGCGGACTCCCGCGTCTTCTGCTCCCGCTCCACCCGGCCCCACTTGGTCGGGTCGTGCCCCATCGTGTCCTGGCGGGCGGCCGCGTGGTAGACCAGGTAGCGCAGGGCCTCGATGTGCATCTCGATATCGGCGAGCTTGAACTGGATCGCTTCGTACTCGCTGATCGGAAGCCCGAACTGGGTCCGGTTCTGGGAGAAGCTCAGCGCCTCCTGCAGCGCGGCCTGCATCCCGCCCAGGGAGGCGGCGCCCAGCGAGACCCGCCCCACGTCCAGGGCCGTCATCGCCGCCCGGAACCCCATGCCGACCCCGCCGAGCACCGTCTCCGGTCCGACCTCCACGTTCTCGAGAATGAGTTCCGCGGTCGAAGTGCCGTGGAGTCCCATCTTCTTCTCACAGCGACCCACCCGGAAGCCGGGAGTCCCCTTGTCCACCAGGAACGCCGTGATGCCACCGTGCGGGCCCTTCTTCGCGTCGTTCGCCGCCATGACCAGGACCGTGTCGGCTTCCTTCCCGTTCGTCACGTAGAGCTTCGTTCCGTTCAGGACCCACGCGTCGCCCTTCGGCACGGCCGAGGTCTTGAGCGCGCCCGAATCGCTGCCCGAGCCGGGCTCGGTCAGGCTGAACGCCAGGAGCTTCTTGCCCTGAGACGCGGGTACCAGCCAGCGCTGCTTCTGGGCCTCTGTCCCGTAGTAGAGGATCGGCGTTGCGCCGAGCGACGTGTGCGCGGCGACGACGGCCACGTGCGACGCATCCACCCGGCCGAGCTCCTCGGCGAGAATGCAGTAGCCGACCTTTCCCAGCCCGAGGCCGCCGTATTCCTCGGGGACCGGGACGCCAAAGTAGCCCTCCTCCTGCATCCGGGCCACCGTGGCGGCCGGGAAGGTCTCGGTCTCGTCCATCGCAGCGACGACGGGAGCGATCTCTTTCTGGGCGAAGGTCCGGACCGCCTCCCGAAGCGCCTCCTGCTCGGCGGTGAAGCTGAACTCGATCCCCATCGCTCAGGCCCCCGTGAACTTGGGGGGTCGTCGCTCCACGAAGGCCGCGATCCCTTCGTCGAGGTCGGAGCTCCCCATGACCTCGCTCAGGAACGCCTGGGTCTCCGCTGCCAGGCCCTCGCCCACGGTCCGGTCGAGCCCCTCGTGGATCGCCCGTTTCGCGCCGGCGACTGCGCGGGGCGCCTTCTGGGCGATCGTGTGTGCCATGTCGCGCGCCGCGCGAAGCTCCTGACCGGAGGGGACCACCTTGTTGACGAGCCCGATGCGAAGCGCCTCCGCTCCCGGGACCAGGGCCGCGGTGAAGATGAGCTCCTTCGCCTTCGCCGGTCCCACGAGGCGGGGCAGTCGCTGGGTGCCTCCGTAGGCCGGAAGCAGCCCGAGCCCGACCTCCGGGGCTCCCAGCTTCGCGGAATCGGCACAGACTCGGATATCGCAGGCGAGCGCAAGTTCCAGTCCGCCTCCGACGGCCAGCCCATTGATGGCGGCGAGGGTCGGGCACCGTAGGTCGGCCAGTCGCTGAAACAGTGCCTGTCCTCGGGCCTGGATCTCCGGCGCCTTCTCCTTGCCGAGGACGGCCATCTCCTTCACGTCGGCGCCGGCGCAGAAGTACTGTCCGTCTCCCGTGAGCACGACGCACCGGGTCCTGGAGTCCCCTGCGATGGCTTTCAGTCGGCTGTCGAGCTGGTCCAGCAACGCCGAGTTGACTGCATTCACCGGTGGATGGCGAAGAATGACCAGCTCGACTCCGTCCTCTTCGCTCTTTGTTCCGATGAGTTCCGGAGTGCTCATGGTCGACCCTGGGGCCCTCTACCGGGGCTCGCGATTTAAGTGCTCCTCGCGGCGTCTCGTCCCGCCGGCCGGACGCCGCCGGCGGCGCGCACGCTGATATAGCCGGGGCCAGTCCGCTGACCGTGAACCCGCCCGGAACCTTCGCGGACGCGCGGGCATCGCTCGACGACGCACAGTTCGTCATCGTCGGCGTACCTTTCGACCGGACGACCAGCTTCCGACCGGGAGCCCGGTTTGGCCCCGACGCCATCCGCCAGCAGTCGTGGAACTTCGAGTCCTACGACCTCGAAACCGGCATCGACCTCTCCGAGCTGCCCATCCATGACCTGGGCAACACCGACGAGTTCGGGTCGTCCCAGCAGATGGTGGACGGCGTCCGGGCGGAGGTCGCGCCGCTGTTCGCCGCCGGGAAGATCCCGATCGTCTTCGGGGGGGACCATGCCTGCTCCCCTCCCGTGGTGGAGGCGCATCCCGACCCGTCCTCCATCGGCGTGCTGTACCTCGACGCCCACATGGACTTCCGGTCCGAGTACCTGGGTGACCCGCGCAGTCACGGGTGCTCCTCCCGGCGGATCCTGGAGCGCGTCGGCGCCCGGAACGTCGTCGTGTTCGGGGTCCGGTCGGTCTCGCACCAGGAGATGGACGACAACCGGACCATCGGCATGTCGTACGTGACGGCCCATGAGATCGCCAAGGAGGGCATCGAATCCTCTCTGCAGCGCGCGCTCAACATGCTGAAGACGGACCGGGTGTACATCTCGCTCGACATCGACGCCATCGACCCGGCCTATGCCGCTGCCACGGGAACGCCCGAGCCGTTCGGGCTGACCCCCCGGGACGTCAAGCTCGCCATCGACCAGGCCGCTCCGCGTCTCGTGGGCCTCGACATCATGGAGGTCAGCCCTCCCTGGGACTCCGGGAACACGAGCAACCTGGCCGCCCGTCTCGCCCGCGAGGCGATCGTCCGGATCGCGGCCGCTCGCCGCGGTCGCTGACCGGAGCGTTCCGTGGCCGACGCGGAGAGTCCGGTGTCCCGGGGGGCCGAGGCCTCGCTCCACGCGGTGGAGTGGCTTGGGTTACCCGCCCTCCGCAAAGAGCGAGAGACGAAGAGCTACCGCCCGAAGAATCTCGACGAGCGATTGAAACGGGAGCGGACCCGGAACGAGGTCCGGCTGCTGACCGAGGCCCGCCGCCTCGGCGTCCGTACGCCCGTCATCTACGACATCGACCTCCCGAACCATCGACTGATCCTCGAACAGCTCCCGGGGTCCACCCTCAAGGAGCTGCTCGACGCCGCGCCGTCGGACCCCATGGCCCTCGTCGCGCCGGTTCGGTCCCTCGGAGTCGCCATCGGCCGCCTGCACGCGGGGGGCCTGTCCCACGGCGACCTCACGAGCAGCAACGTGCTCTACCCGGAGGGACCCTCCGGCCCGCCGGCGCTCCTCGACCTCTCGATGGGGGCGCGGAACGCCGGTGTCGAGGAGAAAGGGATCGACCTGCATCTGATCGAGGAGGACCTCAAGGCGATCCACCCGAAGGGGCCGGCCTTGTTCCGGTCGTTCCTCGACGGCTACGGCGAGGGGAACCCGGGCGGAGCCGCGGAGGTCCGCAAGCGCGCCCGGGACATTCGGGGCCGGGTACGGTACTCCTGAGGGTCTCAGCGGCCCAGTCGGGAGAGACCCTCCCGGAGCGCCGCGGGAAGCTCGTCGATCACGTCCAGCGGAGTGAGTCCCCAACTCCGGGCACTGAAGGCTCGGAGTCCCGCATCTCCCACCCAGAACGAGGCCAAGCGGGCCGCATCGAGTCCGTCCACCCCCCGGGCGAGGAGGGAGCCGACGACTCCGGCCAGCACGTCGCCCGTGCCGCCGACCGTCATGGCCGGATGATGGTGACGATTCAGGAAGCCCCGGGTCCCGTCGGTGAGCAGGTCGACGTCGTCCTTCGCCAGGAGGACGATCCCTCGCTCGTGTGCGACCCGCCGGGCCGCCTCGAGCCGGGTCTCCGCGAGCGTTTCCGCGAGGTTGACGAAGTGGGTGTCAAACTCGTGCCGGTTGGGCGTGGCGACACAGGGCGCAGCGTCCGGGGCCTGTCCACGGGCGGTACCGAGAGCCCCCAGGGCGTCCGCGTCAACGACCATCGGCAGGTTCCGGCCTCGGAGCTTCCCGAGCAGCTCCGCCAGGGCAGCCTCCGTTTCCGGAGCCCGTCCGACTCCCATTCCCACGACCACGGCATCGAAGTGCTCGTGGTCGAGCAGTCGCAGAAGCGGGGAGACATCCGTCGACTGGAACCGTTCCGAGCCGACCCCGTGCACGATAAGCGTCGGCGAGTACGACTGGATGTAGCCGGCCGCCGGCTGCGGCGCCGCAATGACCGCCCGCTCCGCACCCGATCGGAGGACCGCGAGCCCCGCCAGCGCGGGGGCGCCCGGGAACGGGCCGCCTCCGATGATCAGGACGCGTCCGCTTCGCGGCGACCGGGCCCGACCCGAGGCGACCGGGAAGAAGAGGAACAGGCCGGGGCCGGTCTCGTGGGCTGCGGTGGCCGGGATCCCGATGGGACGGACCAGGACCTCTCCGGAGGTCTCGGGCGTCATCCCCTCTTTGACGGCCTCCAGCGCCACGGTCCACCGCGGATGAACCGCCACCGCCGAGCCCAACCCCGTAGGCTCGTCCACGGACAAGACCGGGACTCGGCAGTCTCGTACCACCAGGACCGTGTCCCGGATCGGTCCGCGAGGCTCGCCGTGCTGGCCGGTGCCGAGGAGCGCGTCAATGATGAGCGCGTAGCCCTCCAGGTCCGCGAGGCGCGGTACTCCCACGCGTAGCCGAGTGGTGGCGACGATGCGCTCGTAGCAGCGCCGCGCGGCGGAGGAGCGGATCTCGGCGGCGGGGGAGGAGAGCCAGACGTCGGGAGAAAAGCCCCACTGCTTGAGGTAATGGACGGCCGCGAACCCGTCGCCCCCATTGTTCCCGGGGCCGGCGAGCACGGCGATGCCGTCCGCAGGTCCCTGGACCCGCCGAGCCGCTTCCTCGGCGACGGCCCGTCCCGCGTTCTCCATCAGGGTATCGATGGAGATTCCCAGCGCTACGGCGTTGGCCTCGATGACACGAGTTTCCCGCGCGCTCTGAGGGGGAGCCTCCACCGCGGGACCGCCTAGCTCGGGGAGCTGTCCTGGGGCGCCTCGGCCTCGCCGAACATGTTCACGCTGGCGGGCAGGAGGTCGCGGCGCGCCAGATAGGTCGCCTGTGTCCGGCTGTAGCGGAACAGGATGTCGCACTTGCCCTCCTGGAATCCCCAGGGCCGCAGGATCAGGAGGTCGCCCTCGCGAACCCACATTTTCTTCTTCATCTTGCCGGTGATCCGCCCCATGCGGGACACGCCGTCCTCGCACATGACCCGGATACGCGCCGCGCCCATGAGCTGACTCGCGACTCCGAAGATCTCTCCGCGGTCCCGACGCGGAAGCGGGAGCCGCCCGACCTCCTCTCCTCCTTCGACCACCTCGACCGTCGTCGGGGCGGCCGGGCCGGGACCCTCGGGTCCTCCGGCCGGAGACGCCGGCGGATCGGGCGGAGGCGTCGAACCCTCGGGCACGACCGTTGCCAGCGGGGCCGAGTATTAAACGGACCCCCGGGCCGGGAAGACCGTTCGGGGATTCTCGACGAGAATCTTCTGCAGCGTACCGGGCTCGAGCGGCAGGGACTGAACGGCGCGCAGGTGGGCCCCCAGGTCCCGAACGCCCGGGCCGGGCCAGTCACTTCCGTAGAGCACCTGGTCGCGGATCCGCTCGAGGGAGGGGAAGTACTCGAGCAGTTTCGCCGGCGGCACGCTGGACGTCTCCAGGTAGACGTTCCGGAAGCGTCTGGTGAGGAAGACCGCTTCCTCCATCCAGAGTGGACGGCCCCCGTGGGCGAGCACGATCGTGAGCTTCGGGAAGTCGATCGCGACGTCTTCGACTAGGAGCGGCTGGCCGAACCGGTTCCGAGCTCCCGGGAAGATCGACGTGCCGGTATGGATGATGACCGGGACCCGCAGGTCTTCGCAGGCCCCGTAGATCTCGCGGAGTCCCTCGGAGCCGCCGTGAACGTAGGCGTTCGGTGCGAACAGCTGGTGGGGCGGATGGAGCTTGATCCCCCGTAGACCGTACTCGGAGACCAGCCGACGGGTCTCTCGTCCCGGCGCCGGGTGGGTGGGCAGCACGGACCCGACCGCGATCAGGCGATCCGGATCGGCCCGTACGAAGTCCCGGACAAACTCGTTCGTCTTCTCGGTGTATCCGATGACCTCGGGCGCCACGTAGTTCACGAGAACGGCGCGTTCGAGACCGGCGGTGTCGAGGAGCTTGAGCAAACCGGGCGGGTCCCGAAGGACCTGTTCGAGTGCGGCTGCGTCCCGGTTCGTGTCGATGAGCGCCCGCGCGCCGGCGTTCATCTCCCAGAGGGGGTTGACGTGAATGTGACAGTCCGTGATTCCCATCGGGCGTTGCGAGCCGAGCACGGCATTTGACGCTGTGGGCGGCGGAACGCCCGGGCCGCGGCGAATCGCCCGGAGGGTTTATGTCGAGGGAGACCCGGTCCCCCGGCGTGGCGCGTGGCACGAGCAACCTGACGCCGGTTCCGCCGAAGCACCTCGCGCGGTATCTCGCCGAGGGCGAGGTCCTCTACGTCGAAACCCGGGCGACCAAACTGTTCTACTTCCCGGGGCCGATAGTCGTCCTGCTCATCCTGCTCGTCCTGGACTATTCGTGCGCCGCGGCGTTCTACGGGTGGGCGGCGTTCCCCGGCCTAACGCACCTGTTCGCAATGGTGCCTCACTCGCCCGCGATCTACCGGATGATCGTCCTCGATGTGCTCCTCCTCGTCACGCTCCTCGTGCTGGTGTGGCTCCTGGTCCGGTACGTGCGGTGGGTGCGGACGGTCTATGCCGTCAGCAACCACCGGGTGATCATCAAGCGCGGGATCGCCTCGCGCGATGTGGACGACATCCCGATGACCCAGGTCCGCGGGGTGGACGTGCACCAGTCCATCGGTCAGCGGCTGCTGGGCTACGGTACGATCCGGGTCAGCGCCGAGGGCGGCGCGGCGAAGTCGATCGGCAACGAGGACTGGCTGGGCATCCCGAAGCCGTTCCAGGTGCAGCGGACGATCGAGACCGTCATGCAGAACCCGGGGATGACCGCCTCTCCGTTCGTGCAGCCCACGACGGTCGTCTACCAGAACGTGCCCGGCAACCCCCCGCACTAGGCCCGGGCCGGTCTCAGCTGCCGCGCACGCGCCGGATCTCGGCCGTAAGCGCCGGCACGATCTGGAACAGGTCACCGGCGATCCCGTAGTCCGCGACCTTGAAGATCGGCGCGTTCGGGTCCGAGTTGATCGCCACGATCGTGCGGGAACTGATCATCCCCACCAGATGCTGGATCGCGCCGGAGATCCCCACGGCGATGTAGAGCTGGGGGGAGACGGTCCGGCCGGTCTGTCCGATCTGGTACGAGACGGGCTTCCAGCCCGAGTCGGTCACCGCCCGAGACGCCCCGACCGCCCC